>CAZCYX010000019.1:0-19909 GCA_964503065.1 uncultured Candidatus Bathyarchaeia archaeon
TATGCCGTTTGGACAGTTGTTTTGCGAATAAACGTGTGAAAATTGTGTTAATAGCTGTTTTAAGTGATTTTCAAATGTTTTAGAAAGATTGAAACCTAATTCTCTCGACTTTTTGATGAGGTCAGTGTCTAGATACAATACGATGTTTCGTTTATGAGTCATTTTGCATTCGCATCCGAGGGTATGCGAGGGGAAGTTCAATGTTATAAGTCTGATCCCTTCGCGCTATTCTGATCTCCAAATTCTAAGATAGAGTCAAACAGATTTTCTAAGAAATGCGCGCGCAATAAAATACATTCGATTGTTAACAACTTTTCTTTCAATCTTTCCTTTCCTCACCAAATCATGGAGAACTGCAACAAAATTGGCCACAACAAAAGTAGAAATTTTCGTAGTCTCGGGCAAGTCAAAATCCGCTTTGAAATTTGTAGACTTCATTATTTCATCGGACGTGAAAGCCTTTTCCTTATGTTTATTCAAAAAAGAAATTATCTCCTTTTCCAGACTTTTGGAAACCTTTTCAAATTCCTCTTTATCTATAGGCACAGAGGTTCCTCTTGTCATATTCTTGGAACAAAAGTCTAAAATTGTTTATGGATTATAAATTATGAGTATAGCACTTCACGCAATTTCTCCATGTTGTGTTCTGGCTACCCTTCCTCGTCCAAGTTCATCCTCCAAATTACCAGCATCTGAAATGGAACTGTAACAACCCGTCTTAGTGCACAGGTAAAAAGTTTGGCTGCCTGTAAAAACTGCATCATAAATCATGTCTGTCGCTTCAATCCCTTACACACAATTTCTGCTAGCATCTTTAACGAGCGCGAAGGCTCAAGTCTACCTCCTTCCAATCTCTTTGTTCTTTGCAAACTCTATGTTCTCTCCAGCCTCTCAATAAATAAGCCAGACTCTTTTCAATCTCCCAGTTCTCTTCATCCGCCCTATTAAAGAACCACTTCTCAACATTATCATTGTTTATACTATCACATTTCTTAGGTAACAATTGAATTTCTAATTTCTAAATTCTAAGCGGAGAGAAAAAAATAGAATTTCTAAATTTTTACTTAATTTAGAATTAGAAATTAGAAAACTAGAATCGTTTTTAGATTACTCCTCCATAGAAGGTTACTATAAACATTGCTTCACCAGGAAAATAGACAAGAGAAACAAAGGGAAGTTTCTTGAATGACTTAGGCACATCCCTCAACGGCATAGTCTCACCAGTGTAATTGAACAATGTGTCTGGTCCACCAAGATGTTCCATGACCCTTGCATAAGCATACTCTTCTGTAATCCAAGGAGCCCAAGCAATCATGCCAACTATAATAAGAACCACAATCAGAACAGAAAGGATGAACACTTTTCGTCTTATCATCTTCTCTTCATTAACAGATGTCTGAACCTAGAAAATAAACTATCGCGTATTCATTAGCTATTGAAGGGGAAACCCCCGAAGCGCAGTTTCCCCTTAGACCCTTTCCCCCACCCACAGTGAATGCTTCTGTGCATCAAGGCACACGTGCAAACATTAAATACCTCCATAACAAGTTGTCGTGTTTGGTGGCTCTGTTGAGCGTATTTCAGAAATTCGGTGAGTACTACGATCTAATGTACAGTGAATTTCCAGACTACAAAGCAGAATGCGACTTCATCGAAAAGGTCACAGAGAAATTCTGTGAAGACAAGCCAAGAAGGATTCTGGACCTTGGTTGTGGAACAGGTTCTCATGCATTGATACTTGCAAATCGAGGTTACCAGGTTACAGGAATTGATCAGTCAGATGTTGTCATTGAGAAGGCAAAAGAGAAGGCAAAGGAAGCGAAGATTAAAGCATACTTCTTCGTTCAGGACATGAGGGAGATCAAGCTGAAGGATAAGTTTGATTGTGCAATCTGCATGTTCGGAGGATTTGGCTACCTTCTCACCAACAATGATCTGACACGGCTATTCAATGGTCTAGCACGCCATCTGAATGAGGATGGTCTATTCCTTTTCGAGTTCTGGAGTGTTGGAGGCTTGAAACCGACTCCACACAAAAGCTGGATGAAGAGACAGGGGGAGAATGTGACTTTGTATCGCATGTCAGAGTCGAACTTCAACTCTGAGACAAACAATTTGGACATAGACATGCATGTAATTGTACTCCAAAATGAGAGACTAGTTGATGATTTTATGGAGAGACACTCAATACGATGTTATACTCTTGCTGAAATGCAGCATTATCTCAATGAAAACGATTTTGAACTGATCTCTGCCTACGATTGGGATATTGAGAACAAAGTGGGATTCAAGAAACCTGAGAAGAACACCTTCAGAATAATGGCTGTCGCTAAACCGCTGGAGTAGATAAAGGAATCATTATAAGATATGTGCGCGTTTCACGTATTCCATATGCACTCGCTAGAAGTAATCTGTAGCTGCGGCATAGAATTTATTGCCGTAGACTTCCCTGAACGACGCGCTTGTTAGAGATTTGGACATCAACACCTCGTAACTATCTTCTAGGATCATGAATCCACGTGATAAATAGGCTTTCTGCAAGTCGGCGTCTCGAACTGCTTCAGCGATAACAGTTTTCTTAGCTTCGCCTTCTATCTGGGGGATGAGTCTGCTGATTTCCTCTTTCGTCAAGGCTATGATTTCTTGAACAGCCACATTTCCTCCATCCTCCTTCAAAAGAGCGTAGCCTTTGTTTGTGACTATTGATTTTCCTCGCTGAATTCTCTTGCGTGTTTCAAGCATCTTCCCGTATTGTGTATCTCTGATGACGAAACCTGTCTTATCTTGCGTGGCTTGGTTGAATATTTCAAAGACCCTGTTCCAGTCTAACTTACTACTGCCACCACTCTTTTTCGTTGTCTTCCTGCTCTTTTTCTTGATGACCTTGTAGGTGCCTGTATAGCCCATCACATCTCTGTAGCTGAGTTTCTGATAGAATCCGTAGGCTATGAGAGATTTGCTGGTGTTCAGAAGAGAGAATTTGTAGCCCTTTTCTTTGAAATACTCATGGCTCTTTTGCATTAGAGCTGTAGAGATTCCTTTTCTTGCATGGGCTGGATGCGTGACTACTCCCCAGATTCCGCCCACCTTTTCTTCTGAGCCTTGGATCGTCCGTGTCACTATATCCATAACACCCACAAAGCCAACTAAACGGTTGTTCTTTATGGCAGCATAGCCAACTGGACTTTTCTGCAGTCTTGGGTCTGATTTGATTGTTTTCTCGAATTCCTTTGGATTGAAAGGCCACCAAAAGGCATGTTGAAACAATGGAAGAAGTTCATCCTTTGATTGAAGTTCCCTGTACGTTGCAATCCTCATTCTGCTGACCTCCATCAGAGAGTTTTGACATTTTACAAATTACAAATATAATAAAGATATGATTTTACAAGAATTACTTATCTTTGTAATTGTAAATTGTAAAACTGAAGTGTATGTGCGTACATAAGAGTAGTACTGAAGGTTACGTACAAGGAGGTATCGAGACATATGCAATTTGAAAAATCCTTCATTCTCCTTGGGATCTCACTCATTTTGATAGGCATTGCATTCGTTCTGATTCCTATCATAGGAAGATTCTTTACAGAAGTCGACCTGGAAAAGATACCATGGTTTTTGCTCTACGTCTACAGAAGAAACGGATTCGTCTTTGTCACATCACCGATCTTGATACTCGTCAGCGTCATTAGCTTACTGCTGCACTTTATCCGTCGATAACATCTCAAGATTCATAGCATTCTCTTAATGCGCGCACGAAGTCATCATTTTGTCGTTTTTGCTAGGTCTGCCATCTTTGTCGTAGCCATGGCAAGTGAGACCTTTCGTTCAATGAACTTGAAGTTTCCTGTTGTTAGATCCCACTTGACGAGATCGTGTCCATCTTTACCGGTGTATATGGCAAATATCGTGTCTCCAACTTGAACATATCCAACTTTACTCTTCGTCTTCGCTGTCGGATGTTTCCACCACTCAAGTTCTTTTTCTTTTTTCACATGTTCACCTCCTTACCAACAGATTTCTAGTCAGTGACAATTTGATATGTGCTCTCTCTCCTCTGATCTCGTCTCTCACAATACCACCTGTCTTAATTATCTCGATTTGGAATAAAAACTTGTTTGGAGTCTAATCTACTTCCAATGCCATTTCGCTGAGGATCACTCGCGCGTTTCTTGCGATGGAAAAGGTTGGGTTAGAGTCTAGAGATCTCTTCATCTGTGTCTAATGTCTGTGAGTTTTACAATTTTACAAATTACAAATGGAAAAAGAATATAATTTTACAGGAAATTAGAATTTTTTTGTCAAGTGCACTGAAGAACTTTAGTTTTAGCCTTCTGATTTTGAAATAGGCGCCGTTTGAGATTCTGTTAGATTTCAAGACCATGATGGAAAGTGATAAGATTATGAAAAGCATTTTCAATATAGGTTTGTATGTGAGGATAATGCGTTTGTCAAGTTTTAGGTGATTTCATGTGGGTTCGTAGGTTAACCATTCATGACTATGATGACATTGTTGAGTTGTGGAATCGAGCATCCTTGCCTTACAAGCCTGAAGGGCGTGACAGCAGGACGTCTATTGCTTTTGAGATGGAGGTGAATCCTGACTTCTTCATAGGAGCTTATGAAGGAAACAGACTAGTAGGCACCGTTATTGCGAGTTGGGATTTGAGGAAGGGCTGGGTCAACCGTCTCGCAGTAGATCCAACATATCAGCGAAGAGGAGTCGCCAAGACGCTAATATTAGAAGCTGAAAAAGTGTTGAAGAAGAAGGGAGCTAAGATAATCTGCGCTCTAATTGAAGACTACAACAGTGGTTCAATGGAGTTATTCAAGAAATGCGGTTACGTAGAAGATCGTAACGTCATATATTTCAGCAAAAGAGAAAACAACAAAATCTAAACTTCCCCTTAATAGTCTCTTTAATCAAAATGTGATGCAGTTCTGGGTTTGTGTAGTTTTTGATAAGAGAGTTTCTTTGGCTGAGAGCATGCGTTTTGTGGCATGGTTTTCATCGCTATCAAACAACAGAATGCTTGAGAAATGGGTTGGTATGCAATGCATCAAAGAGTGCCAACGTTAAGAATATCGCCAAAAAGGAACAAATCTTCTCCTAGAATAGTGTATCGTTACGGAAAACAGAACAGAGAAATAAGGAATTCTTTGAGCCTATCGAAAGATAATCAAAAACATAACCAGCAAACTGCAAATACATTTTGGGACATAGGAATTCTGCTCAAATGTTTCATAACTTAATTAGTATATCAGTCTAAACATATCGTACGAGTGAATGACTTGACCATGAAAAGTTGCTGCTTGTGCGATAACAGCGCTACTTGTCCCAATGATAATAGCAAATGGTAGGTTTAACCACTTGTGCGCGCGCATTTTTTGCTAAAGTATTTATATCATGAATCTAAGATTTCTTTTTATGGGACAACTGACAAAGGCTATTCGCGCCATATTAGGATTAGTACCTGACGCTTTGTTTATTGATCAAACACCATTTAGAGATTATGTCCACCTTGCGAAAAAAATCGTCCAAATAAAATATTTCGATGCTAAAATTCCAATATATGGTTCTGCAGATATAACCAACAAATGCAATCTTAGATGCAAACACTGCTATTGGTGGAAAGGTTACCGGGAGGGTGAAGAATTATCTTCAGATGAATGGCGAACAGTGATACATGAAAATTTTAAGAAGAATCATATTTTTCATGTAGCTCTTACAGGTGGAGAACCATTGTTGAGACCCGATGTGATAGAAGTTTTTACTGAGGAAATGCCTCACAAAATTTTCATCGTCACTAATGGTACAATACCTCTAGTACACTTTTCTAAAGCTGGAGGGTATTACGTTTCAGTTGATGGGACAGAGGAGGTTCATGATTGGATTAGGGGCAAGGGAGTGTATGCAAAAGTGAAGCAAAATGTTAAGGAGTATGACGGCCCTTTTTATACTAATACTACCTTGAATACAGTCAACTGCAAGTATGTTGAAAGATTTGTTGAGGAGTGGCACGGGTTAGCAACGATGATGAGTTTTCAGTTTCATACGCCTTTTAGCTATGATGACGAGTTGTGGATACCATTTGGCAAAATGAGAAATGAAGTAATTGACAAACTATTGAAATTGAAGGCAAAATATCCGTCCTCTTTTCTAAACACGGAAAAACAGTTAGAGGTGTTTAGATCTAATATATGGACTAAGGAGTGCCCTGCGTGGGTAACCATATCTCTGGATCATCGAGGAAAAAGAAAATTGCCATGTTGTATGGCTGGAGAAAAAGCAAAACCTATCTGTGATCGTTGTGGTATGGTTGAAGCTGCAGGGTTCTATGCTGGAATAAAATTTGGAGATTTAGAATGGTTCGAAGTTCTAAAAAGAGCAATAAGGGAGTTCAACAAAAGAGACTAGATTCTGGATTATACACCTGTTATTGTATTCCTTTGACATGTCGCGCCGATGATACTATTATGAAATCACAAATGGACTATTTTAAACCTAGACAGGATGCGTTCTAGCCTAGATCTTTGAACTGGCAACCCAAGCGCGCTTATTTGAACAGTTTTGCTGTTCAAGATCTACCTAATCCGAGTTCAACCACTTTTTGGAGCACGACGATTAATAATGGAAGAATTGCAGAACTGCTTACCTTGGCAAGCATGCTAAGGTTAAATGGATACTCGTGCATGGATTCAGCTAGTTGACGAAGTGCAATTATGCCTTCGATTCCCCTACTGTCCCTTTTTGAGGTTGTGTTTTCTGTAAGATGACTGTAGAAATCAGCAATCTCAGAGTCAAGCTCAAGTAAATGCTTTTCCTTAACCGTTTTCATCTTACTACGAAAGAATCCCATCGGTAGAAGAAAGAGTCCAAATTCAATCATAACTAGGCCTGAAAGAACCCCCAATAAAAGAAGAAAGTCTATTCGGAATAGGTTCAGAGAGAGGTCTGGGGAGAAGATCCAACCTGGGAACATGAACGAGACCGAAAAAATGTATAATACAGCAGCCTTCATTGCTAGGGAACCCATCACACTAAGCCCACCAGCTCGATCAAAGCTAAATACATCGATATGCTCAACTCGTCTAGACGTTGCACAACTTATGGGAATGATACCTATGCAAGCATGACTGAAGTAGCCACCTATCACCCAACTATAAGTGATATATATGACTGTAAAAAGGAATTTTAATGGTATCTCACGCGTTTCAACACATACGGAACCAATCATATGTCCTTTGTTAGAAACCCAAACATAGACGAACCAAGAGAGACATATCAAGATGAAGGCAAATGGGAAGAAATGCTGGAATCGACCACGGTAGACTCCCTTAAGCGCATAGACAGGATATTCTTTCAAACGAAATCGGATTTTCTCAAGTGTACGCAGAGTGCAGTTCCTCAGATACTCCATAGAATAATACGTCAAAAGCATGCAGATTGGCCACAAAAAGCATAGCCAATAATCAATCCAATAAGCTATAAGCTTATCAGTTGAGAGACCAAGTTGCCATACTATTGTTACATAGTCTACCAAAAAACGACAGACTTCAATCACTACTGTTAGGAATGCAAAAAACCGAAAATAGCCTACTCCCAAGGATTTGGGTATTCTTTCAAGGAAAAATTGGTATTCTTTTTGCTCTAGGCTCTCAACACATTGAGGATTATTCGGATGACTACACATTTTGTGTCATTAATTAGCTTAAGCATTCAGAGCTTTTATGATTTGTGTACCCGCTTGAACCTAAATGGCCAAATCTAGAAAAAGGACTAGTGCACACGAACCTACAATAGTTTTGGTCAATTGAACTTGATGTGCACCCATGCATGCCCTAAATGAAAAAGTGGAGGAGTTGAAATTTAAGAAAGAAATTCTCTGTTCGAACTAGAATAGAACTATCCTTTTCTTAGTCCTTTACGTGCAATTATCATTCCTGCTAACGTAAAGACTAATGCAAAACCGATCATGAACTGGAAATCCATAGTAACCTTAGCAACATCAAGTCCCGCGTTAGAGTGAAGAATGAAGGCTCTTACTGCATCTGCCGCATATGAGATCGGATTAAAGTTAGCAACCGTCTGAAGCCACTCGGGCATCTGTCTTATCGGAAACAAAGCGTTACTAGCAAACATTAAAGGTAGATTCAGCAGATTCGCAACAGCCATCAATGTTTGATGATCCTTAATATGCATCGTGATCGCCAAGAACATGGATGTAAGCCCCAAGCTCAACAGAAACAGAGCCGCTAGCACTCCAAAGAAATCCAAGACTCCGAAAGCATCTCCAACTTGCAGTCCAAAAGCAAAAGCAATGCTGAAAATAAGCAGTCCTTGAAACAAGCCCCTAATTACGCTGGAACTCACCTTCGCCAACACAATTGACCCCCTAGGGATCGGAGCAACAAGAAGCTTATTCAAGAATCCAAATCTTCGATCCCAAACCACAGACATACCACTAAACATAGCAGTGAACAACACATTAACCGCCAGCATCCCCGCAGCCATATACGTAAAATAATCTGTTGTCCCACCAAACGTTTCATACATCATCTGATTCAACATGGTCGCTATCTGGTCTCGGACAGTTTGCGGAAATTGACTCACCAAGTCAGGCGGAAGCGCAACAAGTCCAGTAAGGTTTAAGGCTTTTCCAAACAAACCCATCCAAACAATTGGCTGAATAATCATCATGAAAAGCAAGAAAGGATTCTTCAGCCACTTCTTAACCTCCCTTCTAGTCAACGCAACTGTTTCCTCTATCATCCCCTAATCCGCCTCAACATCATATGCCTCTTAAAAGCATCCCCTCTCTCACCCTGAGCCTCCCGCAACGAACGCCCTGTATACTCCAAATAGACCTGATCAAGAGTCGGCTTAACCAATGAAACCTTACGTAACCTTAGATTCTTCTTGAGCAAGCCTTCCATTATCTCCGGAAGAGCTTCCTCCCCCTTGGAAACCTTAACTCTAAAGACAGCACCAACTCTTTTAACGTCCTTCACCCTAGGCAAAGACCCTAACATCTCAGTTTTGTCATCCGAACCTTCATTAAACTCCAATTCTACTATATCTCCTCCTAAGCTATCTTTGAGATTTCGAGGAGTATCCAAAGCCACAATCTTCCCAAGATCTATAATGGCAACACGATCACAGAGAGCATCCGCCTCCTCCATGTAATGAGTCGTCAAGAACATCGTAATTTTCTGTTCATCTCTCAGTTTCTTTATGTAATCCCAGATAGCCACACGAGTCTGAACATCCAACCCCAAAGTAGGCTCATCAAGAAAAAGCACTTTTGGATAATGAATCAACCCCTCAGCAAGTTCAAGTCGCTTACGCATACCCCCAGAATACGTTTCGACCTTTCTATTCGCAGCATCAGTCAAACCAACAAGACTCAAAGCCTCCTTGATCCTTTCCTTAGCAACCTTAGTTGGAATGTGATAAAGCCTTGCCTGAAGCATCATGTTCTCCATGCCCGTAAGGTCTTCATCAACCGTCAGCTCTTGCGGCACTAAACCAACAACCTCCCTTACCTTGCCATCTTCCTTTGAAACATCAAAACCACCCACCTTGGCAGACCCATCAGTAGGATCCATCAAAGTTGTAAGCATGTTAATCGTCGTGGTCTTTCCAGCACCATTAGGACCCAGAAAACCGAATATCTCGCTTTCTTCCACTGAGAACGATACATGGTCTACGGCTACGAGCTTTCCGAAATGCTTCGTAAGGTTATTAGCTTCAATAACTGGCACTCTTTCACCTCTCGAGTAATTTGAAGCGATTGTCTAACCTTTATCAATCTTTTAACTTCTTCGCTATTTCATCTATTTTTTCAGCAGCTCGCTCCATGATCTCTTTGGCTTCGGTGATTGCTTCTTCTGAATACTTTTCACGGAGACTATCCAGAAGGTTCCACCCCGCCCTAGCCAGATTCTTCCCAGCTTCAACAAGTTCGCGGGTTTTTTTGGGATAGTGGTTAAACCAAGGGAGCCCAAGGAATGGAGGCATAAAGAATCCAAATTTTCTTCGAAGTTCTTCTTTTCTCTCAACGTGTTCTTTAAGAAGGGCTTTGCCTTGATCTGTGAGGATATAACGTTTTATTCCAGCTTCTTTTTCTGAGGCTTCTTTAGTGTATCCTTTGTCCTGTAGCCACGCTATGAGAGGGTAGATGGAGCCTGGACTTGGTTTCCAATGTCCGTCGGTTCGCTTCTCGATTTCACTCATGATCTCTGAACCTGACATAGGCTTTTCGTTAAGCAATCTCAACACATAATATCTTAAGAAACCCTTAGGAACAGCCGCCATATGTCTCTCCCAGCGCCCAAAAGGATGAGGATGATGCACTCAATCACTTCCCATATCATTCATCATCATCGATATCAAATTCGATATCAACATCGATACTTATAAGCCTTCCGATGTATGGAGCGTCGAAAATTTCCTTTTGTTTTCCTTGGAAACAGATAGCGTGTTCGTAGACCAAACCTTACGAGAGACAGCATTAATGGAACTTCCATTAGAGGTCCTATCACTGTAGCTAGGGCGGCGCCTGAATCAAGTCCATAAAGAGTTGTTGCAACTGCGATGGCCACTTCAAAGTGGCTACTTGAACCAATGAGAGTAGTGTCTATTGATGTTGCATAGTCCCAATTTGACAGCCAAGAGGTTGTGTAAGTTATGGCAATCATTGTGATGTAATGGAGTAGATTTGGAGCGGCAAGGTAAGCCACAAGAAGCGGATCGCTGAGGATTATCTCTCCTTGAAGGGAAAACATTACAATTAGAGTGAGCAACAACGCAATGATGGATATTTTACGCACAAGTTCAAGATAAACGGAGTCAAACCACTCTTTTCCCCTTCTTCCTATTAGTAACTTTCTGGAAACTGCCCCTAAGGATACAGGAAAGGCTATGAAAACGATTACGCTCATGGCAATCAGATCCCATGGTACAGGTATACCGCTTACGCCTAGATAGAATGCTGATTGAGGTGCGTAAAGAATTAGCATCAATAACGCGTTGATGGTTGTGTTTATTAATCCTTGAGCGAGGTCTCCTTTGGCTAGCATGATCCACCACATGACCATAGCTGTACAAGGAGACATGCCGAGAAGTATAACTCCAGCAATGTACTGAGGATTTCCTTGAAGGATCAGGTTTGCATAAAGCGTCATTAACGGTGGGGCGATGACCCAATTCGCAATTATTGTGAGAAGCATAGGTTTTGGCTTCTTTACAGCCTTCTTAATATCGCTAAAAGCTATGCCCACCACTGTTGGGTACATCATGAAAAATAGGCAGATGCCAATTGGAATCGACAACTTAGCGAATTTCAAAGAGTCCAAATACTGACCAAAGACTGGAAAGAATCTGCCCAGTAACAATCCAACTACTATACATATAAAAATCCATAGAGTTAGATATTTCTCAAATATACCAAGCTTGCGACTTTCTTCAACCATGCTTATTCCTTCACTGTTGGGTGTCAATTTGAAACTACATATTTAAGTCTGTGAATATGAAGAGAAGAATCAAAACATATTTAAATATTTTGATATAACTCCTAAATGATGACACAATGGTTCTCAAAGAAAAACCGAGGGTAAGCAGAAGACTTGAGCGTTTAGTGAAGTCGGGAATCTGCCCGGCAGAAGATGTTTCAGAGTACGCTTCAGAGCTTAGGCAACTTGTTCATGAAATAACAGATGAAACTGTGGTGAAAATGCAAAGTCGTTTGTTCAAGGCACTCGCTGACAAAACAAGACTGAAAATTCTGGTGCTTCTTGATGTGCGAGAAATGTGCGTTTGCGAGATTATGGTTGCACTAGATTTGACACAGCCCACAGCATCTCATCATTTAGGTATATTAGAAACTGCAGGGTTGGTGAAGGATAGGCGCGAAGGGAAATGGGTCTTTTACAGCCTGACAAATAGGCGTATTGTGAAACTTGTCAAAGGACTCATGAAAAATAGATAGATACTGAATTTAGAGTTTAATATTCATTTGATACGTTTTTCACAGCCTTAGAAACCCGCCTTAAACATTCAAGGGCACACTCGTAAGTGGGAAATCCTTTCAGCCCACACTCCGGTCCAGCGTAAGGAACCCGCTCTGCACCAAATTGGTTCACGAGTTTAATTAGACGCTTCTTCATCAACTGAATCTCCTCGACAAAGATTTCAGGCTTCAATTTTTTGTTAAGGATGTTCTTCCATGTTTCAGCAACTCTTTGATTCACAGTCAACTCGTCCAGTTTCTGTTGGTGAGCAGAAATCACATGTTCTCTAATTAGTTTGTCGAAGTTTGTGATGCAGATGCTGGCTTTCAGAAATTTGTCGGTTGACTCTAGATGTTCTTTGCTTTCCTTCATTCTGTAGAGGGGGTCATCAACGTGAGACTCGATTATGTTGAGTGACTCTACTTCCCAGAATAGTTTGTCTGCTGTGCTGTGTAAGTGAAGACATGTCTGTGCTCCTTTTGAGACAATTTTTTGGAAGATGGATTCCCAAGCCTTTCTCAAGTGTTCTCTTCCATCAGAACCATACCCCACTAGGGAATCATCTAATAAGCCAAAGATTGGTTCATCAACAGTTACCAGACTGATCCTTCCGTACTTTTCACTAAAAACATTATTTTCAATGATTTGAGAAATCAAATTCCCCAAACTGGTGAATGTTTCACTAGTTCGGTATGTGAGCAGTGATGATAGGGTGTAGGGACCTGTGACGCAAATTTTGGTTTCATAAGGCTTCCCTATTTTCTCGTATATTTCTTGAGAGTTCTTTTTCATTGCTATCACTTCGGGTATGCGGCTCTTCTCGGTCTTTACAGACAAAGCGTTAGTTTGCATATATCCAGTTTTGACCTGCTCTACACCGTTGATCATTTTGAGAAACATTTTGTTCATATCTCTAAACTGGGGATAATTTGGGATGTCAATGCCAGCCTCGACTTTATCAATGAAACTTGTGACTACTGTTTCCTCGAAATATTTAGCGAAATCATCTTCTGGATGAGATAGAAAATGTTCTGCACCCTTTGAAAACTTCTCTGTATCATCGAAAAAGGGTAAGCTGCCAACATCATATGATTTGACCATGGAAAATCACTTCGCAAGGCTCACGTTTTTAGATTTAGAGTGTTTAAAGTGTTCCCACCCTCTAGCTTCTATGGGAATTGTTCTCTCCTTTCTCTTAAGAAGTATCGTTTTTTCTCTTGTAGCTTTTCCGATTCTTATCAAGGAGCCTCCAACACTGTGTACGGCGGTTTTCGCTTTTTCCCACAACTTGGGCTTAATGGTCAAGACAAGTTCGTATTCTTCCCCACCGTACAAACACAATTCCGTGGGGTTAAGATTGTGGATTTTTGCGAATTCCTCCGCTTCTCTCGCAATGGGAAGATTGTCGATAGAAAAACCAATGTTGCTGGTTTGAGAGATTTCGTGTAGGCTCCATGCTAGTCCGTCGCTTGAGTCGATGGAAGCGGTTACGGCTCTGGTTTGAGCGAGAGCCAGACCTTCCTCAAGTCGGGCTTGCGGCATTAAAACCGAGTTAACGAGTACTTTCTCCAATTCTTTAGGAACTGAGAGCTTTTCAAGAAGGATTTTTAGGCCAGCGGGTGGCTTTCCAAAGAAACCTGTTACCGCTACCAAGTCGCTTGGCTTGGCACCGCTTCGTTTCATTAAAAACGTTTTCTTGCAGGTTCCAAAGGCGGTGCAACTGATTATCAAGTCTGAAGCTTCGTTGGTGTCTCCGCCTAGAACGTAGGCGTTGTATTCTCGGGCTCCAGCGTTTAGTCCTTTGCCGATTTCTTCAATGTCTCTTTTTGTTAAGCCTGTGGGTACTCCAAGTGAAGCAAGTATGGCGGTGGGTTGAACTCCCTTTGCGGCGAGATCGCTTATATTCATGACTACTGCTTTGCGGGCGGCTTGCCAAAAACTCATACCAGACGGAACATCGGTTTTGCCGACAAGCATGTCTGTTTTTATCACAGCAAGTTTTCCATGCCCAACATCTACAGCTGATACGTCATCCCCGAAGGCAATGGGCATGTTGGGTGGTAGGTCTAAATGTCTTAAAATGGTTTCAATGATCTTTCGTTCGCCAAGCTCCTCTACTAAACTCAAGAAAGGACCTCTATGCCTTAATGTGTCCGAATGTCTTAAAAATATGCGTTTCCTCACTTCATAGCGAGCCCCGGTGGCTCAGACCGGTAGAGCGGCAGCCTCGTATACTTACATAGAGTGAGCTGTTGGTCGCGGGTTCAAATCCCGCCCGGGGCTTATTTTGGTTGCAGAGTTTTAAACAGTCGCTACAGTAGAACCCAAAGAGATACTATAGTTCTCAATGCGCTAAATTGAAACCGAACTGCAAGAATAGTTCAAGCACTTCAATATTTGGCTTCGGTCAGAAATTAAGGTAGAAAGGTTAAAAACTTGAAGTTTTCTACAATAGGAGAGTTGTAAGGAGAACCTTCAGATGGTCAAGATTGTTTGTCGGCCTCCTAAAGAAGTGGTCTTTCTGGAGTATACGAAATATCCTTCGGTGGAAGCCTTATCCACGACTATAGCCACGATTATCAGAACTGGAGAACCTATGGTTCTTAAGTGGGCTGAAGGCGTGGTATTCTCTTATTCCCTTTTGCCACCTACAACGGAGTCTGTGATGAAAGAATTCTTGGATGGCATAACCTACTGGGAAGACATAATCTATGCCCTAATGCCAGAATACAAGCCGATTATCCGAATGGGCACATTGGATATACCAGTCATTGACGTAACCCCAAATCCAACGCTGAGAGACGCAGCTAAATGGATGAAAACAATGGGTGAGAAATAGTTATTCCCTCAAATCTCAAAGTATCTTTTTTCAAGCAAAATCATTAAAATAACTCAAAAAGCCACTGGAGTATCGGATCTCATGGATTTGATTCAAATTTTGATTCTCGCAATCATTCAGGGGATAACAGAGTGGCTACCAATATCTAGTTCTGGACACCTAGTTATTGTACAGCAACATCTTGGTCTGAAAGAAGTTCCATTAATCTTTGACGTGTCTTTACATGTTGGAACCTTATGCGTAGTCATAGTTGTATTTAGAAAAGACATTCTAGAAATTGCTAAAGCCTTGTATAAACGAGACTTCGAAAGCGAAGAGGGAAAATTAGCGTTATACATAGCCTTAGGAAGCATCCCCACCGCCCTCATTGGTTTCCTCTTCCACGATTTCTTCCAATTCCTCTTCACTAGTACTCTTGCAGTGGGCGCCGCACTAGTAATCACTGGGTTTATTCTATATTCTTCCAAATTACGAAAAGACGGTAAAGAACTCGGCTACCTAGACTCCTTGTTAATAGGCATCGCACAAGGTATTGCGATCACACCTGGCATCTCAAGAAGTGGCATCACATTATCCACTGGTTTTTTGAGAAAAGTCAAAAAAGAAGCCGTTTTTAGGTACTCATTTTTACTTTCGATACCTGCGGTAATAGGTGCAACTGTTATGGAATCAAAAGATTTGATGTTAGGTGAGATAGACATAGTTGCATTATTGTTTGGCGTAATCGTCTCAATGATAGTTGGATACGTATCTTTGAAGTTATTGTTGAAAATTGTATTGAAGGAAAAGTTTCATCTTTTTGCCTACTACTGTTGGATAGCTGGACTGATAATAGTTATCTTCTCAATCTTCTAAGTTAAAGCTGGAACGCCATGCCTTTGAAAACAAGAAAGCCCAGCATTGTCTATTGGCTTGGAAACAACCTGTACCTTAACATAACTAACAGATGCCCCAACAATTGTTATTTCTGCTTCAGGAACTTTACACACAATCTGAAAGGCTTTAACTTAAAGTTAAAGCAGGAACCATCTCCCGAAGAGGCCATCACGGAACTGCAAAAAGTTATCAATAGAAAAAATTGGGATGAAATAGTCTTTTGCGGCTTTGGAGAACCTCTAGAAAGACTAGACTGCATTATCAAGGTGACGAAGTGGATAAAGAAATATTCTGGAAAGATTGTGAGAATTGACACTAATGGTCAAGGTCTTCTGTTAAACAAAGAGAGAGCTGTAGTGAAAGAACTAAAAGAAACTGGAGTAGATAAAATAAGCGTAAGTCTAAATGCTCATGACAAAAACACCTATAATCAGATCTGTAGACCAAACCTTGAAGATGCATACGAGAGCATTTTGGAGTTTATTGAGAAATCCAGCAAAGAATTTGATTTGGAAATAACTGCTGTTACAGTTCCTGAAGTTGATCTCTCAAGGATGCAAGAAATAGCAAAGGAGATGAGAGTGAAATTTAGAATGAGAAGACTTATTCCCTGTTTCTGGTAATCTTTCCGCTAAAGAAAAAAATACACCTCACGCGCGCAAAACTATAAAGTTCATTTTCCATTGCAAATCAATGCCCTAATTGTAATTCAATCACTAACGCAATGCTTATATGACGGACTATTCATAGCAACTTCTATAGGCTATAAATGGACTATAAATGGACTATGGATGTGACTCAATCGGGGATTAAAGCATTTGAGATGTGTGTCTTATGGTAAGAAACCTTGTTGAAGTCAAAACTAGGATTCCTGAAAGGACGGTTCAATTCATAAATCAACTGGTCGATCGCGGCTACTATTCCAGTGTTGCAGACTTTGCTCGTCAAGCCATATTGGACAAACTCATCAACGACTTTGAACTTGGGATTTCCGAATTGGAACCTGATCTTGTTGAACTAAAGCATGAGAAGAAGGCTCAAAGAGGAAAAAATAGCCAATCAAGTGAGGGTTAAATGTGAAGCTGGAAAACAAGGTAGCCTTAGTTTCAGGGGCTGCATTAGGATATAAGAGTGGTGGGCCTTCAATAGGAAGTGCTATCGCTTTCAAGTTTGCTTCTGAGGGAGCAAAAGTTGTGGTTGTTGACATTTTGGAAAAAATGGGGCAAAGAACTGTAGATAAGATTAGGGAAAATGGGGGCGAAGGCCTCTTTGTAAGAACAGATGTCTCAAAGACAGAGGAGGTTAAGAGGGCTATAGAGATAACTAAGCGGAAGTTTGGGAAGCTACATTGTCTGGTGAATTGTGCAGCCTCTTATGAGGGCGATATCTTCAGAAATGTAGTGGAAATCCCAGAGGAAGCTTGGAATCATATTATTGATGTGAACTTAAATGGCTACTTCAGATTTGCCAAATATGCGATTCCATTGATACTGGAAAGTGGCGGAGGGACAATTGTAAACATCTCATCAGGTGCTGCTTTCAAAGTTTTGAAAAATTTCTGCGTCTATCCAGTAACAAAAGCAGCAATCAATGCTTTAACAAGGACATTAGCTATTGATTTTGCTCCTCAAATTCGCTGTAACGCTATTTGCCCTGGATTTGTGAGAATAGCTAATTCAGAAGGTGACCGTACTCCAGATGAGATTGAAAGATGGACTGCTGACATAGCCAATACGTATCCTCTCAAGAGAGTCTGTTCAGTAGAAGAAATCGCCAATGTCGTTTTATTCCTAGCTAGTGACGATTCATCATATATCAATGGTCAGTGTGTAATAGTTGATGGTGGAAGATTCATATCTGATACGCACAAATGGTAATGCGCACACAATGAGACCTTCAATACTTAGAAGGGAGGTGTGGTTTTGACTTCAAAAGTTGCAGTAATCGAGTTTGACGAAAATGTTTCGCAGTCATTCAAGCAAGCCCTCCGTCTAATCGGGGGAATAGATGACTTGAACACTGCTAAGAGATCAGTGGTTGTTAAAGTCGGAGTTTTTAGTCATAAAGCAGAGAACCATACGTCAGTTAGCGTGGTCGACGCCATCACTAGTAGTTTTGATAATGTTCCAAAGATTTTCCTGGCTGAATCAGACAATTACCGAGGGACAGGTTCAGAAAGGCTTCAAATCTGGAGGGAACTTTTCACCGAGCGAGTGGTTCCTTTCAACCTTTCGGACGATACAGAGGCTAGAGTGGTAAGGCTTGCTGATCAAGAAATGAAGTTGTCACATATACTCTTCAAACCTAACATCTTGGTAAACACACATATACTGCGCACCTTTGAAAGAGGAAGTATTCTTAAAAACCTGTTTGGATGTGTTCCGGATCCAAAGAAAGCAAAGTTCCACAAGAACGAGATTTTCTGTCCCCTCCTAGCGGACATTTATGAGGCAACGGGTGGAATAGACCTCGCCGTGATGGATGGCACATACTTTTGGCGTGGAGCGGGCGATGTACGTGTGCGCGTGAATACTCTTTTGGTGGGCAGGGATGCGGTTGCTGTGGAAACGGTTGGAGCCACTCTTGCTGGTTTGAAGCCTGAGAAAATGCCGGTGATACAAGAATTTGTGAAGAGGGGTCTCGGTGAGGGGGACTTGGAAAATATCGAGATTGTGGGAACTTCCTTTGAAAGCCTTAAGGAAAAATTCGTGCTAGCTGCTAAGACCCTAGAAGAGAAATGGCGTGCACGTGGGGGCGCGCCTAAAATCTGGGCGCCTGCAATTGACAATTTAATTCAAGATGGATTTTTCAAACTCCCGAATAAGAGAACAAGAGAAGATGTGGCGAAAGCATTAGAAGCCAGAGCGATCTCAACAAAGGGCAATACTGGCATAATTGTAAATACTTTGACTCGAAGGGTAAAAAAAGGCGTCTTGAAAGGCACTAAAGGCACAGATGGATGGGTTTACTGGACAGAATAAGCTAACTCTTGCACGCTAATATAAATGTCTACATTGAACTAAAAAACGGAAATTTATTTCTTGTAAGATTTCTTTGAAGCATTAGAATGCTGTTGCAACCAAAAAGGTGGTTTTCCTATGTCAATGAGCATCTTAACTAAGTTTGGTCTACAATCGAACTGTCTCATGCATAAGTTATATTCTTCCTCGGTAGCAAAGAAAATTGATGGGATTAAAGGTTTCAGTTTGTCACAGGGGAATTCATCGCAATAAGCACAATTTTTTACACCTTTTTCTCTTGCACAGGGGCGAGCTTTACATTGTTTATCCGCAATTTTGCCATCGCTCAAGCAGCCGTCACACTTGACATTCTCTGCAGTATAGTTTTCATGACCGAAAAGTTTCCTCCAACCGTCAACCATTTTTTGCCTAATAACAGGATCTTCAGATCGAGCTGCGCATAAGTGACAGTTGTAACCACAATAACCTATCATCTTCATATTTTCCGTCATAATGTATTTCTCCAGCTTTAGGGCTCTAGGCATGTATTTTGAGACTTTTTCTTTTCTCTGGGGAAGCGTGTCTAAACAGTTGGACATAGGGAACTAGGGCTGTGACAAGTTTGTTTTCGGCTTTTTTAAGGTGTTCTTGAAATGTTGTTCTCGGCACTCGCTCTTTAGCAGCTATTGTTTGAACGTCAGCTCTTCTTGGCAGTTTATAGTAACCATTTCCATGCGCCGTTAACAGAGCATCTATCTGTTTCTCAGTCAAATCCGAAAATAAGGCGTCAGCAGTGAGCGTCAACGAACTTGCAATAAAACCATCGAAAGGAACTTTGCGCAAAATCTTAAAACTCCATCTCCACTTCTCAAGGCGTTGCAGAAGTTCTTCCAAGTCTTGATGTCTGAATACTATAAGACGATGATATCCCCAGCCGTTTTCTATTAAGTTTGGGAAGATGTTGAGAAGGTCTAATGTCCCAATATGTCTGACTATGGTGTTTTCGTTCATACAATGACACTTGTGAATGTTTAAGTAGAAGCTGTGGTTGTCAGATGATTCCTCAACAACATCGAGAATGTTGCTTGCACGTATCTGTTCCATGACAAGGGGATACTCTTCTGGATTCTTCACAATCACCTCGATGACATCGTTTTCTCTGTTGCACCAGATGAATATCTTTGCAGACGGAAATCTCCGTGACAAATCCGTGAAAAAAGAATCAAAC
>CAZCYX010000020.1:0-19430 GCA_964503065.1 uncultured Candidatus Bathyarchaeia archaeon
CTATACTTCCAGATCACTACTCCATTTGGAGTCGTCGTGGTTACATTCAAGCAGTAAACATATCCATCATCAGAGCCAACATAGACTTTGCCATCAACAACCGCTGGCGAAGAATAAATGGGTCCTCCAGTTTGATATGTCCACATCGTTTGATTGTTATTGGGTGCTGGGCTATCCGTATAACCTGTACGGTTGAGGTTATGTCGAAACATGGGCCAGGGATAACTCAAAGGATCAGGACTATTCAGATCAATAGTATCTGAATACATAGACTGATAAATGGTGCCATGGGCATCCTGGTTATGTGTTACAAAAAATGCGTAAGTAGACGATACAAGCGAGAAAATACAAGTGACGAAAATCAGAACAGCTAACTTTCTCTTTAACATATCCTCCCCAGAAATTACTCAACTTCTCTGACTATTTATTTTTATGCAATACTTTTATGGAGGTAATCTGTACGTAGACTTAAAGACCCATGAGGTGTAGTGAAGATGCGAGAACTAGGTAAAGAAAAGGTTCTGTGGTATTTTACGTATGGTTCAAACATGGACAAAGACGACTTGGATGAATGGTGTAAGAAATACTCTCCGATCAAACTGATTTCCCCACTTAGAGCAATCTTGCCTAATCACAAGTTATGCTTTACCCATTATAGTTCTCGAAGAAAAGGTGGAGTCGCAGACATCATTTTCTGTGAAGGCGAAGAAGTAGAAGGTATTCTATGCCAAATTACGAAAGACGACTTGGACAAGATTGAAGAAAAGGAAGGAGTGCCCAATGTGTATATACGAAAAATCGTAAATGTAACGCTGGAAAACGGAACAACTCAGTGTGCAATTACCCATGAAGTCCGGAGAAAAGAAGGAGTCTTTCTGCCGTCACAGAAATATATGGAATGCATCATTAAAGGGGCTAAGGCTCATGATTTATCAAAAGATTACATTTCGAAGTTAGAAAGGGTTAAAGTAAGAGAATGTTAAATTTGACAATGTTTCTCTAGCTTATTAATGGGATTCATACCTAGGATGGATATCAATCATTGATCACCTGTCATCCTATTCTAAGACTTTCCAAATAGGTAAACTTTTGTCTGCAATAGCAAAGCAGTGATATGAATAAGTTTCGGAAGTTTCTCTAACGTCGCAGTCTCTACCCTCTGCTCCATAATCTTGGCTCCAACGTTTTCTTTAATTTAGTAAATTCATTCAGTTTTTTCGCAGTCAAATTTCTTAAAAATTCTTTATATTTGGCGCTTCTCTCCCGTTTGTTTCGGGTTTGTTTAAATCATGCCTCCACTCGGTTTTGACGATTTGAGGGATAGGCTTCGGCGAGACCCTGTTGTTTTCGCTGAGGCTGTTCTGGGTTTTCGTGTTTTTCCTTATCAGGCTGAGTTGTTGCGTTGTCAGAGCAAGCGTGTTGTGGCTTGTTGGGCTCGTCAGACGGGTAAGACCACGGCTATTGCCATCAAGGTTATTCATTTTGGTTTTACAAACGCCAATACAACTACGCTTATTGTTAGTCGTGGTCTCAGGCAGAGCATGATCATGTTCGGCGTGATTGAGAATTTCGTTAAGACTCATCCTGTTTTACGGAGGTCTGTTGTCAAGTCAACTCGAACTATGATTCAGCTCACCAACGGAAGCCGCATTGTCGCTCTGCCATGTGGTCATGACGGAGCTTCTTTGAGGGGGTATACTGCGGATTTGTTGGTCATGGATGAGGCTGCTTTTATGCCTGAGGACGTTATCGCCAGCGTGATCTTTCCGATGTTGGCAACGACCAATGGTACAGCTATTATGTTGAGTACGCCTTGGGGTCGTGACCACATCTTTTACCGCAGTTTTAAGAACCCGAATTATTGGAGCCAGCACGTTATCGCCGAGGAGTGCCCACGCATTTCAGGGGAGTTTTTGGAGGAGCAGAGACGAGACATAGGCGAGTTGCGGTATAAGATGGAGTATGAGGCAGAGTTTGTTGAGGGTGAGAACTGCTTTTTCAGTCAAGATTTGCTTCGTGAGTGCATTGAAGATTATGACCTCATCGATGAAAGTCAGTTGATGAATGAGGGCAAAATCGCTGGTGATTACTATTTAGGAGCGGATTTTGGTAAAAGAGTGGACCACAGTGTTGTTGCGTTGCTGAAAGAAGAAAACGAACTTCTAAGACTTGTGTTTTTGAAGCAGTTTCCTTTGGGCACGCCGTACAGTGACGTTGTTGGCTTTACTCAGAGGTTGAATCAGAAGTTTGATGTTGTGAAGGGGTTTGTGGATCAGAGTGCCATTGGAGAGAGCCTTCTAGAAGAGATAAGGGGGTTTGCGCCACAGATTGATGGATTGGCTTTCACAGCGAAAGTTAAGCAGGACCTGATGATTCTGCTGCAAACAAGGATGGAGCAGAAACGAATAATCCTTCCACTTGATAGAACTCTTTTATCGCAGATTAACGAGCAACAGTATAGGTTTGGGAAGGCTAAACCAACTGAAAAGCCTGAGGAAAAGGGCGTGATGACTTTTTATCATCCGCCTGGAACACACGACGACCAACTCTGGGCTTTAGCATTAGCAGTGTACGTAGCAAAAGAAAAACAACCAGAACCACGCCTATTCGTAGTTACAAGATAGACCAGTGTTGCCTTCTTTACGGTGATGAATCTGCGTTGTCTGTAGTATTTTGTGTAAGTATATAAAAGATAACTTGCGACAAAGCATAGCAGATATTTTAAATGCGGACGAAATTTGCAGAAAGAGAATATGCGAATGAAAAAATTTGGGGTCCGACCTGCAATGACGCGAGTCTGATCGATACTGACGATTACCGTGAGGAGGTCTAGGTATTACGACTTTGGCACTCCGCAAAATTCCTCTATTTGTGTTAAAAGCTGCTGACGGGTACAAAGCATAGTAAAGGATTTGACCTAGACCATTGCTTAGGTTTCTAGTAAAAAGGAAGTGAACTAATTGGTTTTCACATGGTCTGAAAACCCATATGGCGATATGTGGAATCATCTCATGTTTCTCTCAAAAAAGAATAATGCAAGAAACCTACTTTCGGGAGAGCTTCCCTCTGGAAGAAATGTCTTCTATAAGGAAACGGAGGTCTTAGACAGAAAGGCAAATCAAGTTTCATTTGGAATAAGCCAATCTTTTGAATATTTTCGGGCTGCTGACTCCGTGACTATTGCGACAAAGCCATTACTATATTTTTATGGCATGCTTTCTCTTGCAAAGTCATTGATTGTTGCCAACAAGAACGACATTTTCCTTGAAAATATGAAATATCATGGATTTACACAACGACCGATAGACACCGAACTTGAAACTTATGCAAAAGACCCGAGAGCATGGAAAATGGAGAGGGAGTATGCCGTCATGCACGAAGGAGTTTCCCAACATCTGGTGGAAGTTATAGGCGGGTTCCGTTTTCCAGACAAAGCGATAATCGCTTTCAAGGACATTTTGGCCGTTTGCCCAGAGATTGCTCAAATGTATGAATTTTTCTACAACGAACCCTCGAAAACAATCTATCTATATAGGTTTAACACAATATCGAAAGACCCATATAAAATTGAAATCTGCCCCGCCGAAACTGACGAGAAAGAAATATTCAAAAGGATACCTGAGTTAGCCAAAGACTTCGATCTCAATCCTCACGTTCTGCACTCTCAGGCAAGAATTTTGACTTCTAGGAGTCTCATGAAGTTTCCTGATTATCTTGGAATATACTCACCACCTGTTGGAGGACGATACATCGTAGGTGGGTTGAATTTCAAGGTGGGTTCCAATTGCTTCAGTCGATATGTTGCTCCTCCTGTTGCAGACTATATCGCGTTGTACATTCTCAGTATGTGTGTACGTTATAAACAGGATTTTTGGGGATCAGTCATACAAGGTGAAAAAAGCGGTGTTCTTGGTTTGATTGATCTATATATGTCAGTTGTGAAAAGAAGGTTTCCAAACGCGATTCTCAATGGTCTTTTTGGTTTCGAATTTAGCTACGGAACACCTGCTAGATTGGAATAGAAAAACTCGAATCAGAAAAGACCCCCACCAAACTAGAACACTTCCTCAAAAGTTAGCTTCGAGTACGATTCATCAATATTATGTCTTTTTGTGTATTAGTGTGTTTATTATTGTCATGTTGACTATTTGCGCTTTCCCGTTTAAACCCAGTATAATTTCGCCGTGCTTGTCTATTTGTTGTTTTTGGTGAAAGATTTAAATTTGCCTTTTTTCTTTAATTTGGTGGAGTTGCTTGAATTGGTAGAAGTCGTTTTGAAGAGTCTTGACGCACAGGGAAGAGTCGCCATTCCTGCGGCGTGGAGGCGAGGTTGGAAATCTGGCAAAGTCATCCTAATAAGGCGTGGAGGGAAAATCGAGTTGTCGCCCGTGGAGCCAGTGTTGCCTTCCAGTCTGTTTGATTCTATCGAGATAGTTGACGATGTGGATTTCACAGACTCGCATTCTCTAAAGAGGGCGTTGCTGGAGCGATCCGCACATTGAGGTTTGTGGACTCAAACGTTTTCCTTCATGCTTTTCTCAAGCCCCACAGAGAATTAACAGAGAAGGAACTCAAGATTAAGCAGGAAGCACAGGCGATAGTGAAAAGAATTGAAGACGGCGAGGAAGTTGCCATGTCGACTACACATTTATCAGAAATCGTTAACGTAATTGAGACGAGTTTAGGCCTCGAAAAGTCCCTTGGGTTCCTAGCATGGGTTGTAACCATGGACAACATCGAAGTTTATTCGGTTGGCTTGGGTCATTATGAAACATCCCTTCCACTTGCTAAAGAAAATGAGATCAGCGCTAACGATGCGCTTGCCTTCTCGTTTATGAGGAGTTACGGACTGAAGGAGATATATTCCTTTGACAAACATTTTAACCGATTAAAGGAAGTTGTGAGGTTGCCCAAGATTTAGGGGCTAGAGAAGTTATGCTACTTTTTGTCATATCGGTAAAAAAGTAAACCTATTCCTATGAGAGCAAGAACCATGCCTAATAGCTGAAGAGGCTCAAGGGTTTCTACTAAGATAATTACTGATAATAATCCAGCAGATATCGGTTCTAGTATGGAGACTATACTCCCCTTGGTTGCCTCAACATACTTCAACGCATGAGAATAGAGAAAATAGCCAAATAAAGATGGTATCCAAGCTATGGCAAAGATAAGTGACCATAATTGGATGGGAAATTTTGTCACTTCGGGAAGCGAAAAAGCTACAATGGAAGTTAATGCGATGGCGCCAATTCCGTCTCCATAAAAAACCAGAGTCCAACTGCTATAAGAATTCCTTAACCGTTTCACCATTGCAATGTAAACTGCAAAAAGCACACTAGACAACAATCCAAAGAAGATTCCAGAAAGATTAACAATAAGTGAAGAAGCCTCATAGATTTTGACGACAAACGATGCCCCGAAAAAGGTTAGAATGATTGCCAATATTGTTTTCTTCGTGACTCTTTCCTTGAAGAGAAAAACTGACATAACTGCAACAATTGCTGGATAAGTGTAAAAGAGCATCGCTGCTACGGTGGCTGTAGTGAAATCTACTGCATAGAAATAGGCAACCCTTTGTAGGGCTATAGGGAACAATCCAAAGATCACGAGAAATAAAATGTCGTGCCTTTTTATTTTGAGCAGATCTCTTTTAAAGACGAAAATTATGATGAATACCGTGCAAGAGGATATGCAAAGCCTTAACATAATTAACAAAGTAGGCGTAATTCCATATTGGAAAGCCATCTTTCCGAGAACACCCAACGTTCCCCAAAGAATTGACGCCACTGCAATCAAAAGATACCCATAACCCTCTTTCATGAATAACACTAACCAGACATGAAACAGTGCCAGACGAATGTAAGCTTACCGATTGCTTTCAAAAGCTATCTGCAATGAAATTGCGCCTTAACATGAAATTTCAAACATGCACATGCATGCGGCACGACATAGCACTTCAAAATATCATTATTGAGAAGTTATGTGTCAAAAAAGTTCACTATGATTGTTCAATCGATTTCAACTTTAACAGTTATTCCTCTGAATACTCCTTCGCTCAACTGTGTAAATATGTCATACCAAAAAACTTGCCACACGTTTCCATCGTCAGAAAGGGTTACATTCACGGCGGGCAGACGAGATTTTTCAATGAATGCATTTATCCGTCCATTTCTCTTAGAAAATGCAACGGCTTCTTGTGGGGAATCAATACTGGGTTTGGCCAGACCACAATAATCTATAAAAGGGCTTTTCACAGAATTGTGGCTCAATATTTTATTGCCAATCGAGTCAACGCTATAGATCTCATAGTGATATCCGTTCTCAAATGGTGTCTTTATAACTACCCACCATCTATCAGGGCGGAGTGTCGGAAACGGCACCACTTTGGAATCAGTGGCAACATTTAGCCCTTTAACTGTTTCAATTGCGGCCTTTCTTTTACAGTGCAATCGCACTCCGAAATTCACGGTGAGCAAGACGATAGCCACAATCGTTGCAATTTGAATCATTCTTACATCATTTTTTAAATAGATTATAAAGACAGATGTTAAGAGAAGCACACCAAGAAATATTGGATCAAAAAAATGTGTAAGGTCAAAGACGAACTTTTTACTCGAAAATGGCCACAGAACCGCCATGCGGCTGCCTGTTGTAAGAAGATCCAAAAAGATGTGACTAAATGATCCTCCGAGACAGATCAAAACAATCGATATTAAAACTTTTGCTGGAAGGCGCATAAGAAAAGTGTACACGGTGCCTATCAACAACGAGACTAATATTGCACCAAGAAAAGAATGTAAAGGTCCTCGGTGAAATTGGAAATACGCTTCGCATCTTGGTATTGAAATGCCGTCGATGTCAAGAATAACGCACGATATGATGAGTATGATCTGAGTGTTTGTATCCAATTGTAAGGCTTGACCAACGACGAAACCCAAAAGTCCATGCGACAATATATCCATTCAGAAAAACTCCCCACGCGCGTCCTTGTCAAGCTTTTTGCATGCCTGTTCTCCGCAAGAATCACTCATTAACAGTTCCTTATTAATCTTGATGAATGAACTATAGTGAAGGGATTTGGTTGAGTCTCAACTCGACTGGAAGCGTTTTGGTGATGGTGCCAACCTTAAACGAGGAGAGGGGTATAAGAAGGGTTCTACTAGACATGCCAGAAGACATCGATGTTTTGGTTGTGAACGGGGGCAGTACAGATGAAACCGTCAAAGTGGCAAAGCAACATCGAGCTATAGTGATTAGACAGAAGTTCGGGAGAGGCAAGGGTTATGGTGTAAGGACAGGGATGGAATTCTTTCTCAGCACCAAATACGACGTTCTGTGCATGATTGACGGCGATGGAAGTAATGATCCTAGAGAGTTGCCAAAGATGATTGAGGCTATGGAGGCTGAAAAGGCCGAGGTTGTGCTTGGTTCAAGAATAAGGGGGAAAAGAGAGAAAGGCGCTATGGATCCGTTTACAATCTTTTCCAACTTCATTGTGTCACTGTTTCTTGGGTTGCGATTCCTGAGAATTTTTACAGATGTGCAAACAGGTTATTGGGTATTCAGCAGAAAAGCGGTTGAGACTCTTTACCCACGATTGAAAGCTAAGGGATTCGACATAGAAATGGAGATTTTCATGTTAACATTTGACGTTGGGCTGAAATGCATTGAGGTGCCCGTGAGATACAAGAAACGATTGGGTAAGACGAAGTTTCGCCTCTTTTTACGTTTCAGAAACTTCGGCTACATGATTTACTACTTATTATGCTCTTTCTTTTGAGCAGAAGAGTGGTAACAACTCTTCGCCTAGCTCCACAAAATTGGAGGCTAAATTCAACACTTAAATAATAAGTGAGTATCTATAGCTAAAAAATAGAGAATGTGTATTAGGATTTGGTGGATGAACTTGCGCCAAAAACTTATGCGTTGGGCTCCTGTTATCTTCGTCTTTGCTCTAATAATTGTTCTTGCATTCATTTGGTACTTCACGTTTTCCCCTTCAGCTTGGGAAACAACACCTAACTACCTCCAAATATATCTGGATTTCATTGTTACGAGACCTTTAGATGCATTTCTAACTGTAAGCTCAGGTCCCGCAGAATCTTGGGGGGTGTATGCTTGGGTATCCATTCCAACATACGCACTGATAATAATTCACATCGTTCTCTACATGGTGGGAAAACAAAAGAAAAAACAATACACCATCGTCAACAAACAATACCTCATCTACCTCGTTGTTCTAGGACTTTTCGCGATTTCATTTCAAAATGCCAGCCAATACCACGGATGGTATTGGAACCCACAACTGAATGCACCAGGCTACGTTGACACATGGACTCATATTACCTCCCCCTGGCTTTTAGGAGCCTTAGTTGCCCCGCTTGCTCTCGAAAGATATTTTGGTTGGGATAGAAAGTTCAAGTGGTTCTTCATATTGGCAGTGCTAGCGATAACAGCACTTGGATGGGAAATTGGAGAAACCTTAGACGTACAAACAGCAGACCCAGAAGAAAAATACTTTAATTATCCCATGGATTCTTTGAAAGATATAATTATGGGAGCAGGAATTGCCACTATTCTGTCATGCTGGATTTATGAACGTTTCATAATGCATTTCAGCGAAAAAGCGTGGGTTTCCGAGTGATTTCGTTTGCCTGCAACTCCACTACATTTTTTGGCCATTGCTCCATTGCATTTTAAACGACCAAAAACCTTTGATATCACAGCGCTACTCTGCTCGTCTACTCTTGTCGATCTTGAGTTATTGTATCATTTGCTGACAGGAAAACCCATGGTTCACGGGCTCTGGCATAGCTATCTCTTTGTCCTCACAATCTATCCAGTGGTGTTAAGTCTAATTATTTATGTAGCAGAGAGAAGGTTCAATAAAACTATCCTTGGTGTTTATAGGTTTTTCAGGTTTTATCCCAAAAAATTGAGCTATAGTTTCAAGACGATTTATTTCTGTTGTCTCATTGGAGGTGTATCTCACATATTTTTGGACATGTGGGTTCATGAAAATTCCAGATGTATTCTTTTTCCTTTCTATAACGAAAACCCATTTTGGATTGGTGAATGGAGCATTATCATTTTTGTGTTGGTCAGTTTGCTTAGCTTCTATACGGTCTTTCTCTGGATAAGGCAAATTCAGATTCGCCGAAAAGCGTATCGAAATAAGGTTAGTTATTCAGTCGCGCACGCACAAGATTCAAAACCAACATCGTAGAAGCCTAATCCATATTACCATCTTCAGTTTTTGTCGGGCTCAGATTTTAAACTGAAGCTTTCTTAGTAGTTCTTTTGCAGTCGCCCTCACAACACAATTTTTCATTTGGTTGTAATCTTAAGCTTAAAGTACCACATATGGGAAACCTTGGATTGGTGCAGTATAATGGGTTATGAAGAAGCGTGGAAAGTACTAGCGGACCTTATCGTGGAACTTCGGAAGAAAGGAGAAACAATTCCAGCCAATGTGATGAATGATCTCCGATCGGCTAAAACAATGATACAAATTTTCAAAGCTGATCCTACACACGTCGAAAATATTCCTCAAATCGAAACATACCTAGAAAACGTTGAATCACATCTATTTACAGTAACTGAAAAAAAGTATGGAGCAAAATTTGTTGAGGAGTGGATGGAAAAACTTTCACAAGCTAGGAGAAAAGTTGAAGAGAGAGAAGAAACTGTTTCCAAGTTTGTTCCAGGGCTTCCACGAGGTAAACACTGGGTAAGAGTTCAGATTTCAGAGGATACTCCTCGAAAAGAAATTGAAAGATTAGCTAAAGAAGAAAAGTTGTCCTGCAAAATGCAAAAAAATGGGTATATGCTCGTTTACGGAAACATCAAAAATGTAAAGTCTTTTGTTAAAACGCTGGCAAAAAAGTTTCGGGAAACAAGAAAACGTTGAGAACTTTCATCCCTTTTACTGCAAAACAGTTAAAACGGTTTGTATTTTATCTATAGAATAGTTTTATAGAGAAAAATGTAAACTCTATAAGAGCTAACCTTTACCATATGGTACTAGCGTGGAGGCGGCTCCAAAAGAATGCCCTACATAAAGAAGGTTGAACTGAAAGGCTTCAAAATGTTTGGAGGTTCAAAAACCACTATCACGTTGGATAAGGGTTTCACTGTGTTTACAGGGCCAAATGGAAGTGGAAAAACCAATATCGTGGACGCCATCCTATTCTGTTTAGGCGAGCTAAGCGCAAGAAGACTTAGAGCTGAAAACTTTGCAAAATTAATGTTTCACGGCGCCCCCGACGCTGGTGTCGAAAAGGCAAAGGCTGCTAAAGTCGTAATTCAATTTGACAATTACGACAATCGAATACCAGTGGACACAAACACCATAACGATCTCTCGTGAAATCCGACGAAACGGGCAGAGCGTTTATAGACTTAATGGAAGGAGAATTTCGAGGTCGAATATTCTACATATTCTTTCCATGGCTGGAATCAGCCCATCCGGATACAACGTTGTTGCCCAAGGAACAATCACACGTATCGCTGAGATTTCTCCATCTGAACGTAGAAAGGTCATAGAAGACCTAGTAGGCATAGCCCAATATGACACTGAGAAAGCAGAAGCCGAAGAAAAACTTCGAACTGCCGAAATATCAATTCGAACAGCAATGGGTAGAGTAGACGAAGTACAAAAAAGAATTGATGACCTAGAAAGAGAACGAAACGAGTTTCTTCGCTACACATTCGTTACTGAAGAAATCAAAAAGTTCGAAGCAATGAAAATCTCCCATGAAAGTTTAGAAATCAAGAAAAAAATTGATGAACTCTCGTCTCGATTTGAAGAGATTAGAGTCAGAAGTGAAAATCTACGGCAACTAAGAGAGGGGTTAAGAACACAACGTCATGAAGTCGAAACGAAGTGGATGGAACTCGGTTCTGAAATGGTGGAGGAAGGAAGCACCAGAGTTCTAGAAGTTCAAATTAAGATAGGCGACTTGAAATCGAAATTGACTGAACTAACAACAAAAATAGATGCAGGAAAAACAAGCCTTGAAGGATTAAAAAAAGTTAAAGAAAACAATGTTCAACAATTGGAGGCGATTGAAAAAGAAATCAATGAAAACCGAAAAAGAGTTCGTGAACTAAAAAAACTTCATAATCAACTATCTAACGAAATTGCAGAGCAACAATCTCAACATAATACAGTCTCAAGTGAGGCGGCTGAGTTAAGAGCTAATCTCGGAGAAAACAACAAAAATATTCGTGAAATTGAACAAAAACTAGACAAGATATATCAGAATCTCATGGCACTTCGAAGCAACTACGCCAAAGGCCAGGCAACAGTGAAGGTTATTTTACGAAGGCTAAGTGATTTAAATACTCGCAAAAGTAGGTTCACGTCTAATCTTGATGAATTTGAAAAATCTCTTGCCGATCTTCAAGGAGTCAAGAGGGAACAAGAGAAACACTTACAGAGTCTTCAACGGTCACTTGACCGTAAAATCATACAGAAAGAATCCATGGAACAGGAAATTGTGGATGCAAGCAAGATTGCAGAAACTGCCCGAGAAGCTGTGGTAGAGTTTGCTACTCAACGAGAGATAGCGGATAAAATCGCCAAAGAAGAGAAGGCACTGAGAAACATTGAAGAACTTGGAGAACTCGGCGTAATCGCAGGTATACACGGGCGACTCAGAGATTTAATCACAGTAAAGAGAGGTTATAAACGTGCCATAGAAGCAGCAGCAGGAGGTTGGTTAGACTCTATTGTTGTTCAAGATTTTGACACGGCTTTCACTTGCACTGAGACATTGAGACGCCTAAAACTTGGAAGAATTAAGATCATTCCTCTGCACGGATTAGCCAACGTAAGATCGGTTGAAACCCCAAAGATCAGGGAGTTAGAAGGGAGCGCTTCTAACTTTGTAAGTTATGCGAAGGAATTTGAATCTGCTGTAGATTATGTTTTCGGAGACACTTTAGTAGCGACGCATGAAAAGGCGGCTCTCTCAGCGTGTCGTGAAGGGTATCGAGCGGTCACTACCAGCGGTGACCTTTATGAATCTGGAGGGGGAATCGAGTGTGGTTATTATCGTGCTCCAATAGATTTCTCTGCAATTATTCCAAGTGAGTCTGCTATTGAACATCTGGATCAGGCAGTCAAAGCTCTTCAAGAGCATCTTTCTAAGAGAAAAGGCAATGTAACATCCTTTGAAGAAGAGATAGATAAGACCCGGGTAGAGAGTGCCCAATTAGCGGAGATGATTATCACCCTTGATAGGGAGATCGTGAGAATACGTAGAAATATAAAATATACTAAAAGAAACATCAGACGCACAGACAAGCATATCCAAAGTGTTCAAGAAAGCTTGGAGAGAAGAAAGACGGAATTGGGGCTTCAAAGGGCGCAACGTGACAACATCAGAAAGGAAATACGTAAACTGCGTGGAGAACTGGTTGCCTTAAGACAGAAAGTTGATTTGTCTCGAATTCAGGAGATGGAGGTTCAGCGAGAAAGGTTAGGAGATCAAATTATAGAGTTTCGGCAAAACCTTAGTGGTGTTGAAACGGAACTTTCTACTCTCCAGTCAAAATTTGATAATGTTTTGAAGACCGGTGCTGGTAATTTTAGGATTCAGCTTCGAAAGATGGCACAACAGATTTCGACTTTGGAAGAGGAGGTTGCGGAGGCGCTGCGGCAAAAGGAGACTGTGGAGAGGGAATTATTGGAGCTTGAGAAGTCGAAGGAAGAGTTGTCGCATTCAATCTTGACGGCTAAAGAGGAGTCTAAGAAGTTTGTTTCTCAGATTGATTATATTGACAAAAGGTTGCAGAAATATGACGCTGAGTATGAGAGAGTTAGTCAGTTGCTTAATGATCTTCAGCTGAAAGTTCAGACACTTCAGTTGCAGCTGGACCAGAATTCTAACAGGTTGAAGGAGCTGGGTTACGATGAAGCCTTGGAGGTTTCTTTGGAGCAGCTTAAAATGGCGGAGTCTTCTTTGAAGCTTATGCGTTTAGAGTTAGAGCGATTGGGTGCTGTAAATCAACTGGCTCCTTTGCATTATGCTGATCAGATTTCTCGATACAGAGAGTTATCGTTGCGTATGAACGAGTTGGAAAGGGAAAAGCAGGCTATTATTTCTTTCATGGATGAGATTGAACGTAAGAAGCATCGGGTTTTTATGGAGGCTTTTCATCGGATAAACGAGAACATTGGCAAGTATTTCTCCAAACTCACTGGTGGCGGAGAGGCTGCTTTGAGACTGGAGAAACCTGAGGAGCCTTTTGCTGGTGGAATAGATATGACTGTTCAGTTTCTTGGTAAGCCGCCGATTCTTGTGAGTGGGGCTAGTAGTGGGGAGAGGTCTGTGTCTGCGGTTGCCTTCATCTTTGCTTTGCAGGAGTTTACGCCTGCAGCTTTTTATTTGTTGGATGAGGTTGACGCCCATTTGGATGCGTTACATGTTGGAAAGCTGGGGGAGTTGCTTTTGGAAGAGGCTTCTAAGTCTCAGTTTTTGGTTATCACTCTGAAGCCTGAGATGGTGAATAAGGCCCAGAAGGTGTATGGTGTCTATGAGCGTAATGGTGTCTCTCACGTGATTTCGGCTCTCTTTAAGGAGGCTGCTTAGTGTCTTCAACCGTTGAGAAGCCCTTCTACTTCACGCCTCCATTGAATATACTTTTTGAACTTCATAAGTTGCAGAGGATAGTGCCTTGGGACATCAACATCTCATTTCTGTTAACCTCTTTTCTGAATGAGATGGAGAGAAGAGGAGAGATTGATTTCAGGGCGTCGGGCGTGGCTTTGGATTCTTCAGCTACTATATATTTGATGAAGTCTAAGTTGTTGCTCAAGTTGGAGGAACCTCCGCCGCCTCCGAGGAGTCCACCAGATTTTTTGCCTCCGCCTTTGTTTCTGCCTCTTCGATATGAGTTGACGTCTACGACTATTCAGCAGTTGTTGGATGTTTTGGATGAGGTTTTGAAGGGTGAGCGACTGTTTAAATCAACACCACAATATGAGCAGGTTTTGTTGAGTCCGCCGGAGATTCTTCCGCCTGTTGATCTTTATTTGGTTGAGATTGAGGAGAGGATGAGTAGTCTCTATGGACGGTTGCTTCAGCTTGCTGAGGAGGGGAAGTTGATTGTTTTCTCTAGTGTAGTAGCGGGGTTGCAAAAGTTAGAGGCGATTAAGACGTTTATTACGTTGCTTTTTCTTGCGCAAACTGGTCGGGTTGGTTTGTGGCAGGAAGCCGAGTCTGATGAGATTTGTATCACCTTGTCCGAGGGTTTAGTTGTTGGGGGAAGTGGAACAGGACCCGTTGGAGGAGCCTAAGCGGGAGAAGTGGAGACGTAGTTTGGCTCTTATTGAGGCGGGGCTTTATGTAGCGGGGCGTCCCCTTGATCTGAAGACATTAGGTTCTCTTGTTCGGTCTCGTTCTAAACGGCGGGTTCAGGGGCTTGCGAGGGCTCTTATGAAACAGTATAAAGAGCGTGATACAGCATTGGAGATTTTAGAGTTGGAGGATGAGCGGTATGTTTTGCAGTTGAAGGCTGAGTATTCGCCGAGGGTTAGGAGGTTGGCTTTGAGGCCGTTGCTTTCTAAGGGTCCTTTGAGGACTTTATCATATATTGCTTATCGGCAACCAGTGGTGCAGACTCGGGTTATTGATGTGAGAGGTGGGCATGCTTACGGTCATCTTAAGCAACTTGAAGACTTGGGTTTAATTGATCGTGAGAGGAGTGGACGGAATACTTTGATTAGAACCACTGAGTTTTTTGCGGATTATTTTGGTTTAAGCCATGATTTACGGACTATGAAGCGACAGTTGAAGAACATATTCGAAGACTTTACCAAGCCAGAAAACCAAGAAAAGAAATAAAAATTCTATTAGTTCTTGGATAGCAACGTTTTTGTCTATGCTGTTTTTCCAAAGTTTCTAGCTATTAATGCAATGTCTCTGATATCGACTTTTCCGTCATTGTTTATGTCTGCCACGGGGTTCCATCTTGGATGAGTAGGACAGCTTCCAAAAGCTAAAGCTGCTGTAGCTATGTCTCTAATGTCAACAACTCCATCGTCGTTTAAGTCTTCGAGCATTCCCGCAAATCGTATTGCTATATCATGAGTGCTTAGTGTGAACTCGAAGTAGATGAAGTAGTGTGTTCCATTTGTGTTAATGACTGGGAAAGGTGGTGGAGTAAGCCTAACACCATCTATGAATACTTTGATTTCAGTGGTGTTAACCATTGGAAAGATGACGTTGATGTATGCTTTCTGTCCAGTTGGTCCAGAAGACTTGAAGTTTAGAGTATTTGCAGTTGCAGTTATTTGGTCTATTGTGGTGTTGCTGACTATAGTTACTGGATAATCTTTGTCGTTTACTTTAATACTAGTTTCTATTGGAGTCCAAGGCCAAGGTTTCATAAGTGGATAGTTGTCTTGGTTGTTGTCATCAATGACATAGGGAGTATCTCCTATTCCATCACTGCCAGTCTCGTTCTGATAAGATCCTCTAAATAAGTCAGTTCCGTTGTAATCGCTCCAATAATTGCCTCCGGAAGGATAGCCATTATCCCAGATGTTATCTGGAAAACTGTTTGTCTGAGCTTGATATGTATTGTTTATGAAGTTGTTATGGTAGAAAGTGTTGTAATAGCCGGGATAGAAATATTGGAGTAGGATGCCGTGATAGTTGTTTGTTATGTTGTTTTGGTTTATTAAGTTCAATGTGGAACTGGATAGTTTAAGTCCATAGAAATTGTTTGTTATGTTGTTTTGGGTTATCGTGTTGAGGTGAGAATCTACGAGGCGGATACCTTCGCCGTTACATTCCAATATGTTTTGGGCTATGGAGTTGTTAAGAGAGCAATAGAGAGAGATGCCAAAGGAGTCAGCGTCTATAAAGGGAGGCATACCGGGTCTAAGGGGTGTTGCCAAGGCAGTTATGTTGTTTCGTATTACCTGGGTGTTTTGGGAGTGTGAAAGTGCTATACCCCATTCATCGTTTTCTATGTTGTTTTCGATTAACTTGTTGTTTGAAGAATCCTCCCCCCAATATGTTATTCCTTCGATATGGATGGCCCATTGGCATTGTGTTACATTGTTTTGTATTATCGTGTTGTTCGAGGAGCGGTAGATTTCAATGCCGTAGTTCATTAACTTAAAGCCCCCAGCCAGCTCTATTGATGTTATGTTGTTTTGGCTTATCGTGTTGTTGGAAGCCTCATTCAGATAAACGCTAAAAAGAGTGTTTGCCACCAGTAGATTGTCACTAAACACGTTATTTGGAGAGTTTTCTAACCATATTCCTCTTTCGGTATTGAACACTATGTTATCGCTGATTCTACACTCAGTAGCACCAGACAGTCTGATTCCAAAATACATTGTCATACCGATACCGAATGCGGTGAATCCACCGATGGCAAATCCACTTATAACCACACCGTTCGCCGTAACATCGACCCAACCGTCAATAATCGTAATAAGTTGACTTTCTCCAATCAGGTGAATCATTTTATCTATAACAACACACTCATAATATATCCCTGAATCAACAAAGATAGTATGCCCATCCAATGTCTCTGAAGCGTCTATTGCTTCCTGAATTGTTGTGTAGTTCAGTTGCGTGTCAATGTTGTGAACCTTTAACCAACCATTGAGGTTTTGGAATGGATAGTGATCTATGTTGTCAGCATCAATAATATATGGCTGTGACCCATCGCTTGGATTACCAGTGCAAACGTGATCACTCCAATAATTGCCACCAGAAGGATAACCATTATCCCAAACATTCGTATATGCCGCAGTCACGCAAGTCTGATTTGCGTTATTCAGAAAGTTGTTGTGGAAAATTATGTTATTGCTGCCTTCTCGGCACCAGATGCCAGTATCCCAGTTGTCTGCTATATTATTTCCACAAATGGTGTTATTATTTGACGACCAAAAGAGTCCGATGCCAAACTGGTTGCTCGTTATGTTGTTTCCAGTCATGCTGTTGTTTAAAGAGGAGGCAAGCCCGATGCCATAAAAGTCGTTTGCTGTTAAGCGGTTACTAGTTATGCTGTTCGAAGAGGAGGTGAGCCAGATGCCATAATTGTTATTTGTTATGTTATTTTTTGTTATGCTGTTGTTTGGAGAATCGAGGCGAATACCAAACCAGTTATGTGCGACGTAGTTTCCAGTTATGTTGTTATTGCTTGAAGAGTAAGTGAGTTCAATGCCATAATCGTTGTCTGTTACGTTGTTACCAATTATGCTGTTTTTAGAAGAATACTGCAGAAGAATACCATCAAGGTTGTTTACCAGGGTGTTTCTGTACACGCCACAGTTTTCAGCATTATCGAGTTCTATGCCACAGTTGTGGAATGAGACTCCACTCATTGTTATGGTAAAGTCTGTCACATTGACATTGTCAGCACTAACTCTCATAACGTTTCCTATCTGTCCCCCGTTGATAATTGTTGTTGTCATGTCTTCTCCGACAAGCGATAAGGACTTGTTCACCACTACGTTTTCAATATATGTGCCGATCTTAACAAATACTGTGTCTCCTGGATTTGCTGCGTTTATAGCCTCTTGTATTGTGTGGAAGTCTGCTGGTCCATCATCATCCACAGTCCAGGTTTTAGGCATTTGAAGCAACGAAATGATATTTGTGTCTGTCAGAGTTGTGTTCACTTTTATGGAGCCATAAATGGCTTCTTGGCCTATCAGTAATCCAGTGTATTTGTGGCACCAAAAAGTATGTTCCCAAGAAGTTTCTGGTGTGATTTCTTCAATACAAGCTAGCTCCCAGCAGTCTATTATTCGTGAGTTAACATTCAGAGTTTTGTCGCCGATTACCGTGCCTGTTCCGTTTAAAAGCCTAATTGTTGAACCAATGGTTATGTTTGTTTCTATCAGCCATGGAAACCACATGTCTTTTATTATGCCTGTTATTGGCCAGATGCAGTTGTAGGCGTATCTGTTTGTTATGTTTAAAGCTGTCCAGTATATTTCTCCATATCCTTTGGGGCTTGTCACATACATTAGAAAGGGGGAAACATACTTGTGATAAGTAAGGTTAAACTCGTCTTCGTTCTGTATCGTTTCGGTCTGAAGATCAATAGTCCTGATAGTATAGTTGGCGTACTGTCCTTCCTGAGGATGGATTAACGGATTCGAGGTCCAAGGAATCATAAGTGGATAATGATCAGTGTTGTTTGCGTCAATCACGTAAGGAGTATCGCCTATCCCGTCGCTGCCAATGCCCTCTGTGAGATTTTGGCCAGGTCCAGTATAGAGGTCGCTACCAGTGTAGTCGCTCCAGTAGTTTCCACCAGAAGGATAGCCATCATCCCAAAAGTTAGGATAGGCGAGAGCGCCAGAATAGCCGAAAAGCACCTGACAGGGGTTGTTTAGAAAGTTGTTGTGGTAAAACTTGTTGTGTACGCATGTTGCCTTATAGCCGCAAATGTAGAGGTTGTATGTATTATTGTTCATCACGTTTCCAGAGAGAGAGTTGTTAGAAGAACAGTAGAGTTCGACTCCATAATAGTTGTTTGTTATGCTGTTTCCAGAAATAATGTTGCTGGAAGACCAGCTGAGCAGGAAGCCACGATAGTTGTTTGTTATATTGTTTCGAGATAACGTATTGTTAGAAGAGTGCCCAAGATAGACGCCTTCCCATTTGTCATTTGCTCTTATGTTGTTTTCATATACGCTGTTATTTGAAGAATAACTGAGGTAGACACCTTTATTGTTGTTTGTTATGTTGTTGCCAAAAAGCGTGTTATTGCTGGAATAACTGAGGTAGATTCCATGGCCGAATTGTGTGACTTGTGTGTTTTTGACGGTTATGTTGCTTCTTCCACTCAGGTCTATTCCTGTGGAAAACTCAACTCCTATTCCTTGAACCGTGTAGCCTGCCCCATCAAGCACGATGTTATCCTTCTCCACCGCAATCGAATCATAAATATTGCCAGTGAAGATGTAAGTAACATTGTCAACACTTGAAATAGGTGCCGTATCAGGCTCAACACTCCCATCAACCCTAATATAAATGGTTCCACTTGCCTTAACTGGTTGAATGGTATATACGAATGCTAACATGCCTATTAACAGCAGTATCAGCATTATTCCAGAAACTGCTTTCCTCCTCACTCTTCTCCCTTCCCTATTCTACAACCATACAATTCGAACATATATAACCCTTAAGGAACCCTATTTTATTGAAAACGAACAAAGAAAACTGTATCAATTACAACAGTATCTCTCGTAGTCCTTGGAAATCCCATTCCGAAGCAACCAACCGCAAAGACTTCGTTTTCTTCTGCATCAGATGAAGTATACTTTACTCCTCAGAAGACGAAGTTATCATCTTTTTTCATGGGTTTTCATGCTGACAGAATTCATGGTGGCGTCTGTTCCAAGATCAGACAGCTATAGTTATGCCGCTTTCGACAGTTGATAATGAAAAC
>CAZCYX010000021.1:0-19309 GCA_964503065.1 uncultured Candidatus Bathyarchaeia archaeon
TTTAATCATAAAATTTTAAATCTTCGGTAGACACTCCTATATTCCCATTTGAGAAGGAAAAACTCGATTTGAGGAAACCTGCATGATAAACATTGTTCACAAAAATATTGATGGAATATGGTATGGAGCCGCTTTAGACGCAGAGAAGATTTTAGCAACAACCTTTGCAAAAAATGAAACAGAAGTTCTGAAATATCTTCTAAGAAATTTGCCATATGAGGCATCGTTTCAGGTTGATGAAAAATTGAGCCCTTTTTCTGACAGATTGTTAGAAACTTTGAAAGCGGTTTATGATGGAGAAGACGTTTCCCTCAGTTTTGAGATATTAATGGATCATTTGTCAAGTTATGCTCAGAAAGTTCTCAAATGTGTGTCCGCAGTTCCTGTTGGATATTTTACCACATATGGTGCTGTGGCCAAGGCTTGTGGTGGAAGTGCGAGAGCTGTAGGGCAGATTATGTCCAAGAACCCGTTTCCTCCGTTAATTCCCTGTCATCGAGTAGTACGCTCAGATTTCAGTGTTGGGGGATACGGCGGAGGAAAAGAGGTTAAATGGGGGATATTGCAGAGAGAAGACAGAGGGTACACCGAGTCTAAAAGGATAAAGATAGGCGACGGATTTTTGTCTGTATTTCCCATTAAGCGTCTTCGGAAAGTTTGAGATTAGGCAAAAATTAAGTTAAGTGGTGTATGCCAATTACTCTTAGAGAAGAGGAATGTGGTATGGTAAGGCGGGGGCTTTTCGTGGGAAGATTTCAACCCCTTCACAAAGGCCATTTAAAAGCTATGAAGGACATTTTGAAAAAAATTGATGAACTTATAATTGTGGTTGGTAGTGCCCAGTATAGCCACACAATAGAGAACCCATTTACTTCGGGCGAACGTATTGTGATGATTAGGCGGGCACTCACAGAAGAGGGAGTTGATTCATCACAGTATTGGATTATCCCTGTACCAGACATGCATATTCACATGATATGGGTTGCAGAAGTCATCGGCTATACTCCAAAATTTGACACAGTCTACACAAACGAAGCACTTACACGCCGACTTTTCATTGAAAGCGGCTTCAGGGTCAAGCCAGTACCCTTTCACCAACGAGAAGAATACTCCTCCACAGAGATAAGAGAAAGAATACTAGGTAAGAAAAATTGGGAAGAACTTGTCCCAGAGACTGTGGCGCAATTTATCAAGGAAATCGACGGCACAGAGAGGTTACACGACTTAGCGAAAACCGACAAAATTCCAAAAACAAGCAATTGAGCTTGCTTGAATCCTCTAAAGATCTTTCTTTGCTTTCCATTGTTTAGAAGGAATCTGCACTGCTCAGATAGAATTTATCGCCGTAAACTTCCTGAAAAGTCACCTTTTCGGTAAGTGGCTTAGACATAAGCACGTCATAGCTTCCTTTTAAAATCACATATCCACATGACTGGTAGACGTCTAAGGTTTGGTTGTTTAGAACTCTTCGGGCTATGATGCCTTTTTTTGCTTTCTCTTCGATTTTTCTTATTAGCTTAATTGTTTCTTCACGAGTGACCGCATTGATTTCTTTAACGTGGAGGTTTTCTCCCTCTTCCTTTAGAAGTGCATATCCCCCTTCTGTATCAATGGTTTTTTGCGGTTGGATTGTCTTACTTACTCCTAGAGCCTTCATGTATTCAAGGTTTCGCATGGTTAAGCCAGTTCGGTTTTTTGTGACTTGGCGATGGATTTCTAGGATTCTGTTCCAGTTTGGTTTGGTTCTCTTTCTAGCGGGCGCTTTTTCTGATTTTTCAATTAGTTTGTAGGCGCTTGGAAAAAGAAGAATTTCTCTGTAGCCGAGTTTTTGGTACAAATAGTAGGCGACTAATGTTCTTTCAGTGTTTAGGAAACTGAATCTGTAGTCCTTTTCTTGAAAGTATTGATGGGCTTTTTGGAGAAGAGCTGTGGCGATTCCTTTTCTGGCGTGCAATGGATGGGTGGCTACTCCCCAGATACCTCCCGCCTTTTCTTCTGAGCCATTCAGTATTCTTGTTGCAAGATTCATGACACCGACGAAGCCGATTAGGTGCTGGTTTTCAGTGGCGGCGAATCCTATTGGACTATCTTGTAGTCTTGGGTCAATTTTGATGATTTTTTCGAATTCTGTAGGGTTGAGAGGCCACCATAAGACTTGCTCCATCAGAGCAAAAAGCTCTCTTTTTGGTTCTAACTCTGAGTAAGTGACAAGCTTCATTTCTTAACGAACCTCTCGTTTTTGCTGGCTTCTACAATAACTGGAAGATGCAAATTTAAGAATATGGGAGACAGTTTTGTTTCAAACATACATTTCTTTTGCGGCTAAAATCTCTTCTGCATTGACGCGTGTAAACTACTTTTGCATCGTTCTGTTGGATACTTCTTTCTTTTGTGTTCTATTTTTTCTCGGATTACAGTGGTTAGGTCGATGTTTAAGGTGTTTGCTGTGCTTAGTAATAAATGACGACATCAGGCAGTTCTTCTTTCATTCTTTGCGCGTGCAAGTTTTAGTATAACAAGATGAAAAATTAGTAATTATAGTTAACAACACTGTATAGGTCGAGAAATAGATAGCTCAATACTACAATTATTCATTGTATGCCTAATTAATGTCATTGTTTTTCAACGGAAATGGATACTGAGAAGGTCCCCTATCTCTAAATTGAGTGTTTTGGAGGCGTTTCCTTGATTTACAGAGATTTCAAGAAAATCGTGACTACCAACAATAGCGAGTGGTGTTCTTGCAGGAACTTCGCCATAGGCGGAACAAAATCTCACGTCAAATGTCTTTCTTCTAATTCTCACATGAAGTACGTCACCTATGCAGGTTTCTAGTTCTTCAAGTTTCTTTGATGCGATATTAGTAACAACATTGCCAAAATTGTCTATATACATGACTTCCCCGATTAGTTCACTCTCTTTCATATATGGTTCTGCATATTGTGGAATAACATAGTCATGAAACTCAGGGCCAAACTGGGAAGGAGAGCATCCTCTCGCTAGATATGCAGCTGCAGGGGCAAAGATGTCTCTTCCATGAAAGGTTGTGGAGATTTTTGGACGCATATATTGGGGATTTTTTATGTGATAAACGTGACTGACTCCTTCCTTTCGAGCCGATAAGAATAGAAGTCCATTATCTGGTCCAACGTGAAAGCTTCGTTTGGTTTGGATTATTATTGGGCGTCTCTTTGTTCCAACCCCTGGATCTACGACTGCAACGTGAACTGTGCTTTTTGGGAAATATGGTGTTGCAGAGGCTAGTATGAAGGCGCCCATGCGTATGTTAAATTTTTCAATTTCATGGCTGATATCCACTATGCACACATCTGGACTGATAGAAAGTATTACAGCCTTCATTTCTGCAACATAAGCATCTCTTAATCCAAAATCTGAAAGCAGTGTTATAATCGGTATAGTTGCCTTTGTAGTCTTCATGTTTCCATCCTTCCTCATAGTACTTCGAACTAGTCCCCTTACATGATTTAGAGGTTGAATCACATATAGAAGATTTCTCCATAAACTTGAAATGCTAAAAGTGAAAAAAAGAATTTCTGGGGATGCGTGTCCGCTTTCAAAAGCGCTGATAGAGAAAGGAGAGAGTTTCTTTTATACACGCATTCCCTTCATCAAAAACAACGATGTGTTATCATTTCTATATATAGTTTTCTATAATTTTCGGGATAATTTAGTGAGCTCTTCTATTACATTTTATCTTTCTTCCCCTACTATAAGGTTAAGGGATTTCCTTGCACAATTATGAATTCATTCCCTTGGAGCAACTAAACGAAGAAACACACGGCCAGGTCATATGTTATCCCAAATATGATGCAAAGGAGTTGAGAAAGCGCCTAAAGGAACTAAGGAAACTTGGAGTAACAGCAGTAGAGTTTTCGGGCAAAAAAGTGGTTTCTAACTTGCCAGTATTAGGTAAGGGATGCGTGGGTATCGTTGTTATGGCTTACAAAAAAGATGAGAGAATTGCCATGAAAATTCGTAGAATAGACGCAGATCGAATGAAAATGCAGCATGAAGCAGAAATGTTGAAAAAAGCAAACACAGTGAATATCGGACCAAATCTGCTTGACGTAAGTGACAATTTTCTTATCATGGAATTTATTGGGGGTATGTTGCTTCCCGAATGGGTTAATACTTTGAGGGGAAAAGGCACAAAATCTAGGGTTAAACGAGTTTTACGGGCTGTTCTGGAGCAATCGTGGAGTTTAGATGAGTTGGGGTTGGATCATGGAGAATTAAGCAGAGCTCCAAAACATATTATTGTAGATGTGAACGAAAAGCCTTGGATAGTAGATTTTGAGACTGCGAGTGTCAATCGAAAGGTCTCCAACGTAACATCAATCTGCCAATATCTTTTTATAGGTAGCCAAATCGCAAAAACGATACAGAAGAAACTTGGCAAAATTGATAGAACAAAATTGATACAAGCCTTAAGAAGATATAAACATAAAAGAACAAGAGAAAGATTCAAGAAAATACTGATGGCATGCACACTTCAAAATGTTTAGAAAGAACAGAATGGAATAGAGTAGTGCGTAGGTTTGGGGTCGTGGTCTAGTTTGGACACGCCCCATGGTGGCGATATCTCCCGCAAAACTCCCTCTTTTTCTGTTTTTGTGTCACTTGATTGCTGCAACGAAGAGTTTTCAACATTGTTTGGGTCGGCTTGTTTTAGGCTTGTTTCCGTTAAAAAACATTTTTTAGAGGTTCTTCTCTGCAGTCAAAAAGTGACCCATAAAACATCTACGTTAACTCATTCAGAAGGTCAAGTCTTTAACATTCTGTTTGGACAGGAACGTGCATTCAGTAATGGAAACTACTGAAGAAACTGCAACGAAGCCTCAAAAAGGGCGTCCGCCATGGGAAAAATACGGTAAATACCGGTGGATGTACAAGCTCTTGCATCGGTTAGAGGATAATATGAATGCTCGTCTTGACAATGTTGAAGCCAAGCTTAACATGATAACTGCTGGTCTCAGTGACTGGTTAACACCCAAAAAAGATTATTTAATCTCTATCGTTTGCCAGGATGAAGTTGACGAAGCAATCTTATCTTGTATGCATTCTGCAGGTGGCACTGGAATATCGCCTACTTACGTAACGGAGGATCCTGAACTTTCTGGGTTCAAGTTGAATCGGTGGGATATTACTCGTCGAGTTCAGCGTATGAATGAGCGGTTGAGGAAGGAGTTGGGTCAGCGTGTTGCTGAGAAGCGTGGTCGTAGATGGGCTATGACAGGTTTTGTAAGTAATATATGGGGCGCATCTAAAGAAGAAATTGAGGTTTCCGAGGATATCCTCGGGGCTTCTGGAAAAGAAGAAGAGGAAGAGGAGTTTTAGGTTTCTGTTTTTTTGTAGCCGAGGAATTTTTGGAAGTATGTTATGCCGACGAGGATGGCTGTGAATAGCATTGATAGGGTTTGTATTTTGTCAGGTACTTGACCGCTGAGATTTAACTGGATCAATAATGGACTAACAAAGGCTTCCAAACTTACTAGAAATCCAATGATGATTTCTTTGTTTATCACAATCTGTTGATTGTTGACATAGAAGCCTCCCCAAGGAATTGTTACAACAATTCCAATGCAGATGAGAAATGCGTGTGTTAGCCAGAAGCATGAGTTGTAAACGTCTATGCCTGAGAGGTCTCCAAGGATCCATCCGTCATAATTCTTTGCATGGTTTGCTGGGTTATCCCAAAATTGCTGGGCGACTGTGTGGTTAAATTCGTAAAGGAAGATGATGGCGAAAGCGATCATTATCCATACTGCTAGAGGTTTTGTGTATTGCGTGTTTTCACCTCCTTCGCTTCTTTCTCATTAGGTACGCTATTACTGCGAAGCCTACGAATAGACAAGCCAAGGCAATGCCGGCTACTTCGAAAGAAGTTTCGCCTCCCTTGGAAATGGTGTCTATTATATGGTGCCACATTTTCTAGTCCTCAGACAGTTTGGTTCCACAGTGTGGACAATATTTGTAGTCTCCATGGAGACGACTCTTACACTTGGGACAATTTTGATAGAAGCGTCGGTTTATTCTTGGTTTGGCTGTGCTTCTTGCTTCTGCTCCCATAATTCGATTCCAGCCTTAACTAGGTTCTTCCGTGCTTCATCGCTGCGGATGGCTCCAAGTTCAAGGGCTTTGAGTATGTCTGTGATTTGGACTTCTGGTAATTCTGGGGCGCCCCAGTTTAGTCGTATGCTTGCTTGAATTGGATCTATTGACGAGTCTGCAGAGCTGATTACTTTTTGCCATAATGCTTCTAAATCTCGTTTGATGAAGCGTTGGATGGGCATGATTAAGCGGTCTGCTATGTCTATGGCTGCATTTGCACTTGCTTCTGTGAAGCCTGGAGTAGTGAAGAGTTTTGGTAGTGGTGTCATTCCGCCTAGGCAGAATTGATTCCAAAGATATTCTACAAAGTCGCCGAAACGTGCTCGTGGGTCTAATGGCGGGCTCTTAATGTCTAATTTGCCGCTGGTGACTAATCGACCGCCATACTTAGGTGTCTTCTGTAACTCTGCACTCAGCAATGCAGCTAAATCTTTCTTCTCTGCAATCCACGCTTCAATAGGGCCTGCAAACTTCTCAAATATTTCTATGAGGTCTAGGTCTAGTTTGGCTTTGATTTCTAGGAAGCTAGGGCGTGTTCTAGTTACATATTGGCTTGTGTTCTTGTCATATTCTTGCCAACTGTATTCTTCTAGCATGGCGCGGATTATGCCGCTGCCCCAGCCGCTATCGTCTATGGGGTTCCATCGGAAATGTAAGAGATTTTCAGGTGGAATTAGTTGTCCGCCGTAGGTGCTTGTTTGTTGGTAGCCGAGTTTTAGTTTCTTTTTCTTTGTGTATTCTGTTTCTTCGAATCCTAAGTATTCGTTTGTGATGACTTTATCAAATGTGATGATTGGCACTCGCATAACGTTTTCAATTTTGTCTGGCGTGAAGAGTTGCCAGATCCCGTTTCCTGTGCCTACGATCTCTCTTGCAGTCACCTGCAGCAAAGCATCAAGATTAACTCTTTCATTGAATCGATCGACAATTTCTTTTGCTTTTTCTGCTCCCTCATATTCATCGTCGCAGGTTGTGTAGAAGCCCATGCCTACTGCTTGCATGGCCAGGACGTCGACAAAATCTCGTAATGCTGTATCTTTGTAGTAGGCTTCTATCTGTTGTTTGAAATTCAGTGGCTTGGGTTTTGCACCTGTGCCTAATTTGGCAGAAGGCACTGCGATAGCGTAAGCTTCACCTTTCAGGATGTTGTAGGCTGCTTGGATTCGTTTAAGAGGATTCATTCTCCTTCCCCAAGTCTTCTTATGCCATAACCTACCTTCTTTTCTTCAAGATAGATCGTAACAATCAAAAAGCCAAAATGGGATAGAACTCTATTCAAAACTCTTTTCATTCTTCTTTCTCCTCTGCACTTAATCCAGCCAAAAATTGTGTACCCTTCCAAGTTATTTTGTAAGGGTCCTTGTGGCTACGCCCTGCCTTGCTGATGCGCCCTGTTTCTTTTAGCCAGTTGAAGGTGCTGTCGAATCTGGCTGGGCTGCCGCATGCTTGAATAACGTGCTTGAGAAGCTCGACTCTTTGAATTGGTTTCTTCTCAAGTTCTGTGAGTATGACTTTTGCGAGACGTAATTTTTCCTCGAATTTTCCCAAACTCTAAACCTCTAAACATTCAGATTTGAACCCTAAAAAATGGGGAGATTGGTCAATGAACGACAGTGGTTATGGCTAGCTTGTGGCGCACTTGCGAATGGCAGCAGCAAACGCTAGGGCAATATCATAACGCATCGTGAGGACTGCACCTTCGAGGCCCTGAATCGGATCATCATATTCTTCGATCTGTACGTCTTGGCGTAACCCGAAGACTTCACCCTTCTTCTTAGTGAATACTAGTGGATTTGCACCGCAAACGCTACTACTGAAGCATGGGATAGTGCCAAAGAAGTTGCCGATAACTCCTTGCTCGGCCAGTCGACCAACTCTGCCAAGCATGTTGATGTCTAAAAATTTGTCTAGGACCATTAGCATCTTTTCCTGTGCAGGAGCCAACAAGACAATGTCAGGTTGGTAACCAGCCGCTCGGTTCGTGCTAATGGCAGCACAGATAGTTTGGTAAAGGTCGGTTGCGAAGGTTTCTGTTCCTGCAGCGTCAGCGGCTAATTCAGTGCATACGTCTGTGGCTACGTGTTTGTACATGGCAGCACCCGCGACAGTGATTGCTTCTTGAACAGCGTTCCACATAGCGTCTTTGATCCACGTCTTTTTGATCGCGATAGGCACTGTGTGTAAGCCCTTATCTTCGCTGCAATCAAGGCTTACGCTCCCGAATTTTCCGCCGGCATAACGTTTCTTGCTGCCTGCAGTTCCGTGATGAACTAGGAAGTCGTCTTCAGTGATTGTTGGAACAACCGCTTTCGGCGAGTCCATGGTAACCAGGTTAACCCAGTCTTTCCATTGTTTGTTGTGTTCAGCACCGTGAAGCACATCAGCGATAACCTTCTGTTGCACTAAAGTAGCGGAAACATTAATGATCTCTGTCATTCGAACCTTCCACAGATCTAAGGGACATTTAACCTCGGTTATGGGTAGGCGTCCTAGAAATTGTGGGGGAGTTGTCTTTTCGGGTCCTAGGATTGGAGTTATGGTGGTCCCGAAGTCGTAGGCGTCAAAGTGTTCTAGTTTTTCAGTGAGTTTTTCCATTTCGGTTTGGGTCTCTGGATTGAATAAGAGTGATTTGTCGATTATTCCTTTCATGGAAATCACCCTTAGGCTACAACAGTGGCGTGGATACCGACAAACGCCGGTATTATGTCTCCGTCAACAGTGCTTGCAGCGCCTGCCATAGCGAATGGAAATCCTGTAGATGCAGCTTTTTGTGCTACTCCTGTGGCGTGAGAAATTAGGTAGTCTCCAATGGCAAGGTTAGCAGCGTTACCGTCGACTTTGACTTTGCCCCAGCCAAAGACGAGGATGTTGACCTTATCGCCTGCAGCGTCACCTGCGTTTCCACTTGCAAGTTTGGGTCCAACAGCAACGCCGAAGACTTTCCCCGTTATCGCGTTCACAGTTGTGACGCGAGGGAGGTCTTCACCTGAGCCTGCTGTGGTGAGGATTACCGGGGACCAGAGGGGAATCGCTACAGCAGCCACAGCTGATACAACTATGGCTTCACTTCCGATTGGGCCTTCAACAATTTTGGATATGTGTTCAGTTGCCAAAAAATCACCTGTTAAGTAAGTTTACGTCCCACTTGGCAGGGTTGCCCCAATCCGTCAGGATGTGACCGTGAAAGAAGTTTTTCCAATTCTAAAGATGCTTTTGCTACTTTCTTAGCTGATACAAAAATTGAGCGAACAATAAATAGGGAGTCACCACAGCGAGGACATTGTTTCCTACCATCTACCAAGGGAATATACGGCATTTTCAAATCGCAGACTCCGCAGACGAAGAGAAGGTCTTTCTTAGCCAAGTATTGTCACTTTTTTTGCTTCTCGAGTTTCCGCAGTTTAGCATTCAGCTTATCGATCTCGTTGAATTGCCCTTGGACGATAAATGCTAGTTCATCGAGCAGTTTTATTGCCTGGGAATCTAACCGTCCGGGGTCGCTTAATAAACCTCGACTTTGAGCCTCTGCACGTAGCCGTTTGCATTCCGCCAATAACTCTTCTATTCGCCTTGCCATTACTCTATCTCCTTTCGTTTCTTCTCAAGCAAATCTAGCACTCCGTTGACTTGCAGTGCAGGTGTGAATCTTCGCCTATCTTTTAGAACGTCTAGGATCTCTTGTTCCGTAAGTGTAACCATAACAGGCTCGTTTTCAACAGGTTTAACAGCTGCAATCACGGGTTTTTCAGTCTTGGTGCTCTGGCCTATTCTTTCACCTAGGGCTTGTTCAAGTGCCTTGATCTCAGAATCTATGACGCCGAGTTGACTTGATAGGTTGATTCTCTCTTCGTCAGTTAATTCTGCTTCTGGATATAGTTGTTGCATTATCTGTTCTCGTTGCTTGCTTAACTCGCCAATTCTGGCTTTAATCTCCTCGACAGACATCTGTTCGGTCTTGGCTTTTCGTTGTTTCTCAGTTTTCTGTCCTCTTTCAGGCAAAAGTTTGTAGACGTCTTCACCTATCCATTCCAGAACTTGGTTCATTTGCTCTTCGGTCAAGCCATAGTGGGCCATGAATCGTTCTTGGTCGGTTTTTGGTTCTCCTTCTTTAGGTGGTTCTTTAGTCTCGTTGGGTTCAGGAGGAGATCCTCCCGGTTCTCCAGCTTGCTCGGTTTTCTCTTCGGGATGTACTTCGCAGACGTCACTTTCAATTTTGTTGTCATGCTCACGATTCCAAGTTTCAACAGCACCGCAAAGTTTTGGCTTAGCTTCAGATGCATAAGGGGGTGGCTGTCCTTGTCTTGCGCCTTTTATCGCTTGTAAGGCGGCAACAAGATGGTCATGGTCTATTTCGCCTTGAGCATTTTTGAAGGGCAAGTGACGGAGGCTACGGGGAACTGTTTTTCCTTGTTCATCTTTCTCGCCTCCAGCTTCGATGTGAGCAAAGCATTCGTCAGGCAAATTATTGATGTATTCTGTATCCCATTCAGTTGCTGTTTTCAGAAGAGAGACTGCTGCAGTAGAGGCTTTAGTTTGGATCAAAGTGTCTAATTTAGCATTGATTCCAGTGAACTCTTGGGTAACATATTGTTGGAAACCTTCGAATTTTTCCTCCAACGTTTTTACGCGGTCTTCGATACTGGGTCTAACAATGCCTGCGGCAGGTGCTTCTACAGAGGGGACAACTTGTGCTGTCTTCTTTTCATCTTTCTTTTTTTCTGTCATGAGTTTCGAAACTCCTTTTTCGGATTCTGAAAAGCAAGAGGGTTTTCCTACGCTTTTCAGCCGTTGGGCTGATGCCCAAAAACTATTCCATACTTTGACACAGGTTCCTGGGCTTGAGGGGATGCTGTCTTTGTGTAGTAGGCAGAAACCGTTTAGGATCATGCCGTTGCATTGGCTTGGGTCTTCGGGTGGTACGTATCGGCAGATGGCGTTTATGCTGACATGGTTGATGTCGCCTTGACGAATAAGGTCCTGAATTTTCATCTCTTTGGAGCCTTTCTCTGTAATTATTTCAACTAAGGTGTTAGAGTCGATGCCTGCGATGTATTCTAGGCGTCCGTTGACTTCTTCTGCATCTAAGATTATGTTTTGTGGGTGTGGTAGCCATCTGAGTTCTTTAACGTCCCAGGTGTGTTCAAAAAGTTCAATTGGTCCTCCAATTAGGCTGCGAGCAGATCTCTTCAATTCTTCGAGGGAGTATGCGTCTCCTTTTCTGGTCTGACCTGCGGTTAGAGCGGTGCCGTAAATGATCATGCGTCCTGGTTTCATGTAGTAGCGGGCTGGCATGCTCCATGGAAAGATTTGAATGTTTGGGTCTGCCTTTTCCGTTAGAAATTGTAAATTGAAGAGCAGTTTGAAGTCTTGTTCAAAACTTTCGGTTTTCTTTTCTGCAGCGTGGAAACTGCCTTCATGCGACGTACAATGGTTGCGGGCTGATTCTTCACTCCAACTTTCAACAGGGTAACGATATGCTTGTTCGACAGATCCGTCTCCATCTTTAGGTTTGCCAAAAATCACCCGGTATTTCTTACCATCGTGTTCTCGTTCGCCACTGCCAACTATCTCTAAGCCTTCAGGATCTCGCAGTCGACATGAATGTTCATTTGGATATGGCATCGAGGAACCTAATCCTAGGAGGTTAGGAAGCCTTGGATATGAAAACAAGCTTGAGGTTAACCTTGGATTAGGCTTTTTTTATCAAGCCTGTTTCTATCCAAGGTAACCATTAAGAAAATGTTGATAATGGCTAATATGCTTTACTATAAAAAATAGAGTGAATATTTGCGACTGAATATTTTAGAGTCGATTTTTCCGTGCTTATTTTTCAGCGAGATTGTTTATTTTGGGCGCTTTCATTGTTTCTAATAGAAAGCGGGGCCAGAGTCTGTTTGAATGTTAGTGTAAGTAAAGATAAGAAGCAAGCTGTGCTTTTGATCTGGCTTTTGGTAACCACGTTTTTGTCTGCCTACGGCTTCATCACACCCAAAGAAATCATGAATACAGCCCAAATTTTGGAAGCATTAAAAACAGCATCACCAGACGAAATCGCTGGGTTACTGGAAATTGTGTTAAACTCGTCGTTTAGTCTGTTGCAGAAATCAGTATCTTACATAGTCACTAAAGTGGGCTCTTACTATTGCCTACAAAATGGGGAAACTGGAAAATTAGATCAATACTCAACAAACGACGATGAAATTATTCAGACAACAATTGATAGTGTAACCAATTCTGGCGGTGCAGTATTAATCAAACCCGCTTCATATTCTGCTTCAATCGTTTTACTGGACAAAGTAAGGTTAATCATTGAAAAAGGTGCAACTGGAATCATAGTTGGAATAGAACCCAGTGCAACATGTGTCATTGAAGATTGGCAGAATGGGAGAACTCGCTATTACAAAGATGGCGCTTTAACTATGGACATTGACCACGCTTCGGGAAAAATTCAGTGTTCTTACGGCAACTTTACAAACTTATATATCGAAAATATGGACGAATCAACGACAAATAGTTACGTTAGACTTCTAAAACTTATTATTCAAAGCGGCACGTCATTTCCATCAAACCCCGTTACTGGGTTTATCTTTTTCCGATTAGACTACAACATGTTAACGATTTATAATGGTACAGCGTGGTTAAATGTTACTGGAACGGGTGAGGGTGAAGGGTCACCTCCAGAAGGCGGTTCACCGTTAGACGTCTATGACACATTCATTAACGACTTAAAAATCGCAAGCGCCAATAATCTTTATATAAATACAACTGGCGGATATGTGTCACTTATTATTCCCACACCTAATTCCAATAAGACGTGGACTAATCTCGGTTTATTCGGTTGGAGCAGAAAAACACTTTCTATATTAGGTGGGTCTTGGGTATTTCACATAAGCGGGGTTGACTATGGAAAAGACATAATTTATGAAACTAGCATAAACGGAACTTGGAACTATGGCGGCTTAATTTATGAATCGTCAAGTTCAATACACTTCGACTCTTTTGACGTTCATTTCGACGGAACTTACTTACATTTTGCCATTGTAGTAGACCGCCCTAACGATATTTACTATAGGCGGGGACTACCAAACTATGATGCAAGCATTACATGGTCAGATGATTGGCAAACCGTTTCAACAATATACCATGACGCTTTCTATCCATTAATCACTACAGACGTACAAGGTTATCCATTCATCGGTTATCAGGATAATGTAGACGTTAATGGAAGACCATACATAATTAAAGCACAATACAATAACGGAACGTGGGGAACAACACCATCACCGTTTCCATATCAACTTAGCTCTACTACAGATGATTATTGGATTGTTCGTCCCATTGGTTTACCCGTCTTTTCAAGTTACGTCTATGTAATATATGCAAGAGGCGGACAATATCCATTAGGTCGAATGTGGGCTAGCACTTATTTCCAATCAGAAGAAAGCGACATCACCGACTACACTCTTCCTTCTGGTTATCCAAAATTTAGCGTAGTTGATTCAGGAACGGGTGCAGCAACCTCTAAAATTCATTTCATATATGTAAGGTCATCAACTTACGATCTCAGATATAACATAAGAAGTTTCGTAGAAACGCCGAAATGGCAGGCAAATGATGAGTTAGTAGAAGCGGGAGTTGGCTCAAGCACACACCCATCGCTATGCATTGATAAAACCACGGGTACACTCTATTGTTTTTGGGCGAAAACTTCTACAGACCACGTTTATTATCAGACGGGTACGTCGGGAGATTGGACTGATGACGTTGTGGATTGGATTGATGAGTCCGCTGAACAAATTCCAGTAGATAGAGTAACATCATTCTATGAATCCTATAATGGTAAAATCGGAGTAATATATTTCTCGAATACAAGTCAACCGTTTAACATAAAATTCAATTGGCTAGAAATTGAAGATACAATAGGTATTCTTTATTCTACTAACTTATTGGTTGATTGTAGCGTCTTTTCAATCGACCAATTCAATTATACTTGCACGATTCCAGTAAGCGCCACACTAAAAATTCTGTTCTCTCAAAACAATGCAACATGGTATAATTCTTCTGGTGGAAGTGTATGGCAATCGTTGTCTGAAGGAACAAACAACACAATCAACCTCTCAGGACTCATATGGAGTGGACCAAACTTCTATTATAAGATTCAATTTGCCAATTCAGATGATTCCACACCTATACTTGACTACATCGCTGTGATTTATACTGAGGAAAGTTGAAAAAATGCCCACAGCTACAATTCCAGCTGGTCAAGATCATGTTGATAAGGCGCATGGGTTAGGTTATGCGCCTGATGCAGATCAAATAATTGTTACTCCACAGGATGATTTAGGCGCTCGTACTTGCTCAGTGCCGCCAGCTAACATTAATGCCACAACATTTAGAATAACAATAAGTAGCATTGATCTCGAGACCGATCATAGTTTTACTTACAAGATTTTAGCTCCTACTATAACGGGTTTGGGTTCGGTTACTCCAGATCGCGTCCGAGACCGTGTTAAATTGACTTCTTCAGACATAGATGACTTAAAGGTTACAGAATTGATCCTTGATGCTGAGGCTACAATAGAAACAGAAACTGGGCTCAGCATTGACTACACAAATTGCACTCAGGCTGAGGCTGCGGCTATTACGAATCTTGCTGCGATTTATTGCTTGGTTTATGTGAGCGGTGGAGTTGCTAGTGGCTTAAGTTACACAATTGGTTCTCTCAGCGTCTCTGAATCAAAGGGAGGCGCAAGTCTCAGCGGAAAAGCAGAGACCCTTTATCGAGAAATTGAACGCTTGGTTGAACAACTTCGTGCTCCTTATTTGGGGATGGTCTAATGGGTTATTTTCCATCGATTTTGAATCAAGAGGGCGTTACGGTTACTTGGAAGAAACGGCAAGAAGGGGCTCTGGATCCTGAAATAGGTCAGCCAACGATAACTTGGGATACGGAAGAGATTAAAGCCATTATCCAGTCAGTGCGTGTTGATGAGTTAGTTTTTGAGCCTGGATATTCCCAAGATGATTATAAGCGCATTTTTGTCACTGCTGATGTTAAGCAGTTAGATCGGATTGTTTGGCAGAGTGCAGACTGGGAGGTTTTGCCTCCTCAAGCAGAATTTTTTCGTGGCAGTTTGGAGTATCGCACAGCTCTGTGCAGGCGGGTGATTCCTTGAGTACAGATCCTATGGTTACGCTGAGGAATCTAATTAAAGATAACATTGATGTTAAGAAAGATGATGATACGACACCGGCTGATGTGCTTGTGGAATTTGAGTTTCCCGAGAGCAAGTTAAAGGATTTTTTTGACAAGTATGATCTTATTGTAACGGTTGGTCGTGCTGAGGAGCGTGATCGACGTATTGGTTTTGATGTTGTTGTTACGGTTGGCAGTTATAGGGTTGGTGTTTGGGCTGTCGATCGGACAGGCAGCACTGGTTGGAAAACACGGTATAAGGGGCTCCAGGAGGTTCGTCGTATTTTCCGTGAATTTATGAGTGGGTCCTGGCGTGTTCACAAGGGCACTCGGGATGACGATAAGCTCCTTGGTGCCAAGAAATTGTGGCATTCCATTCACACAGTTGAATATTGGTCATTTAGTTAAGGTGATTAGAAAATGGTTGAAACGTATGGGTCGCATCAAGCAAAATTCAGTTATGTAGAAGAAACGAATTATGGGCAGACACCGGGAACAACGATGTATAGCCTCCCAGCGGCGTTCTCGGCGGAGCCAGACTTAAACCCAGCCTTGATTAAAGTGCGTGGGATAGGCTCTGTGGATCTGCAGGCGATACGAAGAGGCTTACGTCATGTTGACTTTAAAGTTGATTGGCCTCTCCCGCTAGATCAGCCAATCCATTTGTTGAATTATGCTTTCGATCTGTCTAAATCGCTTAGCGTCGAGTTGATTTATTTCAAGGGAGCTTTCGCATCGGCAACTGATATAATTTCTTTGCTTCATAAGGGCTGCAGATTCCACAATGTAACCGTGAGCTGTTCTGTTGAAGATTACATAAAGGCTAGCGGAGAATTGTTCGGTCAAAACCTCGAGATCAGAGCAACCAAAGTCGGTAGCAGTTACATTAATCATGGAGAGAGTGATAACGCGGTTGTGTTTTTCAATCAGAGCTACATCAAAAAGGGAGGAGAGACGCTGGAGCGAATAACAGATTGGAAATGGAACGTAGGAAACAATCTGAAACGTATTCCTGTAATTCGACTTGCTGAAGGCTATATTCTCAAGTATCTTGTTCAGCGGCAACGTGATCTTAGTGGCGAGCTCACTTTCGAGTTTGAGAGCAAAGAAGAATATGAGGAAGTTATCGGCACAGATCAGTTTGGCTTAGAGTTTGGATTAGGTGGAAGCCACAAGATTGAGTTTTCGGGTTGCAAGTGGGGGCGGGTTTCTACACCAACACGTGTGGAAGATTTGGTAAGTTTGAAGGTCCCCTTTCTTGCGCAGGGTGTAACACTGACTTGAGGGAGGTGAGAAAATGGCGATTCAAGGATACTTGTTAATAACAATCGCGGATGCAACAAAGACTGCTTTCAGTGAAATCTTTCAGAAGTATGCGTACAAGTTTAATTTGTGTGTCATCGGTGGATGTGTTGGTGAACGCCATTCTAAGCGTAGAGCATTTTGGGATTGGGCTGATGATCAATGGTACCTGTGGGAATGTGCGAGTCACTATGAGCTTGAAGAGATGGTTAGAAGTGGTCGTGTACATTTAGTTAATCATGGCATGGCTCATCTTGCTCTTGCTAATCTTTATGATAATGTAGTTATTCGAGATACAAGTCTCTTAACTTCTGATGCGGCTTCTGGTCAGAAAGATGTTGCTGTTGCGGATGGCAGCAAGTTTGACGTAGGGGATCGTGTGAAGATATATGATGATGCGGCATATGAATGGAACAAGATTGCATCGATTTCTGTCAATACGTTAACCATGACCACAAATCTGGCGAATACGTATACGGTGGCTGCAAATGGGGCGGTGCTGGAAACTGGATTAAACGAAGAGAGCGTAATGAAGGAAATTTTGCCTGTTGATGACATTGTGAAACTGGTTGGCCAATCAGATGGTTGCGTTGCTTATGTTCCAGGGTTTGGTGTTTTCACTGAAGAGCAGAAGTCGATTTTTGAGCCGTGGTTTGCACATTGGGCGTATAACTATGCGCTTCCAGCCAATTATGCGACACAGAGAAATTCTTTGCCAATTGCACAGAAGGAACTTAAAGGCGTTGTAATAACCGATAAAGAGATCATAGATAACGGGTGGACTAACGTAGACGCTTTTCTGGATGATGCGAGAAATGGCCCATACTTACATGTTCTCGGACTTGAAAGCATTGAAACACAAAATCTAGCTGATAACAGCCGTAGTCTTTCACCAACTAACTGGAAAACCTTAGCAGATAAGATAGCTGATTTCCATACTGAAGACAGACTTGTGCTGTTTCCACAGCTGGGAACGTTAACTTAGGTGATCAAAGGTGAAAACAGAAACAATTGAACTTGATGATCGATTCGGTAAGGAATACGTTGGTAAATACGTTTTTCAAGAGGTCACTTGGGCTAAGCGTAGCCACCTTATTCAGAAGAATACACGGTATCATCCAGTCACAGGCCATGTAATATCCTCGGATTATGTGCAGATTCAGGCTGAGACTATTTGGGCTAGTTTGAAAGAGCAGCCTCAGAATAAGCCAGTGACGTTAGAGAAGTTATGCAGTGAAGATGACGGTATCCCAATAGGCCTGGGAGAATTGTTCAGTAGGGTTGTGAATCGACTTTGCGGCTTAACTGTTGATCAAGCCAATTTTTTATCAGAGCCATCCGAAGAGGCAGACCTCACCCAGACATTACCACTTTTAGGCTCTGCAAAGAGTTCGGAAAGTTGCCAAGTGAAATCCGAAGAGAATCGGCGAGGGACATAGAGGCTTTCCTTGTAATCATGAATGAGGTTGATGGTCAGGCTGCGGGGGAGATGGAGAAGGCTAAGCGTCATGTCCGTTGAGTTGGATGTGCGTGTTGATGGCATTGAGGAGTTCTATGAGAAGATGGAGAAGGTGAATGTGTATATGCAACGGCAGGTTCAGTGGAAGTTGCGTAGCTTAGGTGAGGATATCAATATTACGGCTAGGCGCCTGTGCCCTGTGAAAACTGGGTATCTGCGAAGTACAATCTATAGTGAGATTTTTGAGTGGGTTTTGAAGGTGGGGGCTAGGGCTCCTTATGCTTACTTTGTGGAGTTTGGGACTCATTTTATGCGGGGCTTCTTTTTTTTAACTGAAGCCATTAACTTGCATCTTCCACGACTGGCTCAAGTGGTTTCTGAAGGAATTGATTGGGCAATCCGAGAAGCCAGGGGTTACTAACCATGTCGTTCCATGAAATCTCGATAGCGGTGAGAGCGGAGAATCGTGCTTCAGCAACATTTCGTAGTATAGCGCTTGATGTGGCCAATTTAGGGGTTACCTTCGGATTATTATCTAACGAACAGGCTAAGGCAGTTTCAGTTTTCTTCACTGTCATTCGCGTCATACAAAGTCTTGCAGCCATCATAAATACAGCGACCATAGCCCAAACTGCTCATAATTCTGCAGCCGCTGCAGGAGCCACAGTTCAAATGACTTTGACAGGAAGCACTGTTCAAAGTACAGCGGTGACTTGGGGACAAGTTGTAGCGCAACAAGCTGCTGCTGTCGCCACATGGCTTCATGCTCATGGTCAATTAGTGTTGATTGGAGCCTTAACATTTGGTGTTGGCGCGATTGTTGCTGTCACTGCAGCCTTATGGGCAATGGCAGAGGCGAATAGAGCTGCTGCTCAAAGTGTAAACATGTTGAATAGTACTATGATGGAAAGTTCAGGTTATGGTTATGGTTACGATCGCAATATTCAACGTGCCGGAGAAGAAGCTCTTCGTAGGCGGGGAATTGAATGAGTGTAGCCATGCCAGTTGTGGCTGTAGCCTTTGGAAGCGTTACTCCTCTGCAAGGAGACATCCTGGAACTGCGAGTTCACTTAGGCTGCACTAAAGAGGTTTCAAGTTTCGACTGCCTCCTTCAGAATTTTGACAAGAAATACATGGTTACAAATCCTATCAATGTTGGCGATAATTGCTCTATAAGCATTGGTAGAGGAGCTAACTGTCCGCTTACTCTTACTGGTCGA
>CAZCYX010000022.1:0-18285 GCA_964503065.1 uncultured Candidatus Bathyarchaeia archaeon
TCATGAGACAAAACATCCGTCGCCTCACTCGCATCCAACCAATCCACCTGAACCAAATCCCCAAAACACAAAGAATCAATCACCTTACCAAGATTCTCAGCATCCATCCAAATCCACCACAAAAAACCAGCCACTCTTCGAGATAAAAGGAGAGCGCACACAGTACCACCGTCACTATGGCACTATGGCACTGTGGACCTATGACACCACGGTTTCACACAATCTTCCACAAAAGTTATCTACTAATCAGATCAATCATATGAAAAAAAGGTTGCGAATTAATATGAATAAGAAAATCATCGCCATAATTGCAATCGTGGCGATCGTTGTAATAGCAATAGGAGCCGTCCTAGCCTTGGTAATCCTTCCAGGACTCTTCACACCACCCGTCGACATTTCAGGAGTTAGCCCATCCACTTCCTTAACTGGTCAAGAGCTTCTTCCATCTACAGTTGCTGGCGAACAATTGGTTATAGACAGTAACTATACTGAAACTTTGACCGCTGATACTGGCACCAGAACCTTTGATCTTGAGCATACAAGAGCTCAATACAACGGAATCTATATACACATATTCAAAGCAGAGTTCACATCCGACGCATCTGACACTCTCACACTTCTACTCGATGACGAAGACTGGTATGGAAGCCCCTCCTCGTACACTCAAACCAATGATTGGTTCACAGCCGTCAAAGAAGGCAGAAGCGTATTCTTCTGGAGATCAGGCACATGGATATTCGGCGTTGATGCAGAAAACGACAATACAAGAAATAACGCTGCAAATGACTTAGTCCAACATCTTAGAACCTTATAGCCATCTCGATTGTTCGCGCAGGCGTGGCTCCTAATCGTTTCTTTATTTCTAGTGAGTCTTTGGGTTCAGAACAATCTTTTCCTTCAATTTCCCAGCAACATAATTAGAAAACTCTTCAAACTGCCTCTCAGTCAACACCAGTTTCGCCTTAGCCAAAAGTTCAATGCACAAGTCTTTAAAGACCATGTCCGTACATCCCAATTTAGCGTCATCAATCAACTCCTTACAGGTCACGAGAATCACACCATCCACCATTTTTCACCCCTTGTGGGCTTAGAATCACAAAGACTACTTCATTAATGCTTTATGACCTCAAAATCCATATTAACCATAAAGATTCAGCGTATACTCCGTAAAAGCAAAAGCCTTTGAGCCTGTGACCACTGCAATATTGTGCTTTTGTGCAATTTTGATTTATCTGTCCCAGTTGTGTTTACTGCTTTTGCTAAGCTTGCATGAAGAAGAAGCCAAAGCATCCACGAGAGTTCTTCGAGATCACGAAGATAGCCAAAAAGTTCGACCGCACTTCGAACACCTTCAACATCACCATCAGCTACAAAACTGCCACAGACATCACTCCACGAACCCTAGCAGTCGCAGAAGCCTTCGGCATAGGTGCAGACCAAAGACGCCAACATGTCCTCTACGACAATATAGAATTAAAAATTGCCCCCAACGACATCATCTACATCACAGGCGAATCCGGCAGCGGCAAAAACGTACTGCTAAAACGACTGGAAAAACTTCTCTCACCTAACACAATCAACATTAAGGATGTGCAGGTTAATCGCAAGAAACCTTTAATCGACACCGTAGGTGATTCTGTTCAAGAAGGCTTAGAGTTACTCAGTCGAGTGGGCTTAAATGACGCTTTTCTGTTCATCCGCCGATACAGTCAACTTAGCGACGGACAGAAATATCGCTATCGCATAGCCAAACTTGTTGAAACCAAAAAACAATATTGGGTGATGGATGAATTCTGCTCCACACTAGACCGAGACACAGCAAAAATCGTGGCCTTCAACGTACAGAAACTTGCCAGACAAGAAGGAAAAGCAGTTTTAGCAGCAACAACCCACAACGACCTATTCAACGACCTAAAACCCTCAGTCCACATCCACAAACACTTCGGCAAAGAAGTACAAATCAACTATTATCCCAACAAAATCAACAAAACCTGCTCCATAACCCAAAACATACGGATTGAAGAAGGCACACTCCAAGACTACAAGAAACTCGCCCAATTCCATTACCGAGAATCTGAAGGACTACCACCACCCCGCAAAATCTTCACTCTAAAACGAAGAAAAGAAACAATAGGCGTCATAGTCTACAGTTACTCACCTATCACATGCTTCGGAAGAAACAAAGTCTTCCAAAAACGCCTAACAACAGAACAACTAAACCAAGAGTTCTCCATAATCTCCAGAGTTGTGCTACATCCAAAATATCGCACCATCGGCTTAGGCGCACAACTAGTAAAAGAAACACTACCAAAAGCTGGAACAAGATATGTGGAAACCATCGCAGTCATGGCTCGCTACAACCCCTTCTTCGAAAAAGCCAAAATGAAAAAAATCGCAGAACAAAAACCAGATCCCACCTGCCAAAAAGCAATCGAAAAACTACGCAAACTTGGCTTCAACCCGATTCTCCTAGCCTCCAAAAAACAGAACCTACAACGACTCAAAGAATTAAACAAAGAAGAGATAAGACAGTGCAAAAACATTTTAGCTAGCGTTCGGCATCCAAGATTAAGACGGGCAGCGGTTCCAGAAAAACCCTACACGAATGATGCCACTTATCGGTCTGCCCTAGAAAAGGCGGGGGTTGAAAAAACAGCTAAAATGCTCAGGGTACTAAGCATTTTAATGCAAACAAAGGTATATCTTCTATGGAAAGGGAAGAACTCTGCTTAGACCATAACTACTAACATGTTAGGTGTAAAGCGGCTATTACGTTTTTCCCTGATTTGACAAGGCTGTTATAAGTCTTGCAAGCCTCTTTAGTGGGTTGAATAACTAACTCGAAACCCTCTCTCTTAATGAATTCCTCAGTTTTGGTAAGAACCTTCATTAATCCAAAATATCCAGTGCCTACAACGAGCACCTCCCCTTTTTCTTTCAAAACCTCATTCAAATCGTCGATGTGTAGCCGATGGCCTTCTTTTCTCCACCAATCACTCATAACTCGATCTGGAAAGATTATTATATCATTGGTGTACTTTTTTCCATCTATGACGATTCTTCCGAAATCGTAGGAATCAATCATTTAGGTGCTTCTCTCTGCTTATCTAAATACATTGTATTTTAGGTTTCTTATAATTATTTGATTCCGATATTGATTTATTGTTCGAAAGGCTTCATATTTTAGGAGTGTAAGTTGGCTAGACGGGTTAGGCGGCTTCGCCCTTTCGAGAGGGCTGAGTGCAAAAACTGCCACTTGAAGGGAACTGCTTATTGCTGGAGGCAATGCCCCTACAATATTTGGCGTCAGCAACAAATTGAATAACAGTTAGAGTATCTTTCCATGTTTTACTTCAGCAACAATCCTGTAAAGAAAAACTTAAAGATACAGTAAAGTATGAAATTGTGGTTATGTGCCGAGGTAGCTCAGATTGGGAGAGCACCCGACTCAATGAAACTTGAGGGTGAAGCTGAAGACCGGGTTGTCGCTGGTTCAAGTCCGGCCCTCGGCACCACAGCATCTCTTGGAAAAAGAACCTACACTAAGAAACGCAGGGAATTGAACGTTTTTCACTCAAGGAATCTGGCGGGACTTATGATTTGAACACCAACCATTTATTCATTAAAAAATTCCATACGAATGCCACTAAAATTCCTATTCCCCATGCCCATGTGATTTCTTTAAAAATCCACCAATCTAACGGAACCCCTCGAAATGTATCTATTTGACTGAGTGCCGAATAGACGATTCCGTTTATTATAACTCCTAATGTTCCTATGAGTGCGAACCCTATTCCTTGTTTAATCGTTTTCTTCTTTTCCCACATCATTTTTTCCTCTGTCACTAGATTTTTACTAGGTTCTTATTTTCATTCAAGTATTTTGTGGCATTTTTTACTTAGTGGGGCTACGCGAATTCTAGGATCATGACTACCCATGATAAAGCCTTACCTCACTAACCTCCTCCTTTTAGGAGTTTCTTTGGGTGGACGTTTTTCCTTCTCCGGTTGTTGTAGTTCCTCTGTTAAAGGCATTTCTTGTTTTTTCGGCCACCGCCATGACTCCTTAGTCGACGGCTCCTTATAGAACTCAACGAAGCCACAATCTCTACAGTAAAAAACATACATCCTATCTCCATACATGTCACCTTCTTTCAAAATACGAAAGTCACCATGGACTCCTCCAGTTTTCATCTCTCCACCACACTTATGACACCTCCTAAATTCATCTTCAGTTGAATGATTTTCACTTTGTTCACTCTTTTCACTCATGGCTTATTTCCTCATAATTCTTCAGTGGTAACTTCTATATTAACAGGGTTGCTGGCTGTGAGGCATCACTTTAAGATAATCGCTGTTTCAATTAGGCTGCAGTTCCATAGACTCACACGTGACACAGAGCCTACTTCTTTTCCACATTAAACTTAATGTTTAAATCGGTGCAAACTTAAGAGAAACTCTTCAATGGTCTAAGAGGATTTAAGTTGGCCAAGAAAAAAGAGCCAATTTGGATAGCGAGAGAACTTTCAAGATGCAGCGGATGCAGAAAATGTGAGATTGCATGTTCACTTTATCATGAGAAACGTATATGGCCAGAAGCCTCAAGAATAAGAGTTTTCATGCTTATTCCTGGTGTTGAGTTTCCGCATTTTTGTGCTCAATGCGAAGACTATCCATGTGTCCAAGCTTGTCCTGTTAAAGCATTATCGGTAATTAAAAAAACAGGTGCAGTTTTAGTCAAATTCAACAAGTGCACTGCCTGTGGAAAATGTATAGACGCTTGCCCAGGCAGAATACCACACATGCACCCAACGGAAAAGTATGTTTTGATTTGCGATCTATGCAGAGGCAACCCTCAATGCGTCAAAGTTTGCAGAGAGGGTGGATGGAACGTACTGAAAATAGTCTCCAGAACAGATCGTGCGTATAAACTTTACGCGCGTAAACCAGAAGAAACGACGCGGGATCTGGCTGTTAAGATGTACGGTGAAAAAGCGGAGGAATTACTTTGATCTTGGGTTATTCAGGGAAGTTTCTCGAAGTTAATCTTACAACAGGAAATATCCTGGAGATAACGTTTGATGATGGTGTTCTAAGAGATTATGTTGGCGGCAGAGGTTTGGCAGCAAAGATTCTTTGGGACAGGTTGGGCACTAAATGGGAAAAAATAGATCCGTTAGGACCGAAAAACATGCTTCTATTCTTGACTGGGCCATTAACAGGGTTTTTTCCAGGAGGTAGAATTTGTGTTTCAGGCAAGTCTCCGCAAAGCAGTGGTGTGGTAGGTTCGACTGTTGGAGGAGAATTTGGGGTTGAGCTAAGATGCGCTGGTTATGATGGCATAATAGTGACTGGTGAGGCGAAAGAGCCGTCTTACTTGTTTGTTAAGGATTCTGATGTAGAGATTAGAGATGCGGGTCACCTTTGGGGTAAAGACGCAAAACAAACAGTTAAAATTCTGACGAAAGAATGTAGAGAACTTTTGAAAAAGCGTTTTCCGCGATATGGCGAATTCAAAGAGCCTGCAATCTTGTATGTTGGTCCAGCAGGAGAAAACAGGGTTCGCACAGCGGTTGTTGCAGCAAAGTGGGCGCATGCTGCGGGTTATGGTGGTTATGGTGCCGTTATGGGTTCTAAGAGGCTGAAGGCAGTAGCTGTTAAGGGCACTGGATCATTGCCAGAAGTGGCTGACATGAAAAAGGTGAGAAGACTGATACAAGTGGTATGTGATAACGTTTATGAAGAGGAGTTGTGGAGACGCTGGGGAACAGGCGCAGCTGGCTATGAAGTCGGGGCAAAAACAAGTTCTGAACCTGTCCGTAACTGGCAGGATGAATGGCATGATGAAAGAAGCTTCGGAGTTGACAGGTTCGAGAACAGGATCTGGATAAAACAGTTTTGGAGTGACTTTGGCTGTCCAACCAGCTGCCTAAAGATAGCTATGGTAAAATCTGGAAAGTTCAAGGGCGCAATAACAGACAACCCAGACTACGAACTACAAGCTTATTTAGGTCCAAACTTGGGAATTTTTACTCCTGAAGAAAATGTGTTTCTAGCTTCACTCATCGACGATTTAGGATTGTGCGGCATACAAACAGGAAATGTGTTAGGTTTTGCCGCTGAACTCTTCCAGAGGAGAATATTGACAAAGAAAGATTTGGATGACATAGAACTCAAATGGGGAGATGCTGAAGCCTTCGCAGCCTTAGCCAAGAAAATTGCCTTCAGAGAAGGCGTAGGCGGCTTGTTGGCTGAAGGAACATACCGTGCGGCTCTGAAGATTGGAAAAATGAAGAAAGTGGATGTGTTACAGTATGCTATACAGTCTAAGGGGATAGGTATTGGTGCTCATGGAATCCGCAGCGGCAAAGATTATCCTGAAATCATCTCTTACGTTTGTTCAGTTCAAGGTGGAGACCACACATCAACGGCAGCACTACCCCTAAGCAAGTCTGGAAGCGAATTATGGGAAATCTTCAACGATTCCGCAGTGTATTGCAACTTCAACAGTTTTGGTTTGAAACGCAAGGTTAAACTCGACTTTTACAAAGCAGTTACTGGCTTAGAATTGACGCCTGAAGAATGGTGCAATCCCAAAGCATTAAGGATACTGCATCTTCAGAGGGCAATGCTATTGTTAGGTGGACCTGACTTGAAGTGGAACCCGAAAATTCACGATGACATCCCTCCTAGATTTTACAAGCCCTTACCTTCTGGACCATATAAAGGAAAAAGAGTTCAGAAAGCTGAGGTGGAAAGGGACAAGAAAAAATACTATAAAGAAGCAGGCTGGGACGAAAATGGCATACCCGAATCAGAAACTCTCAGAAAACTTGGGTTGCGAGATGTTGACAAAGCTCTGAATAAAATGCGTCATGTCGCACATGTTTGAAACATAAAAAGAAGGAGGGTGGTATGTTGGGAATCGCAAAAGATGCGGCTCACGGGGGTGTCGGCTGGTCCCCAAGGATAGTATCCTTGCGTCAAGAGATTGGAAAGATTTGGGGGGTGTGTGGTGTGGAGACTGAGTGGTCTCCCCTTAAAGCGGTTCTGATGCATCGACCAGGACCTGAGATAGAAACGATTAAGGATGCAAACAAAGTTCTCATGCTTGACATATTAGATGCCACTTCGGCTAGAAACCAACATGATGGTTTGGTTGAAGCTTATCGGAAAGCTGGTGTCACTGTCTTCTACGTCGAACCATCTGCTACTCCTCCTCCTAACCAGATGTTCGTAGCCGATCTCTTTTTTATGACACCCGAAGGGGCTATTTTAGCACGCCCTGCATCCACAGTCCGTGCTGGTGAGGAGCGATTTGTGGCACGGAAGCTAGTTGAATTGGGCATCCCAATCCTACGCTGTGTACGAGGAAAAGGGGTCTTCGAGGGAGCGGATGCGGCTTGGATTGATTCTAACACTGTAATTCTCGGGACAGGATTACGTACCAACAATGAAGGGACAGATCAAGTAACAAACCTTCTTCAAGAGATGGATATTGAGGTTGTCAGGGTCGACCTACCTTATGGAGCGATGCACCTAATGGGAACTTTACGATTTGTTGACCAAGACCTTGCCATTTGCTGGCGAAGCCGAGTTCCTTACGCATCTGTTAAGGCTCTTCGAGAACACGGATACACCGTCCTCTTCATTCCAGACGAGGAGGAAGCAATACGAGGGATGGCTCTCAACTTCGTAACATTGGGCCCACAGCAGATTCTAATGCCCACTGGCAATCCTAAAACTCAATCTTTTTATGAATATTCGGGCATCAAATGTGTGACAGTTGAGGTAAGCGAACTCCATAAAGCCGCTGGAGGGATCGGCTGTCTTACAGGCATCCTCAAACGGGAGGCTAGTAAATAATTTAAAGCGACTGATAATTATGGGCTCGCATCTGTGAACGAAAGATCAAGTTTTTTAATTACGATCCCGTTTACTCTTGAAATTTCAATGACTGTTCGGAGAATAACGTATGGAAAAACCTCTGTGGATGATCTGCATCACACACATGTTCATTGAAGTATACCTACTCATACAGGTTGCCCTCATCCCAGTCATGATTCAAGAATTCCAGTTAACTCTTCTCGAAGCCTCTATGATTGCAACTGTTCCAAGCCTAGTTGCTCTTTTAATGAACATCCCTTTCGGAATCTTAGCAGATCGGATCGGCGTAAACTATCTGTTGTTTGCCAGCATGCTAATAGAGGGATTCTCAGTGCTCTTCGTTAGTCAAACAAACAACTTCTGGATTCTAGTATTAGGAGTGTCCCTGATGAGAATTTCATCTCCTCTCTACCACATCTCTGGCTTGAATCAAATCAGTCAACTTGCGAAGCCAGAACGGATAAGTAGGTCTATAGGATTCCACAATGCTCTTGGGAATCTTGGTTCAGGTGCCGGGGTTGTCAGTCTAACCATATTTTTGTCAACATTGGGCTGGAGATGGGTCTATCTGTTCTGGAGCTTTCCGATACTAACTTGGGGGTTCATAATTCTTACATCTTCACAACTTAAAGTCAAGGGAGTTGAGAAAGGAGAGGGTCAAAGTAGAAGTAGATTAGCAAAGTTAACTCTTGTTTTTTCCTCAGGGCTCTTGTTCTTTCTAGTTGTTATAGGCATCAGGCAAATAGGATCAATTGGAAGTTCAACCTTTATGACTACATATTTAGTAGAGACCATGGGTCTCTCAGAAGCGGTAGCCAGCCTGATCTTTGGGTTAGGCCCCTTCATCGGGATTGTAGGTTCTGTGTGTAGCGGCTATTTGGCCGAAAGGCTAAATGCAAAGAGGGTGCTGAGTTTGACAACTCTCGGTGGCGCGATCGCACTTTCTATGTTATCGTTGACTTTAGAGCTTCACTTTATTATTCCTACATACATTCTTTATGCATTTTTCAGTAGCACTATATGGTCGCCTATAAATACAATAGTGGCAAACATAACACCAGCAGCACAGAGAGGATTGGGTTATAGCTTCTATTTCTTTACGGAAGGACTAATCGCTTCTGTTGCGCCAGCCTTAGCCGCTGGGGTAATAGAGTTGACCAATGTTTGGTTTGTCCTTCCCTTTAGTGTAATTTTTCTAATTGCAAGTGTGATCATGCTACAATTCCATAACCCCAGATTTCACTGAAAGAATGTGCGCGCAACATTTTTTATTTCGTTTTATCTGTTAGGTTCCGGTTGTTACAATGAAGGTTATTGCTATCCAGTCAAGTCCTAATCTGGATGGTCTGACTTCTAGTCTTGCTCAAGCTGTCCTTAAGGGCGTCAAGGCTGAGAGTGGAGAGACTGTGTTCATCCATCTGAACAGGCTCGATATAAAGCCGTGTATCGCTTGCGAAGGCGGATGGGGAAAGTGCAGGAAAGAGGGAGTCTGCATTCTTGAAGACGATTTCCAGAATTTGAATGAGAAGATTGCAAAATCTGATGCCTTAATCTTTGCTACGCCTGTCTACTGGCATGACCTCAGCGAGTCTGCTAAAGTCTTTCTAGACCGTCTCCGCCGATGCGAGACTGGAAGAGGCTTTAAGACTTTTATGGGTAAGAAGGCTATCGGGATAGCCTCGGCTGGTGGAAGCGGCAGAGGTGCCGTCCGTGCCCTGTACAATCTTGAAGATTATCTTAGGAGGCTTGGATTCGATATCTTCGATTTGGTTCCTGTAACTCGGTTCTCGAAGGATCATAAGCTCGAGATGTTGGAAAAAGCAGGCAGATGTCTAATTAAGGAATGGGAAAGAGATTTTTAAAGGGTTTTATGAGTTTTAAATTAGAAAATAGACAAGAATTGCTGCTACAAATGAAATTGCTAATGAAGGAACCATGTACTTGTAAAGCCTACCCAATGGACATTTGAAATAATCCGCCGTCAGAACTAGGCAGAGGTGTGTTGGTGCGCCCAAATATCCCAAGTATGCCGTTATGTAGAGCAGTCCCGCCGCGTTAGGCATGAAGTTCAACGTTCCTGCCAGCATCGGCACACTTATAGCTATTCCGCCAGACGGAGAACCCACAAGAAAACCTAAAACAGCTGGAACAATTAGCAACAACACAACTTCATTCACGTTTCCCTGGGCTATTATTTCCCCAAAGAAGTTAGAGACTCCAGAGGCTATGGTAACATTTCTCAGAAGCATGGCCCCATACGCAGCTAATGTAACTCCATAAATTGCCTTGCTTCTGAAAGGTATTGAAAACGTGTTTAGAGTTGGTCTGGCGATAAGAAGTAGAACTGCGACTCCTATGAAGGCGGCTATAGAAACGTCGATGCTGAGAACCGCGACGGCAAAGATCATTGCGAGAATGGGCGAAAAAGTTGTCAGGAGAGACTTTAAGTTTGCACCAAGGCTGTCTTTCTCAATTTCATTCTTAACTGTCGAGACTTTCCAGAAGGCTATCAGATATCCGACTGCAATCATTACTATTGCAACTGGAATCTGCCTCATGATCAGTGAAGTTAGAGACATGCTTGTGAGCGCTGCGGTGAGTATAAGAACTTGGCTCATCGGGTAAACTGGGAAAATGGTGTGTCTAAACCAAATGTTAGCATAAGTCTTCTTGCCTTCTTTTAGTTCTAATTTGTTTGCCTCGGCCTCTATAAGCGGCGCAGACATCAACGCACCTCCAGCCACTGGTAGAAGACCTATAACCGCTGGAAGCAAACTCACTACAAGTTTGGAGTTCTTCACTATGTCACTGAGGCTTTGACTCATGGTTTTTACGACCTCTGTTTCCTTGTAGAGTTGGCTTAACAGCATTATTCCGAATGTTGCTGATACTAAGGAAATCGTGAGGGCATCAGTTGATGTTTTAAAAAATACATTTGGAATTTCGCCAAACTCCATGGATAAAAGGCTCAGAAGGATGGCTGTGAAGGTTAAGGTTACTCCAAGGTTCACACGTTTGTACACCAGTATTCCAAGAAAAGCAAAGGAGACAATGAGCGCGGTTAATGGATCAACGAATCCCAACTATGGCAAGCTTCCTTCTTCAAAGTTACAACTTGAAGAATCGAAATTAGCACCAACTCTTTTAATCTTTTCTTTCAATTAATATGAAATCTCAGTCCTTTAGGATTGCGGAGCAAGATGGAGTGGGGCATCCAAAAGCCTAATCTTATGCTTGTGTAAGAGAGTAACCAGAATACTAGGTTGCGGTCGTAGTCTAGTTTGGTTAGGACATCAGCCTTAGGGCTTAGTAATTTATTGGGTATTTGTCTCTTCATTTTAATCACGGTTCCACATTATATTTCTTGAATATTGGTTCTAGGTTGTAGGTGTTGGTTAGTATTTCTTCGGCATTTTCTATGTCGATTCTAACGTGTTCAATGACAATGAAGGTTATGAGTTCTTCAAGGTCTTTGTTTTCAAAGGTTTGTAGGAATTCTGCTATTGGTTTCGGTAGTTTGATGGTCACTTCGACAAATTTTTCTTTATTCATCTTTTCTTTCACCTTTTACATATACCTTTTGGATATACAAGTGGTATTTATTGGATACAGTTATATATAAGTATATCCTAAAAATATCTTGGTGATTGGGAAAATGATTATGCCAATTATATTCAAGATTAAGGCTGTTAAAGTTGGTAACAGTATTCGTATGACTATTCCTAAAGAAATTGTGGAGCATCTTCAAATCAAAAAAGGCGATGTTTTAGAGGTTTCAGTTACTAATGGTGAGATGTCTGTTAAGAAGAAGGAGAAGGGTTAGGAGTGTTTAAATGCGTGCTTATGTTTTTTCTTTTTTTGGTGTGGTGGTGATGTTATTATTCACTAGAGACGGTGAGGTTTGGGAAAGAGTATTGAGAAAACCATGTCTGATTTTGGAGTATTCCATATATATAGTGCTTCATAATCATGTGTGTATATTTATGCAATATCATAAGGGATGGTTGTCTCATCATTGTTTCAGTCTTCAGTTGCGGGTGGAAAAAGAGGATGGGGGTGATAAAGGTATGGTAAAAGGAAAGGCTGTTAGTGTTTATCTGGGTGAGGGAGCGTTAATTGCTTTAGAGGGTGAGATTCTTAGCAGGGGGAAGTGTGTCAAGGGTTTAACTGTTCCTCGATTGGTTGCTGCATGTGTTGATTATGTGATTGCTGAGGATAAATTGGGGTTTCTTTATCCAAAACGACCTAGACATCCCGATTATCGTTGCTCTGTTTGGATTCGTAAATAGGTTCTTTGACGTTTTTTTGTCTATTGTTTTATAGATTGTTCTTTTTTCTCACATATTTTATGTTGTGTGCCATTATTTTTAGTTAAAAATCTCTCACACAAAAAGGAGATATGCCTTAGAGGACGTTTTGTTCTTAGGAGGTTTTACTGAGTGATGTCTTTAAAGAAAGTAGTTTTTGCTAGTATTTTCCTTTGCTTGTTTGTTGGTGTTGTTTTTGCTGATTGGGAGGATGATATGGGTTTGGGTTGTGGGTCTTGGTTGATTAAAGAGAGAGAGCATTTTAGTGGTGATACGTCTGATGATTGGGGTCAGATGCGTTGGAAGTATGAGGGTTTTGAGAATTTTTGTGGTTATGAGTGTCGGATTAATTTTAGTGAATTTCAGAGTGAGAGAACAGTTTTTCCTTTTCAGAGTGCTGAGATGTATGTTCATTTTATTTGGAATTTTTCGTCTGCCAATGATGGTACTTGGATTTATTTGAGGTTAAGTTTTATGCATTATCAGAGGTTGTGGGGAATAGACCAAAATTTTGTTGTTGGTGGGAGTATCGTGGCGTGTAATATGTCGGAGGAAATTTATGTTTTAAGTGGGAAGCCTTTTGGGTTGTATCCGTGGGATTATGCTGAGGTTTTGCTGTGGCGTAATGGTACTGAGTTGTTCGTTAGGTGTTTTGATTATTGTTATTCGTATGCTAATAAGCCTCTTGCTATTGGTCCACTGCTATTTTATTTTGATGACCCCGATTACCCTTTCGTTTTATATGATTATTTTGATTGTTTTTCGTTGGCTCCTGCTTGGTTTGATAATGTTACGGTTACTTTGACGATTAAGCATATTGGGTCGGGTTGTTTTGAGGGGTTTTTGCATGATGATTTGAAGTCTGAGGTCTTTAGTCCTGAGTTACCTGTTGTTGTGTCGGTTTTTGAGTCGTGGGGCTGGGATTTGATTGAAGCTATTCGTGGGTTTGGTGCGAAGGTTTTACCTGATGAAGTTGGGCGGTATGTTGTGGATTTTGCTAATTGGGCTGGCCCTTTGTATGGTGTTTTGGTTCCTTTGTTGGGGATTGTGTTGGAGTTTTTGCCTTTGGCTCCGTTTCTTTTGTTTATGTATGTTGCGGATGTGGTGATTTCGGGTCTTTCTAAGGGAGATTTTAAGGCTGTTGGTGAGGGGTTTTTGGCTTTGTATAATGGTGCTACGGGTACGATTCGAGCTTTGGTGGGTATTGGGCATGCTGTGTATGATTTTATTCATTTTTGGTAAGATTGGAGTGGAGGGGGGGTTAATTCTTTTGGGTTGGTTGAAAAAGAAAAAATGTCCTAGATGCGGTGTTGTGTCGTATGGGAGGAGTGATCCTGCTAAGGTTGATTATTGTTTATTTTGTGGGATGCCTCTTGTGCCTGTCGTGGAGTGTTGCTCTTTGGGGGATATTTATTGAGTAGTGTAGAGAGGATGTTTGGGAGGGGTGTTGGGGATGGTAAAGATGATTTTGATGATGAAGAGCCTTCGTTGGAGAAGGTTATGAGTGGTGAGGCGAAGAGTCCGTCTGCTCTACAAGGTACATATGTTACCTTTAATGGTTTTCAGTTGGTTGGTCATGGGGAGGTGACTAATGAGAGGTGTGGGACTTTTCGTAAGTTTGTGGGGTGTAGTCGTGTAGAGTTACATAACAAATCTGTTTTCGGTAAGGATGGTCGTCTTGTTGATTGTCGTGGTAAGGGTTTTTTCAGACCAATCTTTCATAGTTGTGATAAACCTAGTTGCCCTGTTTGTTATGAGCGTGGGTGGGCTGTTAGGGAGGCTAAGAGTATTGAGTTTCGTTTAGAACAAGCGTCTAAACGTTTTGGGTTGGTTGAACACGTTATTGTTTCTGTTCCTTCTAAATATTGGCATTTAGATGAGGAGAAACTTTGGGATTTGTGTAAGCGTGCTTTAAAATCTAGGGGGGTTATCGGCGGTGCTAGAATTTTCCATGGTATGCGTTATAAGCCGTTTAAGGGATGGTATTGGAGTCCTCATTTTCATGTGTTGGGTTTTATTTTGGGTGGTTACGGTAAGTGTCGGGGTTGTTTTAAGCGAACTGGTAAACCGTGTCGTAAAGGATGCGGGGGTTTCGTTGATAGAAATTTTAGACAGAATGAGGTTGATGGTATTTATGTTAAGGTTAAGGGTGAGCGTAAGAGTGTTTTCGGAAGTGCATGGTATCAGTTACATCATTCAACCATTAAGAAGGGTGTTAGGCGTTATCATGTTGTCCGTTGGTTTGGGTTGTGAGTTATCGTAAGTTGAAAATTAGTAAGGAATTGCGGAGGGAATGGGATGCTTTACAAAAACCGAAGTGTCCGATTTGTGGGCATGGTTTGGTTCGTCATGAGTATTGTGGTCGGGAATCCAGTGTTATTGCTTTGTTTAGGAAACGTCGGGGGGTTCGTGAGTCTGTAAAAGGGTTTTATGATAAGGCTTTTGAGTGGTGTGAGGTGGCTGAGAGGGGTAGCGGTAGCTATGAATAATAAGAAGTCTAAGTGTATTTTTAATGCAGAAGTAGAGTGTTTGCGTAATGTTCGTGATATAAGACAAGTATGGCGGTGTGAGGGTTGTGTTCATTTGAAAGAGTTTGAGGATGAGATGGATGTTGATGAGGAGGAGTTTTTTAGAGAAGTTGATGCGATTAGGAGGTTGCTTTAGGTTATCGGCTTCGACGTAAACGTGTGGTCGTCGTAGCGAAAAGCTACGACACGGTTGAGGTAAAAAAAGGGTGGGTTTATTTGCGTTTTCTGAATAGTTTTGTTCCGTCTCTTTCGGTTACGAAGTGGAATCCGTTTTTTATGAGTTTTGCGTCTTCTTCTAGTGTTGTTGATGTTCGGCAGATGTAGTTTTCGTCTTCTTCGTATTCTAGGTCTATTGCTCTTATGTAGTGCATTGTTGATTCGAGTTTTCTGTGTCTGAGATGTCGCATTACTGCGATGGGGTCACGAATTGGTAGTTTTTTATAGTATTCGCTTGCTGAGTAATTTCTTAAGTTGCGTAGTTCTATCTTTTGTAATTCGGGTTTGCATAGTTTCTTTATTGCTCTTCTGCGTGTATCTACCCATACTTGGGATTGTGCGTGTGGATTTGGGAAGGGGTGTTCTTCGGAGTGTTTGTGTATGTAAACTCTTAGCATTTCGGCGGTGTTGGGTTTTAGTTTGTATGAACCTGAATCGTGTCCTTTTACTCCTTTAACTCGGATTATTCTTTTTTCTGTGTCTATGTCTTTTTGTGTGATGTCTGATAGTTCTTTGGGTGCGATTGCTGTTTCTTTCATTATTGTGAATATGGTTATGTATTTCTTTGAGGCATGGTTTATTATTGCGTTTACGTTTTCGGTTGATGGAATTAAGGGGGTTTTCTCTCGTTGCTTATATATTGGCTTAGTCCATTGTATCCCTATTATGCTGCAGTAGTGGTCATATGCTACTGTGAATTTGTGTTTTGTTGAGTCGTCTAGAGGCTTTCGGGTTCTGTGGTGTATTGCGTTTGCGATGTATTGTTTAACTTTGTCTGGATTGTTGATGTCGCAGTTTTGTGCTATTTGTCCTAGTTTGTAACTGATTGTTTTGAGGGTGTTCTCGGATTTTCCGTTGTTCTTTAGTGTTATGAGGGTGTTGATTATGTTTTGTTTTGCTTTTGTGGGAATATCTTTAAAAGTGATGTTAGAAAACTGATGTCTCGGGCGGTCGTAGTCTAGTTTGGTTAGGACATCAGCCTGCCACGCTGACAACCCGGGTTCAAATCCCGGCGACCGCACCAACTTGTAAGAAATGTTGAGCGCCCGTCTTTGGTTGTCATGATGCCTCCAGTTCAGAATCTGAATTAAGTTTACCAAGAATTCATAAAAATTTTATAAAATCTCAAGATACACTACAGCGGTGCACCAGATGATTGGGCCCAAACTTAAGGGAGGTGGACCAAAGAGTTATACAAACATATTTTCAAAACGATTTTGCCAACAATCCCTCCTCCTTTTTTTGCGAACACAAAAGGGGTTGAGTACATTTTTACTTGTACAAAATATGTCTAGGATGAGCCTAAAATGAAATGCCCGGAATGTAGTGGAAAGATATATTACGATCCGAAGCTCTGCGAATATGTTTGCGAAGCATGCGGGCTTGTTGTTGCAACAAACCGAAAACTTCTCTACATAAAAACGATTGTTAGAGGAAAGTATGATTTGAGTTTTATGAGACATTTTTAAGGGAAATGTCAAGTCTTTTCATACAACTTACAGTTCATAGAACTTTATGATGAAGGTGCATTTTATTACTTCGAGATTTTAACAGTTCAAAAGCGGCCATTTTTGCTCCCAACTCAGCCAGTCTCTTCTCCTCTGCACTTCCTATTATGATTACATCGTTTTCTTTTGGTTTTAATTTAGACAAGAGGGTGTCACGGATTAATGGAATATCCCTGAAAATGTCTTCTGCTACGGTTGGCATTATCAACTTGTTGTCTGAGAAAATCAGTGTGGTAGCTCCGTAGGCGCCTGTCATAATTGCTGCATCTCGTTGCTCCAATCCATATTTCACAGCAGAACCTCCATCTCTCACGAGAACTGCAACATTGAAGGTGCCAACTGTTAACGGGCTGGACGGAATCTCCATCTCCTCACTTATCTCAGCCCTTAAAGTAGAGAACAAATTCTTTCCATACACAGAGAGTTCAATTCCAGATCTGGATATCTTGATTAGCTTCTCTTTTTTGAGGTGTTTGATAAGAGTTCTAGTTGGTCCTTCACCTAATCCAAGTTCTTTAGATAGCCTTATTCGACCCACCTGTCCTTGGACTTCTATTTCCTCAAGAGCTTTGATTACATGGGCCTCTGTAAAAAAGGGCGTGCGACCAGGCGCCAACTTTCTCGCAATCTTTTCTATCACCTTTAGCGATTCCATCATCATCGCTCTCATTAATACCATGTTTTTGTCTTTAATACTATCGCAACAGTTAAATATATGGCTGGATAATCCAGCCAGTGAGGATGTAAATGGGGTCTATAGAAAAATACATACGGAAAGGTAAACTTTCCATCGTTATTGCCATCGGTTTATTGTTATTGATTGTGCCAATTCTGACACGGGCTGGACGGAATCTCCATCTCCTCACTTATCTCAGCCCTTAAAGTAGAGAACAAATTCTTTCCATACACAGAGAGTTCAATTCCAGATCTGGATATCTTGATTAGCTTCTCTTTTTTGAGGTGTTTGATAAGAGTTCTAGTTGGTCCTTCACCTAATCCAAGTTCTTTAGATAGCCTTATTCGACCCACCTGTCCTTGGACTTCTATTTCCTCAAGAGCTTTGATTACATGGGCCTCTGTAAAAAAGGGCGTGCGACCAGGCGCCAACTTTCTCGCAATCTTTTCTATCACCTTTAGCGATTCCATCATCATCGCTCTCATTAATACCATGTTTTTGTCTTTAATACTATCGCAACAGTTAAATATATGGCTGGATAATCCAGCCAGTGAGGATGTAAATGGGGTCTATAGAAAAATACATACGGAAAGGTAAACTTTCCATCGTTATTGCCATCGGTTTATTGTTATTGATTGTGCCAATTCTGACTAAAACTCCAAACTTAGGACAACCTTGGATACAGGATATCTCACTTAGTCCAGACAGCCCAGTGTCAAATGCACTTGACTATCTAAAGAGTATTCAACAACCCAACGGTTGTATAGAAAATTTTGCTACATCGAGTTGGGCAACTATGGCGATTGCTGCTGCAGGAGAAGACCCGCACACCTGGAGTCCAAACAACGTTTCAATAGTTGACTATTTAAAGGCGAATACGAACCAACTTGACCTTGGCAAGGCTTCGGATGTTGGAAGGTTTATTTTATCTATGACCGCTGCTAAAGAGGACCCGCGAAACATCAATGGAACTGATTATGTTGCAATCTTAGAAGGGCTTTTTAACAATGGCCAAATAGGTGATAAAGACTGGTTGTTCGACGATTTCTGGGGCGTAATCGCATTAACCTCGGCAGGTACTGCTGCTAACTCTACCATAATCCAAGACACAATACAGTTTGTCAAGACTAATCAGGATGCTAGTGGAGGATGGGGATGGGCTGT
>CAZCYX010000023.1:0-18089 GCA_964503065.1 uncultured Candidatus Bathyarchaeia archaeon
GTTGAGTTTTGCGTTCATCTTGACACAGTAAACTGCGTAAGGATTTATGTCTATGGCAATAACCGATCTGGCTTTTTTCGCAGCTAGAATTCCTAATATTCCGCACCCGGCGCCCATATCAAGCACAAAATCATTTTTGTTGATACAAAGATTTTCTGCAAGAAGAAAAGTGTCTTCTGCTGACTCGTAAACATTCTCTAAAATGTAGAATACGCAATCGTTAAACAAGACCTTCTTCACTGGTTTTCTGGATAATTTCATTGGTAAGGGCTCCAAAGTCTTCTGGTGCGAGTTCAAAGACTCTCTTGTAGTGGAAAGATAAAGAATCTGCTAATTTTATGGCTTTTTTTCCAATCATTTTTCGCTTACGTAAAAAAGGAATAATAGCATTTCTTACTTTCTTGTTCCGTTGAGTAAACATCACCCGCACAAGTTCAAAAAAGGTTTCCTTGTCAACCACTGAGAAAGGGGGTTTTCTAGGTTTTAAACGCACAACCATGGAATCAACTTTAGGTGGCGGATAAAACATTCTTCTAGGTACATGCTCCAAAAGTTCTGTGTCTGCAAAATAGTAGGTTGTGATCGTTAATCTTCCATAATCTTTGCTTCCAACAGAAGCTGCAAGTCTTTCTGCGAATTCTTGCTGAAACGTCAAAACTGCACAGTCAAATTTTCTTTCTAGAAGCCAAAATAACATAGGAGAAGAAATTGAGTAGGGAGGAGTTGAAACAACTTTGTCAAAAGGTGGAACTGAAACTTTGAAAATATCTCCCGCTATCAATTCCACGTTCTCTAAATCGTTAAGTTGTGTTTCTAACACCCTTATCAAGTTTCTGTCAACCTCAACAGCAATAATTTTCTTGCATTTTTCAGCAAGTAACCTTGTTAGAAATCCAAAACCAGCCCCCACCTCCAGAATCACGTCCTCACTCTTTATAGACGCGTAAGATAACAATCTTTGCAGAAGAGAACTGTCTACAACAAAGTTTTGTCCAAAACGTTTTTTGGGTGAAAACTTGTAAAGGCGAAGTAGATGCTTAGTCTTGTCAAGAAGATTCATTATTTGAGCCATTAGATTGCCCTTGTGAAGAAGCGATATTTACTCTCCTCAGACAACTCTTCTAAAACTCTTTTTGCGACAAGTTTCACAGGATTGGGAATATTAGCGCGCTGTTGTAGGTCTTCAAAGCTCTTAAAGGGATTCCTTTCGCGTTCATTGATCATTTGCCACATGTATTTTTTTCCGATTCCGGGAATTAACTCTAATGCATGCATTCTGGGCGTTATCGCTGGTGCAGTATTAAAGAAGTTAACAAACCAACTTTCACGGTTAAGCACTATTTTCTCCACCACCATTGGCAGTTCCATCTTGGCAGTTGTCGTCAGTTCGTTATAGCCTATTCTACCTATTATATAGGTGACCTGATCTCGAGCGTCTTTGCCGACATAAACTCTCTGAGACGATTTGAGAACGACCCCCTCTCTTGCAATTACCTCGAGAAGTGTAAAATACTCTTCACCAATAACCTGAACTAGGGCTCCCGCTCGATAACTTTGTCGGCCCCCAGGTCTTCCATGGGGAAGAAAATCAAGGACGTACGCATGTTCTTCGTAACGTTTCTCAGATGCTTGACTCATAGTCCTCCCTCACCTTAATTTACTTCCTTCTAAAATTTGCATGCGGCACCTCCAACGTTAGAATGTTTTAGGGTCTCCACTGGTTAAACGTCTTCGAGAAACAAGCGTAACCGCTATCTCTTGCCTTCATTGGAACACACTTGACTGCTTTAATCCATAATATGTCTAATCAATATATTTATTTTGGCATAACATGTTTTGATAGGTTATTCGCTATTACTAATCTTCCCTTACTGTATTAGAACCGTTCAAATAGGACTCATTCACTTTTCCGGTATTTGTTCAAAAAAGCTAGGAGGGCTTCTAACTTGGAGGTCTCCACGATTTTGCGTCCTCCAGCCAAAAAAACCCGAATTTCTTCTATGGATTCTGGCATACAATTCACTATCTGGGCTGCTTCTTCATTATCCAATTCGAACTGTTCAACAAGTTTATTCATAAGTTCCTCTGCGGGTTTAGAATCTATTTTGGAAAACTTTGCAGCAAAATCTAATGTTCTTCTTTGAAACTGATCCAGCCTTTCTTCGCCTATCTTTTCTAACATCTCTTTTGCCTGTGGCACAGTGAGCAACCGTTCTTTCACTTCTTTTTTGGGCGTTTTCATCCCTCTTTGTGGGGGTTAATATGTTCTGGACGCACAATTATCTCTTTAACTGCATTCCCTTGCTTGACGCTTATGACGTAACTTTTACCTTTCTTATCCGCTATGATACCGATTTTTCCATGATATCTCCGATGAGGCATGCCTTTATGAACACTTGGATCTGTTTTGATTACTATTTTATCTCCTTTCTTGTAGTCGTAAAGGATTTTGCTGAGTCCTGATTTTCCTCTTTCTCGTGGTTTTCTTCTTAGGAGAGAGCGAGTTTGTGCGCGGTAGCCCTTTGATTTTTTCATTTCATCGCCTCTTTATAATATTAAGGACGTCTAATTCGAGGGGTTCAGCTTTAGCATTAAGAATTTCAGAAACGCAGGGTTTTGTTCGACCTTCGTCTCCTGTGATTAATTCTTTAATGTATAGTCCTCCTTGACAATGGACTCTCATTTCTGTTCTGTCAGGTGCCAATCTCTTTATTTTTGCCGTATATATGTGCTTTTCTCGTACTTTATCTGCTCTCCTATGCAACACACGCAAAGGAGTTTGCTGACGAATGACTACATCAGTGAACTTTTCTTCTATTAACTCCAATTCTTCATCCGAGATGCTTCGGTCAAACTTAATGACTACCTTATAAACCTTTTCAGCCATCTCTTTTTTCTTCAACTTCCTTACGGCATCCCTATCTGCGAACTGAAGACTCAAAACTTCCAGTTTTTCCATTGCATTTTCGTTGATGGTTTCCTCAAGGGCTTTCAAGTCGACGAATCTTTTTCTAGGCTTTTTGATCTCTAAGATGAAGGGTCTACCACGCCCTAGCATGCGGGCGTCTATGTCTTCTCTTCCAGCTGCATGGAAGGAAGCGTCTTCCCCTTGAGTTAATTTTAAAGTCGGGGCTGCAATGATCTCTTCGATGGATTCGGGATACATTTTTCCGGTCCAGTTGCATTGGTCACACCCTTCTCCTCTACATTTGGAGCAGAGCCATTTTGATTGTGGTATTCCGCGTACAATTTTTCTGTATCTGCCAGCGATATAGAGTGGGTTTGCTTGAAGTTTGATTTTTTTTGTGAAGGGGTTAACATGAACTACGATTTCGGGTTTTTTGTATTCGGCTTGTTTTTTTGTTATTTCTGAGATTCTCTTTCCGATGTCGCGACTGAATTCGTTTCTCATGCTTTCTCCATGTTTTACCTCGAATTCTGCCTTGAATTCGTCCTCTCTTTCCTCTACTTCAGTTGGCAGTTCCATACCCACTAGAAACGTGTTATATTCGTAACGTTTCAATTTTCTAACAGAACTCTTTACCAAGTCTTCCAGAAGGCCAAATTGCCCTTCACAAAGGTAACAGCTTCTCCCTTCTCCAATCCTCTTCTTCATCTTCTTTAATATCTCAGCTGCCATGGCGAAGGACCCGTTTACTGCCAAAGTTTTGAGAAGAGAGATTCCAGTTTTCTTTCCAAGAAGGCTTTCTTGGTGACCTTTCATAGTCAAGAGGAGTTTTAGGGTTTCACCTCTTTTTTGGTCGTCTAGTCCGTAGCCTAAGAGGGCAAACTGTCTTCCTAAACAATGGTCGCAAAGAGGGTATTTCTCAAGCATTTTCCGTGACTTTTCAAGTATTTCCATAGGGCTTTTCCTTTTCTACATAAGTGAGTTTGGAGATGCTTTAATTTCATCCTTGAGGAATCGGAAATTTCTTTCCAAAGAATGGAAGTCTTTTTCTCCTTAGGGTTTTCATCATTTTCTTCATCATCGAATATTGTTTTAACAGTTCTTTGACTTCTTTTTCGTTTGTTCCTGAGCCTCTTGCCACTCGTTTTACTCGAGAAGATGAGAAGATTTTCGGGTTTTCTCTTTCTTGTGGAGTCATGGATTCGATGATTACTTTCCATTTTTTTAAGCGGTCTTCTGCCATTTCCATCATGTCTTCGGGGATATTGTAGGAAAGGCCTGGAACTAATTTTAGAAGATGTCTGAGTGGACCTAGGCTTTTCATGGATTCAAATTGTTCATACATGTCAGTTAACGTGAATCTGCCGCTTAGAAATGCCTTCATCTTCTTTTCGGGTAGTTGTACCTCTGCCTCGCGAACTTTTTCGATGAGGCTTTCAAGGTCGCCCATACCCAGTAGTCTGCCGACAAATCTTGAGGGAACGAAGGGTTCTATGTCGTTGATTTTTTCGCCTGTACCGATGAATTTTATTGGTGCCCCAATGGCTGCAACTGCTGAGAGGGCACCGCCTCCCCTTGCGGAGCCATCAAGTTTTGCAACAAAGATTGATCCTATTGGTGTGGCTTCGTGAAATGCTTTTGCTTGTACTGCTGCTTGTTGACCTATGGTTCCGTCAATGACAAGGATGACTTCGTCTGGTTTAATTGCTTTTTCCAGCATCTTCATTTCTTGGATGAGACCTTTCTCTTCTTTGTGGCGACCAGCAGTGTCAATGATGACAACTTCGTAATCATCAAATTTTTTTAATCCTTCCGAAGCGATGACTGTGGACTTTTGGGTTTTTGGGTCGCCGTATATGGGGATTTTTATCCGATTTGCTAGTTGTTGCAGTTGTGCGTATGCTCCAGGGCGGTAAGTATCGGTACAAACTAGTGCTGTTTTTAGTCCTCTTTTCTGGAAATATCTTGCCAGTTTTGCGGCGCCTGTTGTTTTGCCTGAACCTTGGATTCCAACAAGCATAACAATCTTCTTTTTTCCAGGTTCCACTTTTAATGGAACTGGTTTTTCACCTAGGAAGCGAGTCAGTTCTTCGTAGACGACTTTTATTACGTGTTCTCGCCTTGAAACTCCTGGTGGAACCTTCTCTTTAAGGGCTCTGTCTTCTATTCGCTTTGATATTTCGAGAACCAGTTTTACATTCACGTCTGCTTGCAGTAATGCCCTTTGGAGGTCGCGGGCTAACTCTTTGACGGTTGCTTCATCAACGACTGGCGCTCGAAAGATCTTCTTTAAGGCATCGTAAAGCGATGAACCGAGACGGTCTAAAGCCATAATTTTTCTCCAACTTAAACATAGCTTACTTTTAAATAAACCCAACGATGTTTTGAGTGGTGCGCATAAACGTGCCAAAACACATAAAGGACTGAGCCAAAAAATGGTTAGTCGTGGCGTGGAGGAATAGTAAGATGGCGGATATAGTTCTTGTGAGAGACATAATGTCGAAGGATGTCAAAGTAGTACGGCCAGACTCCACGGTCAAAGAAGTGGTAGCAACTATGAACAAGTTCGACATAGGCTCTATAGTAGTTGTGCAGGGCGACAGGCCGGTAGGAATCATAACCGAACGCGATATACTCAGAAGAGTAGTGGAGCCATGCTTAGCACCAGAAGCTCTGACTGCAAGGCAGATTATGACAAGCCCAGTGTTAACTATCAGTGAAACAGCCAGTTTAGACGAAGCAGCTGAACTTATGACAAGGAAGAAGATAAAAAAACTTCTTGTCCTGAGCAAGCAGAAACTTGTCGGTATAGTAACGCTCACAGACATTGTCACTCAGGTGCCTACCATGCTGTCCATATTGAAAGAACTCTTCAGACCTTATCAAGGACCTTTTTAAAGGCAGTTCTTGTCATCTCGGTACATGCGTACACGCAGAGAAAAGAGTACTAGATTATGTGTGGAGCATAGTCAAGTCAAAAGAAGCGCCAACATCATGGGGGCTTCCCTTTTGATAAGCCCCAAGAGTAAATGCCTATTATTACTGGCTTCATGAATATGGCAGTTGCAATGAGCGAGGAATATAGAGCTATCGAAATTAATCCTGAATTTAGCAAAATGAACTGAACAATCAAGCTTGTGCTAAATCTTACACTAAGCCCCAGACCCAATAATAAAGAGTATTTATTTCTAAGCAATTTGCGGAAAAGCAAGAGAGAAGATGAAAGTTTCGAACCTTTCGAAACAACCCAAATGAGTGCAATCATTGATGGGTAAACGAGAAGAGAAGCTATGGAAACCGAGGCTCCTATGCTTAGAAAGAAGAGAGGAGAGAGAAAGATGTAACCCAAAAATTCTACAGCTCTCTCGTTTTGATATAGCCTTTCCTTAGGTAATAATCCTCTAAGGACTATCCCGCCAAATATTGCACCAACAGTTGCTAGACTTTCGAAGACAAATCCGCCTAGAGCGACAAATGAAAAGAATATAATTAAAGTTAGTAAGGATGTCACGTAAGGTGCTGGATGATTCCTTTCCAGAATTCTCTTTATTTTACTCCCAAGTTTTATTAACGCAAAGGTGAGAAGGAGCAGACAGCCTAAATCTAAAAGAGTCATCATTGGATTTGGAAAATTCTGTGTTTGCGTTGCTGGTAGAAATCCGGGTAAAATAGCAACAACCGCAAGCATCAAAACTTCTACGACGTCGTCTAAAGTCCCTATTCCCAGCGTAAGTTGACCAAAAGTTGTTTTAATAACTCCAAATTCATTGAGAATGGGCAGTAGAACAGCTTCTCCAACTGTTGCAAACGATAGAGCTGTAACTACAGCAACTAAATAAGAGTGGCTCACTTCAGCTGGGAAGACAAAATAAAGAAGCAAACTTCCAAAAAGGCCTTCGCAAGCAATAATGGTAATGGTTCCTAAGATAACATAATTTTTTAATCTAGCCATCCTTTTGAAGTCTAGGCTAAAGCCTATTATGAAGAGGAGAAGGTACATTCCAACGGTTTCTAGCATCTTAAAAAGGTCGCTTTCAATAGTGGGTTTAAATAGACCAAGTGCGGATAGAACGAGACCGAAGAATAGAGAGGCGAACATCCAAGGCATTTTAAGATATTTCTGTAGCAAGTAGCCAAAGCCTAATGAAACACTATAAGTGATTACAATTAAGAGCATGATATCTTCCAAAACTATCTCACCGACTTCTTTCTTGAACAGCTCCTACATCTGTTCTTATGGTGGCGCAAGTCCAAAGCATCTTTTCTTCTATCCAAACAGCATAAAACTCCGACAGTTGCGATGGTAATGGTTCCGTAGTAGGAGCCAGTAATGCTAAGCTCTCTTGCGTTATGGGTCCCTTTCCGCTATTTACGAACCCAAGCAAAAACAAGAGGTTGCGTATAAGTGTTATGCCAAGTTTATACAATGAGGTTTTCCACAACTTTTTTATCATTCACAGAAGCGTATCAATTGAGGAATATTCTTGTCTGAAGTTGTTAAAGTGGTTAAAGTGGTTGAAAAGAAGGCGATACCTTCCGATGCGATTATGCTCTATGGACTTCCAGATGTAGGACTTGTTGGGCTCATCGCCACCTCCTACATTATATCAGAACTTGATTTTCCTGAAATAGCATACGTAGATTCAGACCTTCTTCCACCCGTGGTTGTGTTACACAACGGGCTTCCTCACGCTCCCCTCCGTATATACGGAGGCAAAAACTTAATCGCAACAATCTCCGAGATGCCCGTTTCTGAAGCTGCCCTCCACCCAGTTATGCGGACACTAGTTGACTGGGGGCAATCAAAAAAGGTTAAAATGATGATCTCCATGGGAGGAATACCAGTTGAAAACCGACAAGACATCAAAGAACCGAAAATCTTTGGTGCAGCGTCCAACAAAGACCTCCTAGAATTTTTGAACAAGAAAAAATTAAACATTCTAGAACAAGGTTACATGGTTGGTCCACAAGCGTTAACCATGCGTTTTTGTGCGGAAAAAAACATTCCCGCCATAGCACTCTTAGCTCAATCGTTCTACAATTACCCAGATCCTGAGGCAGCAGCTGCAGTGATCAGAGAGGTCACCAAAATTACGGACATAAAAGTAGATGTCTCCCAACTGCTCGATAAAGGTGAGGAAATCCGATTAAGAGCAAGAGATATCATGAAGCGCACCCAAAGGGAACTAACCCAAATGAAGAAGTCACAGGAATATGACCTTCCATATGTTATGTAGGAGGCAGACGGCACATGTCTACAAGACGAAGAAGACGTTCAATCTTTGAAATAATGCGTGAACATGTAGAAGAACTCGAAACATTTGCTGACGAACTAATTGAGTCTGCTTTGATGGAACGGCCAAGCTGGGACCTCCAGTCATGTTGCCTTGAACCCCTCTGCAGTGTCTTCGTCTCAACAGATGAGGTGGTTGTCACCGCCGATCTTCCGAATATTGACCCCAAAAACATCAAAGTGGAGGCAGTGGGGGAAGACCTGATCGAGATTACAGCTAAAATGAAAAGAAAGCTACACTTCGAGGATTTCGGCATCACACATCGTCAAGGCGAATTTTCTGCTTTTCGTTGCCAAACCCGTATCCCAGTGCCAGTAAAGATTAAACAGATGAAAACTCAATTTAAACGGGGCATTCTAGAAGTTCATCTACCAAGGAAAAAAGGTTATAAAATCAGAGTTGAGTGACCAAGTAATCCTAGCGTTCACAAGTCTTCTTTGAAAATCTCTTGTAATCTATCTGTCCAAATCTTCGAGAGCTGATGCGACTATTAAAGGAAAAGCTATAGTTGCGTCACAGATCACTGTGACCCCCTTCCCTTCTGGTTTGATCTTCCCCCAACTAATCGCCTCTTCCAAAGGTGCCCCACTCAAGCCTCCAGGTTCAGGTCGGTCCATCGTGATTTGAACAGCAGAGTCCACTCCTTCTCGAAACGTACTTGCGAAGAGTGCGAAGTGTTTGGGTGTGCCCCCACCAAGGATGATTATGCCCACCTTCTTTGCTTCATACACCACATCCATCAGCCTATTCGTGTCAAGAAGAGGATCGATAACAATTTTTTTGTCTTGCCCAAAAACCCATAAATGGAACCCTGCTATAGAATCGACAAAGGCGGGGCATATAATGGGAACCTTTTTTCTTGCCGCAGTGGCAAGAATTGAGTTGTCATCTTTGATCTGTTTCCCGATTTCAAGTAGAAGTTCTGCAATGGACATGTGTTTCCTCTTTTCTTCGGGAATAGTTTCTAAGAGTTGGAATAGCCATTTTTCCAAGTGTTTGAAGGCTTCTTGGTGGATATAAATATCGCCAATTCTGCCAATGTCTTGGGCTTTCAGTTTTTTATCTTCAGCAAAAAAAGAGCCCTTAATATGTTTGTAACCTAACGCTTCTACCATATCATGAACCATGTTGGCTCCAGTGGTAACAATAACATTCACATATTCTCGGTCGATTAGGTCACGTATGATTTTTCTCAAGCCAGCTGGGACTAGAGCTCCGGCAATTGTTAAAAAGACAGTGTAATCTGGGTTGCTGAACATTTCTGCCGTCAACTTGGCTGCTTCTCCGATTTTTCCTGCGCCAAGGACCCCAGCTTCCCTCATTTCAGTTGTTAGTTCACTGACGCTCATTCGTGGTCGTAACTGCATCTGCTTAACATGTCTCACGTTTTTTCACCTTTCAACCATTATTTTTGGGGACTTGAAACCTGAATAGTTCCATAAAATAATAAGGGATTCTAACTTTTCGTTCGCATTATTTTTGTTATTCCCAAAATTCGCCAATACTCAACTTCAACACCAGAAGTAAGCTTTGATTTTAAATCTTCCTCTTCAGGTAAAGGAGCCTCAAACATTTCAAACGTTTCCAAGTCCATGACTTGAACAGAGGCGGGCAATAAAGATATGACTTGGCCTGCTCGTTTTTCAATGATCGGCACCTCTATCTGAGCGCTAACAGGCTTGACAAAACTTCTTTTGATCCCATCGAAGACTCCGATGGCAACAACTCTAGCTTTTGCGGAGCCATGCTTTCCCGGCTTTGATTTTGTATAAGCGACAATTCGGCAAGGTACGTTGTCAACTATCACGAAACTACCAGTTTTGAGGGCTCCAACCTCCGCTGGTTTGCTCATCTTCATTCGCCTCGTTTATGGCAATTTCTACAAAGAGTTTATCTTTAATAACTTATCGCCTGTAGAACTGTAACATGGGAAATAGAATGGCATGATTAGTCGATAAATGTCTTGGTCATATTCGTATAAAGCTCACAATAGCAACCGACGCTTCAATTGGACAAACGGTGAACTTTTCGACGACAGTTAAAGGAACTGAATACTAAGAAACATGAACAATACAACTTCCTCTTCTCGTTTTTTATGTTGTTAACGAAAATGTTCTTGCTAATGTTAAAGATTGAAGTAAACAAGTAAGGTACAAGAAGTTTACGATAACAACAATCAAATGGGAACGATTTATAATAACGACAAGATCAGAAATTGAACCTACAGTTCCTAATAAGAAGAGAACATTGTGAGGGCAACCCATTATGACATCTCACTCTTACTGAAAGAACCGTAGAATTTTGGAAGAAATATAGTCCTAAGAGACTTACATAAATTCTTATATCGTCACTTCTGCAACCCAGCATATCCAGGGAAAGGGTATTAATCAAAAATTTCGGAGCTACCATCAGCATAAACAACTTTCAAAGATGGCGAATTCTCAGTCACCACTTTAAACGTTAAGCCACTTCTAATCAAATCAAAATGCTCAATCTTGTTATCATACCGATCATAAAATCTTACATCATAAAGATCATCACCGCTTGTGTTTTGAAGAAGAAAGTGGTACATTGTAGGATTAGTTTCAATACCCAAAACAGCGATATCACCATGACTCACTTTGAATGGTGTCGAAAAATTGCCTATAGAAAGAGTAAAGTATCGATCTTTTTCAATCACATCGTAATGTCGAACTGTCAAATTGTTAGCGTCATAAATCGTTACATCATAAAGCGTTTCATTGCTAACGTTCTTCAGTTTATACCAACTATCGCCTCCGTAGGTTTCTATTGTCACAAGTTTAAGTCTACTTGGTTGCGTTTGATTATGAATAGATACCATAGCAATAATAACACCCAACAAAATTATTCCGATTGCGATAAACGATTTTCGCAATTCCATCAAGCCCTACAACAATTGAGTTTTGCTAAATATAAAAGGGCACCACCGCATAGTGTATGGTTATTCTGAACCGAACTAAATGGATGATGAAATACAGCATAAATAGGTAGGGTAACACCGATGACTCCCCTACCTAAACAATTATTTGGTTTTCAACACTAATTAGTAAGTAGATAACTATGCCTAGTCATGAAGAACATTGTGAAGATAGTTTAAGACGGTATGGTAAACGATTTGATGAACTACATAGATGGATGGATGAACCGAGTGTAATTATGGGTAGCAAACATAGAACATATAGACATGACCCATACAAAACTCCTCAAGAGGCAAAATTGCTTTTTGGACCACTTGCGGACCAAGCATGTTTAGACCATATAAGGCTTGACCAGCAAGAAAGTAAGCGAAAAGGCATTGGGAAAATGCGTATACCTATTAGAGAAACAAGGCAAAATAAACTTCAAGACTCTCTTCGTTATGGATTTGGGGCTTTAATGTTTTTCATAATAGGATTTTTGCTCATTTCTCAGCCTTACAGTAGCTGGGGCAGTATTGTTTGTTTCTTCATTTCATTTCTGCTTTTTCTTGCTTTTCTTGGTTCATTGTCAGAAAAAAATGGGAAAACCCTCACGACGGAGATGAAGGGAAAAACCATTAGTTCATTGGAGACGAATGAGAAAAAGAGCGTGAAAGGAGATGCGTTGAAGCGATACGTGTCGGGTGATTTAGATAAAATAGGAATATTCGACGTGACGATAATGGCGACTTGTACTAAATGTGGAGAAGAGTTTGACGCCAAGTTGAAGACTTGTCCGAGGTGTAGAGGAATGACGTTTTGTTCCAACTGTGGAGAATGGTATGAAGGGGAAAGCTGTTCGAAGTGTAAAGCGACTACAACTTGCCTTCACTGTGGACTGGAGTATGATGCAGCGCAGGGGATTTGTCCGAGGTGTGGAGTGGCAATTGGCTACACAGATTACGAAGAAGGATAGTTGAAATGTATTGCATTTTATAGTAACTGTTTTCATTGAATACGAATATCAAGCAAGATGAAGTAAACACTAAATACTCAGCAATTCCTTTCTATATACAATGAAGAAACTACAGTAACAGCTTTGACCTAACATCTTTTTCAACAATATTGAAATAAGTTTTATTTCAGCTTCCAATAGTGCTACCTGTGTTTTAAGGTTCATTATAACTTTGAGAGATATGTGAAGGGAATTAACAAAGCCACTAACGTTAAGATTTCTACAGCCTGCTCTATCCTCTTTCATCAAAACATATAGAAGTACTAGATGGACTTTAATGAATATTACTTCAAAGACCAATATTGCGGATAGAAAGTCTATGAAGAAGTTACAGTTCGTCAAAATCAAATGTCAATGTGGACGTATGTATAAGACTATTTTTATCTAGAAACTCTATCTTATATCCAGTGAACATTCAATAGTAAATTTCTCTAAACGGAGAGTTTATCTTTAATAACTTATCGCTTATCATACAGTCAGAGAGTAGGAGGATGCCGAGGCTGTTTAATGTTGTTGGAGTTGTTTCACGAACAGACCGCAAAAAAGCACTAGACTTCTCCAAGAGGCTAATAAATCACCTAGAAACTAGAGGAGTCACAGTGTTTCTGGAACCAGAATTAGCAAAACACCTCAACAGAACAGCCACTGCATTACCCTTAGAAAAAATGAAGACAGATCTCATAATTACGATAGGCGGCGACGGCACTATATTACGAACTTGCCTTACAATTCCTAAACCCGAACCTCCAATCCTTGCCGTCAACATGGGTGTAAGAGGCTTTCTTGCAGAAGTTTCGCCAAAAGAAGGTTTAGTTGCTTTAGATAAATGCTTAGAAGGAAGATTTAGTTTGGAACGTTACATGAAACTTGCATCTTTTGTTGGCGAAACTAGACTGCCTGATGCGTTAAATGAAGTCTTCATTACATCGCCTGCTCCTGCTAAAATCTTGTATGCAAAAATATGGAAAGATAGCATATTGGTAGCTGAGTGCCGTGCCGACGGAATAGTAATCGCTTCTCAAGTTGGGTCGACTGGATATTCCTTATCTGGAGGAGGACCAGTTCTAGACCCAGAGTTAGATGCCTTCGTTTTGACGCCAATTTGCCCACTAACAGTTTTTCATCCAATAGTCTTTTCCACAAAATCAACAATCAATATAGAACTTCTTAAACCAAAAAAGGCAATTATCGTCTTGGACGGTCATCTTCAGAAAGAAATGAAACCGAAGAGAAACCGCATAACAATTACCAAGTCAGAATATGAAACATCATTTATTCGATTCAAAGAGGACTTCTATCACCGTCTAAAAGGAAGACTCCTCTTCCCAAGAGGTGAAAGATATTGAATGAGAAGGAGAAAATAATTATCCTTGACACATCAGCATTTATTGCCGGATTTGATCCTTTTTCAGTTCAAAATGAACAGTATTCAGTTCCCATGGTGGAGAAAGAACTTTTTTCAGAATCTCTATCTTGGACACGATTTAAGGCAGCAGTTGAAAACAAGAAATTACATATCAAAGAGCCAAATGCAGATTTTGTCAACAAAATCAAGGAGGCATCCAAAACGGTTGGAGACATCTCCTTCCTTTCAGAAGCAGATCTGCAGGTTCTGGCTTTGGCTCTCGAAATCAAGAAGAAAGGCGAAACTCCCTTGATTGTCACAGATGATTACTCAATTCAAAACGTGGCAAATCAGATAGGTGTGGAATTTGCTCCTCTAATGACATTCGGTATAAGATTCCGTCTACACTGGATCAGATACTGCCCAGCATGCTACCAAAAATATCCCGCAGACTACAAATTTAGACACTGCAAAATCTGTGGAACCAAACTCAAACGGAAACCACTAAAAAAGACAACTATAAAAAAGTGAAGGAGTCGAAACAAATTTGATAGAAGGTAAGACCACATATTTTGAGAGGCCGGGAAAGGAAAACACCGAAACCGTGCTGAAGTTGGTTAAGGAATATGCGGAAACTAGGGGAATAAAGGATATTGTAGTAGCCTCCACTACCGGCGAAACTGGAGTGAAGGCCTCAATAATTTTCAAGGGCTTCAATGTAGTGGTTGTTACGCACCACTTCGGCTTTCGGCAACCGGGCATCCACGAGTTACTGGAGGAAAATCGCAAGAAAATTCTTGGAAATGATGCTAAGATTTTTACAGCAACTCATGCCCTAAGTGGAGTTGAAAGGGCCACACGTAAGAAGTTTGAGACTATTATGCCCTTAGAACTTATTGCTCATACCTTGAGGCTTTTTAGTGAAGGCACCAAGGTTTGTGTTGAAATTGTTATAATGGCAGTTGATGCGGGGTTGATTCCTGAAGATAGAGAGGTTATAGCAATAGCTGGGACCGGACGTGGAGCAGACACTGCTTTGGTAATAAAGTCTGCAAGTGCGTCTCGCTTTTTTGACCTTGAAGTAAGAGAAGTCATAGCGAAACCCAGAGCCAAAACCAAAGAAGAGTAATCCAACGACTAATACGCCGACAGAAAGAACAGACGCGCGCGCATACTAGCATTTGCTGTTTTACTTTGTTTTCACTATCGAAGAATAAGTATTCCTAAACCTTTTATGATGTTTCAAGGCATTGTACAAATGGATAGGTTATGCGTCGCGTAGTAGACTGGTTTATAGGCGTGCTCTTCGCGGCTGCTGGCATAATAATATTAATAACCCTGCAATTTTTTGGATGGCTCAAATGGTTGATGTCAGGTCTCTTTATTCTTGGAAGCATAGTCTTAGGATGGGTTGGGTTCATGATTGTGCTCCGTCCAGACAAATTTTTCAACCGACCTTTTGAGTCCATCCCAAGCACAAAGAAACGCGCCCTAATGTCAATAATGTGTTTCTCTGGAGTGATATTCGTGTTGACTATCTCTGTTTTAATAATGCTTGACATTGTCCAAGTATGAATTTGCTAGTTTTTTCACTCTTTTGTTTTGGTGAGCCATTCGTCTTTTAGGATGTCCATTATGATGTCGTCGTGATATTTGCCGTCTATGAACTTGGCTTTCCTTCTTCTTCCAACTTCTTTGAAGCCAACCTTCAGGTAGCATTTTTGCGCTCGTTTGTTGAAGTCAAAAGTGTCAAGTTCGACGCGGTTGAGATTTAGGTTTAGAAAAGCGAAGCCTAGGATTAGGTTCATGGATTCTTGTCCGTAGCCTTTGCCCCAATGTTCTGGATTGTATATGCTTATCCCTGTTACAGCGGATCTGCTTGTCCAGTCGATATCAAAGATGCCGGTTCCACCTATGAGCTTGTTATCTACGATGGTTTCGATTGCAAATGTAAATGCCCTTCTTTCCTGACGCTCTTTCCATGTCCTTCTTATGAATTCCTCTTCGTCGTTGCGACTCGCCGGACCTCTATCTGCGCTTCCAAGGAGATTTCTTAGTTCCATGTTGTTCCAGTGCTTCATGATCTCGTCGAGATCTGAGAGTTCAAAGCTGCGGAGGCGAACTCTTTTACCTTCAAGCATCTTAGGCACCAGAAAACCGTAAACAACCTTCTTCATATAAAGATAAAGGCGCCGGGGATGGGATTTGAACCCATGAGGGCCGAAGCCCACTGGTTGACACGTCTAAGCCCCTTATCAACAATGGTGATCTCGAGACCAGCGCATTTCCGCTCTGCCACCCCGGCATATCCAAATCTCAAATCCTTTTTCATGTCTAAAAGCATTTTGTTATCAAATCATATTATGGGAACGAAGGGTCGAAAAATATTTGGAGGGAAATTTTTATTTTGTCACCTATTCAAAATACCAAGAGGTTTCTAGTATGATTCTTGAAAGGGTCAAATCAGAAGGTTTAGCTCAAATTTCATATTTTGTCGGCTTTGAGAATGAGGCGATAGTTATAGATCCGCGACGTGACTGCCAAGTTTACATTGACATTGCTCAGCGAGAAGGATTAAAAATTGGGAATATCTTTGAAACTCACCGCAATGAGGACTATGTCATCGGTTCTCTGGAGCTGGCGCATTTTACTGGGGCAAAAATCTACCATGGCCCTGGTTTGGCCTTCAAATATGGAGAGACATTGAAAGACAGTCAAGAGTTTTCTTTTGGAAAAATGAAGATGACTGCTATTCACACGCCAGGGCACACAGATGAAAGCATGTCTTATGCCTTGACTGATCTCGATGCAGGTGAGGAACCGATAGTGGTTTTTACCGGTGACGCCCTCTTTGTGGGTGATGTGGGACGTATTGATCTCTATGGGCCAAAGGAAGCCCGGCGGATGGCAGAGAATCTTTACAACAGCATTTTCAATAAGCTTCTCCCTTTAGGAGATGGAGTAATGCTCCGTCCTGCTCATGGTGCAGGATCGGTTTGCGGTGGAGCTATCAGCGAAAGAGAAGAAAGCACCTTGGGTTTGGAACGCATTCTAAATCCTATCCTGCAGAAAAATAAGGAAGAATTCATTGAGTTCAAAGTATCTGAACATCACGAAACACCTCCATACTTTCGTAAGATGGAGCAATACAACCTGAATGGCCCGCCACTTTTGGGATACCTTCCGACTCCCGACCCGCTTTCACCAAAAGAAATCCAAAACCAGATGAAGCTTGGAGTAGTGGTTGTGGACACTCGTACACCACCAGCTTTTGGCGGAGCCCACATCGGAGGTTCATACAGCATACGGCTAAATAAACTTCCATTATATGGGGGATGGGTGTTGCCTTACGACAAGGCGATTATATTGGTGTTAGAGGACAGCGGAGATCTAGAGATGGCGGTTCGATACCTTATTAGATTAGGGTATGACCAGATAGTTGGCTATCTCCGTGATGGGATAGGGGCGTGGTATGAAGAAGCCTTGCCGACGGAGCAACTAGGCCTCCTTACAGTACAAGAGCTGAAAAAACGATTAGACAAAGGCGAAGATTTGGTTGTGCTTGACGTGAGAGAGAAGGGCAAATGGAACAAGGGGCACATCAAAGGAGCCCACCACATTTACGCTGGTCACGTTGAACGATGTCTAGACGAGATACCAGCAGATCGCCCCATCGTGGTAGTCTGTAACACGGGGAATCATGCCAGCCTTGTAGCAAGCATTCTGCGACGAGAAGGATACAGAGAAGTGAACAACCTGTTGGGTGGTATGGCTGCTTGGCACAACGCCAAGTACAATTTTGTCAAATAATCCGCCCAAAAAGCATTCCTTCGGTTAATCATAACATCGATGCACTCAGAACTCAATTTTCTGCATAGAAAACACTTATTTCGCTCAGAATCTCTATTTAAAAACATGTTCCCATTAGGTATAGTTTCTTACATAGTAGGCGGTATACTCATAGGTGTCGGTGTAAGTCATATCTACATTGCAACAGGACTTCATGCCACACAAAGCAGTTTCTTCAGTACAACACTATCTTACTTCTCAAAGAAACCATATTTTCAACAGAAACAGTATCTAAATTCGAGAGGTTGGCGACTTACATTCGCAGTGGGGGTGATCTTGGGAGCTTTCATTTACACATTAACGTTGTCTACAGAAGGTTTCTTCACGACTTCAGTGCAATGGTGGAGGCTTGCATTGGGCGGTTTCCTTGTAGGCTTTGGCACCCGGCTTTCAAAGGGATGTACCTCTGGACATGGTATAAGTGGGTTAGGTTCCCTCTCAACGACTTCGTTGTATGCGGTCATAACATTTCTTGCTGTGGGAATACTGACCGCAATTATCATCCAAGGTCTGGGGGTAATTCCATGAAAATAAAACATTTTTTTGTGTTCACGGGAGGCCTGCTGTTTGGTTTTGGGTTAGCATTTGGTGGCATGGCAAAGCAAGAGATAGTTTTAAGCTTTTTACAACTGAAGGATCTGGGCTTGCTCTTACTGCTTGGCGCGTCGGCCTTAGTGACAGCGATCACCATCAATCTTGTACCAAAGGTCTTAAAAGGACCATTACTTGGAGGAGAATTCAAGAGAAGAGAGCGCACGCT
>CAZCYX010000024.1:0-17903 GCA_964503065.1 uncultured Candidatus Bathyarchaeia archaeon
CACCAGGTTTCGAAGAGTTTGATCCAAAGCTTAAAGGGGAGTATGGCTATGGTCAGTACTCAAATGTGGTGTCAAGCATTGAGTTTGAGCGTATTTTAAGCGCTTCAGGACCTTATGGTGGATTGGTTTTACGCCCTTCTGATGGTAAGGTTCCTCGGAAGATAGCATTCATTCAATGTGTCGGGTCACGTGACGCTAAGATCGGAAATAATTACTGCTCCTCGGCTTGCTGCATGTATGCCATTAAAGAGGCGATCATAGCTAAGGAGCACAACCCAGATCTTCAGTGCACTATTTTCTTTATGGATGTGCGCGCTTACGGAAAAGAGTTTGACGCATATTACAATAGGGCGGAAGAAGAATACGGAGTGAAGTTCGTTAGATCTAGAATAGCTCATGTGGATGAGGTTCCTGGATCACAAAACCTCTTGGTGAACTATGTTGAAGACGAGAACCCTAAGATGGAAGAAGTAAATCTCGTGGTGCTATCGGTTGGAATGAGACCACCCAAACACGCTGAGGAATTAGCCAAAACGCTCGACATTAAATTGAATAAATATAACTTCTGTTCAACTCAAACCTTCTCACCACTAGAAACCTCTAAACCAGGAATATACGTTTGCGGAGCTTTTTCCTCTCCAAAAGATATTCCTGAGAGTGTGGCACAGGCGAGCGGGGCAGCGGTGAAAGCGGCTAGTTTGATTTCTTCGGAGAGGGAGACGCTCACAACTGTAAAGGAGTATCCGCCAGAGAGAGACGTATCTGGTGAGGAGCCCCGCATTGGAGTTTTTGTTTGCCACTGTGGCATAAACATCGGTGGATTTGTCAATGTGCCAGAAGTTGTGGAGTATGTTAAAACATTGCCGAATGTTGTTTACGCGGAGCACAATTTGTATACTTGCTCAGAAGACACGCAGAAGGGGATAAGGGAGAAGATTAAAGAGCACAATCTGAATCGGGTAATTGTAGCTTCTTGCACTCCGAGAACGCATGAACCACTTTTCAGAGAAACCGTTCGAGAAGCCGGACTCAACATTTACCTCTTCGAGATGGCCAACATCCGTGACCAATGTAGTTGGGTGCACATGCACGAACCTGAAGAAGCAACTGTAAAAGCGAAGGACCTTGTTAGATCCATTGTCGCCAAGGTCCGCTTGTTGAAGCCTCTCAAAAAACCTATGATAGATGTTACGCCTACTGGCTTGGTGATTGGGGGCGGTTTGTCTGGGATGACTGCTGCCTTAGAGTTGGCAAGACAAGGTTTCAAGGTTCACTTGGTGGAGAAGGAGAAGGAACTAGGAGGACATTTACGCCAAATCCATTATGTTCTTGGGTCTGAGGACCCTCAAGAGCGGCTGAGGTCAATCATTAAAGAAGTTACTGAAAACGAGAAGGTTCATGTTTACTTAAATTCTGAAATTTCCGATGTTGAGGGATATGTTGGAAACTTCAAGACAACATTGAACTACAATGGCGAGAAGAAAGAAATAAACCATGGCACTGTGATAGTAGCTACTGGAGCCAAGGAATATAGACCAACCGAGTATCTCTATGGCGTCAACAAAAGAGTTTTGACTCAGCAGGAATTAGAAGAGAAGCTGACTAATGGACAGTTTGACGCCAAGACGGTGGCGATGATTCAATGTGTTGGGTCGAGAAATGGCGAACACCCATATTGTTCGCGAATCTGCTGTTCACAAGCCGTAAAGAATGCTTTAAAGATTAAGGAGTTAAGCCCTGAAACAGATGTCTACATCCTTTACAAGGATGTAAGAACCTATGGATTCTTAGAAGATTTCTATCGTGAAGCAGCAAGCAAGGGAGTCTTGTTCATACGCTACGACGACGAAAACAAGCCAAAAGTCACACAAGAAAACGGAAAGCTAAGGGTTTTGGTCTGGGAACCAGTTGTAAAGACATGGATTCCAATCGAACCAGACCTTTTGGCGCTGAGTACAGCGACCATTTCAAATCCAGACAATGAACGTATAGCAAAAATGTTGAAAGTTCCACTGAGCAAAGACGGATTCTTCTTAGAGGCGCACATGAAGCTCCGACCCGTCGATTTTGCAACAGATGGCGTGTTCCTCTGCGGGTTAGCTCACTGGCCGAAATCCATCGAGGAAAGTATCTCACAAGCGTGTGCAGCCGCGGCTCGAGCAATCACGATCTTATCCAAGGAGGCATTGGAGGTTGAGGGGGCTATAGCAAGTGTTAATGAGGATTTCTGTAGTGGATGCAGAATCTGCGAGTCTGTTTGTGAGTATAATGCCATCGAGATGAAGGAAGTGAATGGGAAACTAAGGGCGCACGTTCTTGAAGCTCTATGTAAGGGTTGCGGTGTTTGCGGCGCCTCTTGCCCTGCTGGAGCCATATCTATGCTTCACTTCACTGACGACCAGATTCTTGCTCAGGTTAGGGCAGCGTTAAAGGAGGAAGCAAAATATGACTAAATCCGGGTTCAAGCCAAAAATTGTGGGTTTCCTTTGCAATTGGTGCTCTTACGCTGGTGCCGACCTGGCTGGTGTTAGCCGAATCCAATATCCTCCAACACTTAGAATCGTGAGAGTTATGTGCAGCGGGAGAGTTCACCCAGTTTTCATCCTCGAAGCCTTCAGAAGCGGAGCAGACGGAGTTCTCGTCGCTGGCTGTCACCATGGCGACTGTCACTATCTCTCAGGAAATTACAAAGCAGAAAATAGAGTTTTAATGTTGAGAAAAGTTTTGGAACAGCTCGGTATCGAGCCTGAGCGCCTGAGACTGGAGTGGGTCTCCGCCTCCGAGGGAGACCGATTTGCAACAGTCATCAAGGACATGACCGAGAAAATAAAGAAACTCGGTCCAAGCCCTCTAAGGACTGGAGGTTAAATTCATGTCAGAAAAGAAAGAAACTCAAGAAAAGGAGACGAAAAAGGAAATGGAGCTCAAAGTGAGCGATATAGACCCGAAATTCAAATATGAGATCAGTAAGCTTCCTGGCGCTAAAAATGTCCTTCTATGCTTTCAATGTGGCACATGCACCGCTGACTGCCCCATCGCACGATTCAGCGACTTCTACAGACCCAGAAAACTCGTAAGAATGGTTCAATTAGGCCTTAAGAACATGCTTCTGTCAAACGATGTCATTTGGCTCTGTTCCACATGCTTTACGTGTATTGACCATTGTCCACAAGATGTAGGAATCGCCGACATTGTACGGGCCCTTCGAAACTTAACTGTAAAAGAAAAGGAAATGCCTACCGTCTATAAAGAATTATCTTCTAACATCCGGAAAACAGGTTACGCATACATGATCCCAGAACTGCGACTCAAAAAGAGAAAGGAAGAAGGATTACCTTCACTACCAAAAGCTAACTTGGAAAACCTCGCAAAACTCTGCGACATCACAGGACTTTCTAAGACACTTAAAAGGGTGGGAACCTAAAATGCCAGAATCAAAATATCTACTCTTCCTAGGATGCGTTATTCCCTACAGAATCTCCAGTTACGAGATTTCCACCAGAAAAGTTCTCGACAAACTTGGAGTAGAACTGGTTGAAATGCCAGAATTTAATTGCTGTGGATTACCACTTGATCCAATAAACCATGACATGATGCTCACCTTAGCGGCACGAAATCTCTGTTTAGCAGAGCAACAAAAATTGAACATCATGACTTTATGCAATGGATGTTTCGGTACCCTAAATCATGTAAACAAAGAACTCAAAGAGGACAAAAAAATCAGAGAGAAAGTTAACGGATACTTAAAGGAAATAGGCATGGAATTCAATGGAACAACAACGGTTAAACATCTCATTCATGTGCTCGCGCAGGACGTAGGCTTTGAAAAAATAAGGGAGAACATTCAGAAGCCACTCAACCCACTCCGCGTGGCACAACATATCGGATGTCACGTGGTTCGTCCAGCAAAGTACGTAGGCTTTGACGATCCAGAGAACCCCACAGTTCTCAAAAAACTAATCAAAGCAACTGGCGCGGAATGCCTCAATTATATGGATGAAACTGAGTGTTGTGGCGCCCCAATCATTGGCGTAAACGACAAAATTCCACTCCAGTTGGCTAGGGAGAAACTTGACCATATTAGGGCTGTTGACGCTCAAGCATTGATCACGGTGTGTCCTTTCTGCCACATGATGTATGACCTAAACCAGCCTAGAATAGAAAAAACCTTTAACGAAAAGTTCGGCATCCCCGTTCTCCATTATCCTCAACTGTTAGGTCTAGCTATGGGCTTCAATCCAGACGAACTCGCTTTTAAACAACTCAGAGTGGACGCATCTAAAATCTTAACCAACTAATTGTGCCGAGGCAAAAACGAGGGCGCAAAATGGAAAAAACGGAAAAGCTGAAATTTGCTTTTTACTGGGCTGCTAGTTGTGGTGGTTGTGAAATTGCAGTTTTGGACATAAATGAGAAGATCTTGGATGTTGTGGCTCTTGCTGATATCGTCTTCTGGCCAGTGGCTATGGACATTAAATATAACGATGTGGAGGCGATGCCAGACAAATTTATTGATGTGTGCTTCTTCAATGGTGCCATTCGAACTGAAGAACAGGAGCACATGGCCAAGCTTCTAAGAAAGAAATCTCAAGTCCTAGTTGCCTTTGGATCATGCGCTTATCAAGGTGGCATCCCAGGTCTTGCAAATGTGGCAAACAGAAAAGAGGTTTTTGAAAGGGCATACCTTCAGTCTCCTTCCACAAAGAATCCCAACTCAGTGACCCCAAAAACCTCTTTCATGGCGACTGAAGGAGAGTTAAAGTTGCCAGAATTCTTTGACACAGTAAAGACTCTTGATCAAACCGTAGACGTAAACTATTACCTGCCTGGATGCCCTCCACACCCAAACTTAATAGCTGGGGCAATCGGAGCAATTGCCAAAAACGAGTTGCCTCCAAAAGGTTCAGTGCTTGCTCCTGAAAAGTCAGTCTGCGACGAATGCCCAAGGAAAAAAGAGGACAAAAAAATCTCCAAAATATACAGAGTCTACGAAGTTGCCCCAGACCCAGAAAAATGCCTACTCGAACAAGGCATGATTTGCATGGGACCTGCGACTCGCGGAGGATGCGAAGCACAATGTATCAAAGCAAACATGCCATGCACAGGATGCGGAGGACCTTGCCCAAACGAAGTAGAGCAGGGAGCAGCTATGATAAGTGCCCTCTTATCGATTCTAGGAGTTAGTGATGAAAAAGATCCTGCCCATGACGCGGAAAAGATGATTGCCCAAATAAAAGATCCTTTAGGAACCTTTTACAAGTACTCTCTGCCAGCCTCTCTTATCAGAAGGAGGATTATGAAAAAATGAAAACGATAACCATAGACCCTATAACAAGGTTGGAAGGTCATGGAAAGATATCGATATTTCTAAATGACGAGGGAAACGTAGAAAACGCCTACCTCCAAATTCCAGAGCTCAGAGGCTTCGAAAGGTTCTGTGAAGGCAGGAGAGCTGAAGATCTACCTATCATCACCCCCAGAATCTGCGGAGTCTGCCCAGTCGCACACCATGTTGCCTCAACAAAAGCGTTAGACGCCGCATTTAACGTCGAGCCTCCTCCAGCAGCCAAAAAGCTTAGAGAACTCATGTATAGCGGTTACTACATCTACGACCATACCCTTCACTTCTACTTTCTTGGGGCGCCAGACTTCGTTGTCGGACCAGACGCTCCACCTGCTGAAAGAAACATTCTGGGAGTGATCCAGAAGGTCGGTTTAGACATAGCTAAAGAGGTTATAAAGCATAGAGCCTTCGGACAAAAAATCACTGCCATCCTAGGTGGAAAGGCAACCCACCCAACCTGTGGACTCCCGGGAGGCATATCCAAAGGGCTCACAGATGAGGAGAGGCAAGAGATCGAAAAAATGGCAACGTCTAGCGTTGAATTCGCAAAGTTCAGCTTAAAACTATTCGATGATGTTGTGCTGAAAAACAAGAAATACGTAGACGTAATCTTAAGCGACCCATACACTCTCAAGACATATTATATGGGCTTAGTTGACCAAAACAACAAGGTGAACTTCTATGACGGCAAAGTACGAGTGGTTGACCCAAAAGGAAAAGAGTTGATTAAGTTTGCTCCCTCAGAGTATTTAGACGTCATCGAGGAACGTGTGGAAAACTGGACATACACAAAGTTGACGTACCTCAAAAAAATTGGATGGAAAGGCTTAGTTGACGGCCCGACAAGTGGTGTTTACCGAGTTGGACCCCTTGGAAGGTTGAATGCTTCAGAGGGTATGGCAACGCCTCTGGCACAGCAAGAATATGAAAGAATGTACGAAACACTCGGCGGAAAGCCAGTACACTTAACTCTTGCATTTCATTGGGCTAGACTCATAGAACTACTATATGCAGCCGAAAGGGCAGTAGAATTGAGCACGGACGAGGAGATAACAAGTAAAGACATTAGGAATGAGGTAGGCAGTCCCAAAGAAGGAGTTGGAATAGTGGAAGCAGCAAGGGGCACCCTGATACATCACTACCAACTTGACGAAGATGCTTTAATAAAAAAGGTCAACCTAATAGTAGCTACAACAAACAACGCTTCAGCAATATGCATGTCCATAAGGGACGCTGCAAAAGGGCTTATACACAATGGAGAAGTGAGTCAGGGAATGTTGAACATGGTTGAGATGGCTTTCAGAGCCTACGACCCATGCTGGGCCTGCGCCACCCACCTTGCCATTGGCCAAATGCCTCTGCAAGTGAAGATATACGATCATGACAAAAACCTACTAACGATGTTGAGAAGGTGACTTCTACTACCGTTAATTCTCACTCCTCATTTGTTATGCATGCACAAGAACCCCAAAAGAGAATTGCGCACTCATGTGGCGTAGATACAGTAGTTCCAAAGAAACTTGCAAGTCTCCACGTTGCAGAAGCATCGCAGAAACGCACGCCCACAATTGTCACACCCATGTTACACTCTAATGTGACACGCCATTGGTTTTTCCATGTTAATTAAAATGCGCGCGCTAACAAGGTCTTTGACACGCAAAATCAGCCAATGCCTCCATTGCATTTTGGGACCCGTGTCTAAGCTCTAGTTTCTTAATCTCCAATTTTGCCCACTCACAGAAGTCTTCAGCCATTTCCTGGACAATTTTTATCCCTTTACTTGGCTCACAGTTAACACAGTAGAAGAGAACCAAATTAGGCCTCATCGCCAATAAGTCGGTTTTCACGGGTTTTTTCAAAATGGTTTCAGTGGAAATAAAATTCAAAACGTCATCTCTAATTTGATAAGCCATCCCCATCAGTTCACCATACCGTGATATAGACTTGACAACATCTTCTGAGCCTCCTCCTATTATAGCACCCGACTCTGCAGCGGCTCTGATCAAACTCGCGGATTTCTTTTTGATGATCTTAAGACACATTTCTTCAGAAACTGCCTCGAGATTTTTTTGTAGTTCCATCTCCAAGATCTCTCCTTCACACATTTCAACTGCAGCTTGAGCAATAAGGTTCAATACTTTAGGATAGTCGTTGCGAGTTGCTATTTCGACTGCTTTTCCGATTAAAAGGTCTCCTGCTATGATTGCTGTTTCTGTTCCGCAAACAGAATGAACTGTTCTTTTTCCTCTTCTGAGAGTGTCACCGTCCAAGATATCGTCGTGAATGAGAGAAGCAACGTGTAGAAGTTCAGTTGCGATTGCGACATTTAAGGCGTCTTTTATGTTTCCACCAACAGCTTCGCAAGACAAGAGAGTTAAAAGTGGGCGAATTTTCTTCCCATCTGCTTTTAGAAGATGGTTCGCAGCCTCCCAGAGGCTACGTGGCTCAATGTGGTTGAGGGCTTTAGTTAATTCTGAATCGATCACTCTCATCTTATCGTCATGGGCATGTAGAATGTTTCGCATGGTATGTCCTCCCGTTCATAGTATTCATTAGACTTCGGTGTTCCTTAAATCGACTATTCTCACAGGCTTTGCCGCCCATTAAAGAACCGTAAAAATGGGCGCACATGGATAAAAGTGTTTATGTGCACACCTGCGTTTGAAAAGTGCTTTAACGGCCTTTCAGAGTCTAGTTAGTCCGCTACTTTAGTTTATAGCTGCCCCGCTATCATAATTGCATATCTCAGGGCAAAGACTCCGATTATAATGCATAGGAAGCTGACAAGCGACAATAATTTAATTCCTGTTTCTCTCCCAGGCTCTTTAACTCGCTTTGCTATTGAAACCCTGATTCCGAGAGGTACGATGAACCCTATGATCAGAGATGGCCAGAAAATTATGCTCATCGAGCCTATTACAAGATTTGAGATACCGACTGTAGCCGTCCCAATGAACGCTACTTCGGCTATGTAAAATGCGATTGCTACCAAAAGGACCACTGTCATCATTGAACTATATCTAGTTATGAGGTTTAGTATGGTTGACTCAGGCTTTATAGAGAAGCGTGGAAATAGCAAAGAACCCAAGTGCGTCTCAGTCAGGCCCACTAACGCAAGCCCTGCCAGCACAGCTGATATTGCGAAGATCCATGGTAGGAAGGCTGATTCCCAGAAGGGTATTCCCCTCGAAAGTGTTAAGACAAGCCCAGATGATGCAGCCAAGCACGAGGCAACTACTATGCCCACGATCTCTACAAGTGTTCGCAGCCATATTTTCTTCCATCTGGCTAGCCAAAGGAAGCTTGTGGCGGCCCCAATAGCTATAACACCACCTGAAAGGAGGGCTTCAATTGTGAGCATAGACGATGGGAGATTACTGAATACGTTCATGATGTGGGTAGGATTGTTTAGTTCTGGCCTCCCCATGTGTAGTATTAGAAGGCCTAGACCAATTATGACCAAAGGCCAACTTAGATGGGAGCCGAATCTCGCCAATTTTTCGTATTTTTTTCCACCCTTAATGTCAGCCAATGTCGCTGTTATGTAAGCACCTGCCCCTAATCCAGACAGGAACAGGTCAGCTGCTACGAGCAAATCCCACTCGATTTGAACCATTTCTTATTCCTCCTTACGTGATTCCTCAATTTTTTTCCTTCGTTCAGAATACTGCTGTAGAGCGTAAATGGCAGCGCCGCCAACTATGCCCACTGCCGCGAATTCGCCTAACAAATCTCGAGCATGAATGGTTGGAGTCTTAGAAGCAACCTTGGGAAAACCTAATCTTGTTAAAGGGACATCGGAAACGTAAATCCATGATGTCCCACCCGCCTCTTCTTCCCCGTAGACATAGGCACCCGATACTTCTGCTTCATTTACCTTGTTATGGATATCATCGTGCTCGCCCATGAATAAGGCATCAGTGGGGCACGCCTGAACACAAGCAGGTTCCAAGTTTTTTAATAGTCTCTCTGCACAGAAAGTACACTTCTCGATTTTCTTTGTCTCATGATCGAATCTCGGGATGTTGAAGGGGCATCCTTGAAGGCAATATCCGCAGCCTATGCATAGGTCAGGGTCCCAGAGCACGGGGCCCTCTTTAGTTTTGTAAAGAGCCTTTGTCGGGCACACAGCAGCGCACTGTGGCTCGTGGCAATGCATGCATTGTACTTTAGCGAAGTGCCATCGGAATTCCTCTCCTTCTCCCTCACCTACAAACCTGATGTAGGTGTATGTTTGGGGTGACAGGTCTCTGGGGTTGGTCCATTCACTCCCTGGTGTCGCGTTTAATGTTGTTTCTTCTGCTTCTCGATCGTTCCAACGTTTACACGCAACTTGACAGGCACGGCATCCAATACATTTCCGGAGATCAACCAATACAGCTTTAGTCATTCTTTTTTTCCTCCTAAGCCTTCTCAACCTTACATAAACAAGCTTTAGTCTCTGGGATGTTGGCAGAAACATCCGTCGCATCAATAGTTAAAAGGTTTGCGCTTGGTCCCTTGCTTAAACCCTTAAAGCCCCAGTGCCAAGGCATAGCTACCTCGTGTACTTTCCTACCGTTAATTGTGAGGGGTTGTATACGCTCTGTGACAATTGCCTTCACTTTTACACCCTCTGGGGCTCTAGCAGTCTTCACAATAACGTAATCTCCACTTTCGATACCAAGCTCTGAAGCCAAGTCACGGCTCATCTCCACAAAAACTTCTGGATGGGTCTCCACGAGCCAGGGCAGGTTTCTCGTCAAGGCTCCGGCCTGCATATGTTCTGCCAGCCTAAAGGTTGTAAGCACATGGGGATAATCGTCGGAGGTTCCTATATCAACTTCGAAGCGGTTATCCCACATCGATGGGTAGTCACTGGCCAAATCTGAGTCAGGGCTCTCCACTGGTTCGTTGTGCAGTGGGAATCCGTACTTTAGAGGATTCCAATCCTCCTTGTCAGGTTTATATAGACTGCGTGACCAGATCGCGGCCTTATCGAGGCCTAGCCATACGTCGTCTGAATGAGCCCACCACACAAAGAAGGTTTTCAATCCTGCCGGGTCCTCATTAATGTTATAGAGGATTCGTTGGTTGAGCATCCAACTCCAAGCCCAGTTCTTGAAGAAACCGTATTGAGCATCTTGGGCGCTAATAGGCCTAGGGTCACGCCTCTTAGCCAAGATTCCCCCGAGGTCAGGTCGGAGGTCGTTGTCCCATGATGTCTTGTAAAGGACGTTAGCCCACTTTGTGGGATGCCCAATTTCCTTGTATACTGCCTCAGGAGTCTCTCCGAGTTCATTTGTGTAGGGGGTCGGCCACGTGTTGTCTGGATTGGTGCCAACATCATTGGGATATAGTTCCGAGGGTATTTTGAACCCTTTATTTCGTATTATTTTGAAGAGTTGGATTAGGAACCAAAGCTCACTTCTACATTCGCCTGGAGGATCTACTGCCTTCCAACGCCATTGAACCCATCTTCCCGTGTTGGTTACGCTTCCCTCCCTTTCGTACACGGTTGTGCCAGGCAAAAGTATGTCTGCATAATGCGCAGTCTCTGTCTCAAAAAGTTCGTTTACGACAGTGAACAGCCCATCTTTACTGAGAGCCTCTCTGACAAACTTCGCGTTGGCGTTTGACACAGCTGGATTCTCTCCAGTGATGATCATGACCTTGATTTTTCCATCTTTGATGGCTCTGAATAATTCAACGGTTGGGTATCCATTCCCTATTGGAAGGTCACAGACCACAGGCTCGTTGTCTGGGTCTTCGCCTGGCCAAGTCCCTACGGAACATCCCCAATTATACTCAAGATTATTCCATGTGGGAAAATGTCTGTCATCCCATCGTTCTTGGGTCTTATTTTCAGGTGTATAAGTGGCTCCACCAACAATGCCCCCGCGATTTGCTGGATCCGTGTTCTTCCACTTTTGGTATCTTCTAACGTCTTCCGTTGTCGGGGGAGGAGCTCTGTATCCCATTATCAAGTGAGATAACAGATTCATATCAGTGGAACCTTGTACGTTGCTTATTCCCCGCAAAGCATTGACGCCACCTCCAGGGACTCCCATATTTCCCAAGCACAGTTGAAGGATCGCTTGCGCTCTTATTGCTTGGGTGGCGTTAGTATGTTGGGTGGTTCCCATAGAGTAGTAAATGTTGCTGGGTTTGTTTGCGAAAAAAGTTTCGGCGACCTGAATTAGTTTATTTGTGGGAAGCCCAGAGATCCTGTATACCTCTTCAGGGGTATAGGTATTTACTAAAGCATTTAGCTTGCTGAACATGGAGTTTGTGTTTGTCTTCCAGTCGCTTAGTTTATTACCTGCTGAGTCATAAGGTGCGTTTGTCCTTTCTTCGATGAAGCCCCAATCAACGTATTCGCTCTTCTCATACAGTAGATATCTAATCAGGCCAAGGAAGATTGCAGCTTCGGCTCCTGACCTATATTTTCCATAGATATCAGCCTTTGCCGCTGTCCTGTGATAACGAGGATCTAAGACTATAATCTTTGCACCATTTTCCTTCGCACGTGTAACCCATCTGAACTCCATCGTATGGCTCTCAGCGGGATTGCTGACAATGAGGAAACACTTAGAATTCTTAGCGTCTACGATGTGGTTCGTCATAGCTCCGAAGCCGAAGGTGCTCGCTAAGGCTGCTACGGTGGATGCGTGGCATTTCCTTGCTTGATGTTCATAGTTCATTGACCCAAGTAGCGAAACCATCTTCTTAGCCAAATAGCATTCTTCGTTGTTCCAATAAGACGATCCATGCCAGCCAATTGGTGAGTCTTTTCCGACGCGATAATAGCTTGTAACTGTTGTGTCACTTACATTCTCTTCGTGTTCAACAACTTGGGAATTGATGGCTTCGTCTACCTTTTCCGCTATAATATTAAGAGCCTCATCCCAAGTTATAGGAACCCAACCAGGGTCTTCATTTTCGCCTTTGTTGGGGTTTGTCCTCTTCATGGGGCGAGTGATACGTCGATTGCTATTGATTAGTTGAAGAATAGCGTTCAGTTTGCTACACCCAGCGCCCACGTTTATCGGGTGGTACGGATCGCCCTCCACCTCCATTGCCTTTCCATTTACGGATGTAACGGTGACTCCACAACCGCCAGCGCAATATACGCATATGCTCGGCGTTTTTCGACCGAGCTCATACAAATCCGCTTTGTCTGCCCTGGGGCCTTTTGTAGGTATAGAGCGAGGTTCCTCCTTGCCGAACCAGTCAAAGGGGAAAATATTCGATAACGTCAAAGTGGAGGCTGTGACTGCTCCAAGTTTCAAGTAGTCTCTCCGACTAATTTTTGACGACAACACTTCTCTCCTCCAAAGCATCCCAAAGACATGTAATTGAGTTTTTTAGTCTTTTGTGAGGCTATATTATATTAATTTTTTGGAAATGGGAAAAGCCAAAGAACAACAGAAAGTTCTTTTAAATACAATAGCATTTTCAATCCATTGGTGAGAGGATTGTCGAGACCACCGATTCACAAGCAGATAATGGATATTGATGACGCGATCACTGAATATCCGGAATATGCAAATTTCTTAACTCTACATCGAGCAATATTGAAGATTCGCGAAGAGATAGAAATGTTGCCCACAAAAGGGACAAATGTAAGTTGGGATGGGAAATTCCCCATGGATTTACGTCAGAACTCGTATCCAAAGGGAAAAACCGTTGTGAATTTTCTGACCGTGTCGATGTTCGACGAAGTAATTGCAACCGATGTTTGCAAGAAGGTTATCCAGACTTTGTCGGATCATGGGATTGGTGGGAAGAATCTGCTAAAAATCTCGGATGCGTTGACAAAAGGCGAGATAGGAATCAGAGTTTCCCTTGAAGCTATTATAAATGGAAAAAACGAATGGTTTGAAGAGCAAGGCCGAAGGTTTGAAGTTGATCCGAGGCTGATACTCTATGTATTCAGTATCCCTATTCAGTCATGCCTTGAAGAAATAGCACGAAAACTAGATGCTTCTGTCTTGGAACATTGGTGGCAACCATCATGCCCAGTTTGTGGCGGAACACCTCGGATTGCCTGGTTAAGGAAAAAGAAACGTTACTTGACTTGCTCATTCTGTGGAGCCCAATATCTAACGGACATGTTTTTGTGTGTCAATTGCGGAAACACAGACCCATACACGCTTGGATACTTGAAACCGAAAGACCAACCATGGTTTAGGGTAGATTTTTGTGAAAAATGTAAACATTACATAAAAGTTATTGACGGAGACAGACTGAAAAGAGAAATCCCCCGAGGTTTGGAAGATATTTTAACCCAAAACTTGGATAAACTGATTCGTAAAGCTTCAACGGAAAAAAAGGGACAAAATAAGGGAAAACTTAGTAGTTAAGTGGATATGAGCCCTGGAAAGTGTGCGAAAGTGAGAAAAATTTCAGCAATGGATTTACTTTTTGGATTTGCAGCACCAAAGGAGAGAACTATAAAGAACAGGATTTTAGGTTTCATTGAACTTCAGAGAGTTGCCGTAGTCGCGATGGGGGTACCCTTTGCATTGGCCGGAGCCATCTTGGCAGAAAGACAATTAGGGATAACATTGAATCAAATCCTTAACCAACAACTTCACGCCCTTTTCTATGGATTAGTGGCTGTTTGGTTACTTATATCATCTATGCATGTATTCAATGATGTATTAGATGCAAGAAGGGATGTTGAAAAGTTTCCCATGCGACCACTTGCCACCGGATTGGTTAAACGTTGGGAAGCGACCATATATGCATTAGTTATGACCGGAATCGCCCTTGCAATTGCTAATTTCATTTTTAACTGGACTTGTGTGGTTATTTCTGTCCTAGTCTTAGCATTGGGGATAATTTACACTAAATATACTCGAGATAAAGTAGGGTTCTTGACGGTAGCTTTTATTCCAGGGCTTATCGTAGTTGGCGGATGGGCAGCGGTATCGCCAACGACTGTTTTAACAACATTTCCTTGGTTGCTATATCTCTTTGTTTTGATGCACCAAACGGCACATATAATAGCCTGCGAGGCCCATGCCCCCGCAAAACTTTTTTTGGTTAGACCTAAACCCAACACGGAGGCAATAATCTACGGTGCTTGTGTGGTCTCTATGTTTTTCATTGGACTTTATACATATGTCGTATCTGAGATACATTGGCTATTTTTGGTTATACTGAGCATAATTACGGTCTTAGGTCTCTCTTCATCGGTGTTTCTAAAGGAGCCTAGAACGCTTGAGAGAGGTAAAAAGGCATTCGTTGCAATCGTGATTTATGGTCTTACTTACTGGATAGCGTTAAGTGTTTTTGCAATAATCTAAGAAAAAAATGCACACATCAAAGATTTGTAGCGTTTGCAGAGTCGTTCGAAGAAAGAGGTTAATGCGTACACTACACAAACTTCCGGGGCCAAGGCTCAACACCAAAAAGTGTGAAATAGGAGACGAAAATCAGAGCTCACACGCTAACTTTAAATATAATACTGTTAAGACTGAATTTCTACATTGGAGGATGAAAAGTGCCAAACGATTCGACCTTGCGCGAAGAACTCATAAATATAGTAGGAAAAGAAAATTTCACGGATTCAGAACTCGACATCTTATGTTACTCAAGCGATATGGCAGCTCTACCTCCTGAAATTTTCAGTCTATACGGTTTCAAAAGTCCTGACTATGCAGTGACCCCTACTTCTACAGAACATGTTGTCACAATTGTGCAGTTAGCCAACAAGTACGATGTCCCATTGACCCCTAGGGGTGGAGCCTCTACAGGTTATGGTGGAAGCGTTCCCGTCAACGGAGGCATTGTGCTTGATTTGACAGGGATGAAACAAGTAGTAGAGCTAGATGAAAAGAAGAAAACGGTTACAGTTCAGTCGGGCATAACTTGGAAAGAACTGATAGATTTTCTAGCAAAGAAGGGGTTACAGCCAGGAATATATCCATCTAGTGCTTACACTGCCACTGTGGGCGGTTTAATCGGTACTGGTGGTTGCGCTGGTTTAGGTGCTCCAAAATATGGGTCCATCGAAAAGCAGATCGTTGACCTCGAGGTGGTATTGCCAAGTGGCAAGGTAATCCAAACGGCAGTCGATGCCATTCCAAACACCGACATAAGTCCTAACAACCATTCTCTTTTTGTTGGCTCGGAAGGAATATTCGGGATAGTAACCAAGGCTACGCTCCGTGTATATCCAATAAGCGATGGTTTTGAGATCTTAGCACTAGCGTTTGACAGTTTTGAGGACGGATGGACAGCCATGAACGAGATGCTTGACAAGGAAATTATACCTCATACCCTGCACCTCATGGATAAACAGTTCCTTGACAATTTGAGAAGAGTTACAACAGAGAACCCAGAAGAAGGCGCTATGATAATTGTTGCGCTTGAAGCCCCCACAAAAAAAGAGGTCAAGAAAAGTAAGGATGCTCTTTTAGAGATATGCGCTAAAAATAGGGGCAGGGACCTCGGCAGTGAGATTGCTCACGAGGAGTGGGAGAGTCGCTTTAAAGTAGAACTTCTGTTTAAAAAACTTGGTCCAGCTTTAATTCCCTTAGAAGTTTTAGCTCCAGTTGAAAACGGCCTAAGCATAATTAAAAGATGGAAGAAGATTGCAGAAGAAAACAAAATGAACTTGAGCATCTTTTCTATATTAGGTGACAATCGACAGACACTTTTGATGCCAATGGCATTGACCGATGAGCGAAATAAAGGACATTTCGTCAAGACTGTGGCAGTAATGATGAATATGCTTAAAGAGTCAATTAACCTTGGAGGACAAATATACTCGATTGGAGTGCATAGTTTTCCCTACGCTGAAAGCAAATTAGGAAAGGACCGTATGAAGGAAATGTTGAAGATAAAAGAAGCCATTGATCCGAAAAACCTATTGAACCCGTACAAGGTTGTGCGCGGTGCCATGCCCCCTTGGATATTCAAACTATCCATGAGTCTTATGGCCAGTTTACCTTCTTGGTTTGACTCCTTGATTCTAAGAATTGCAGGGATAATGCCGTTAAACGATTTTACTGAAACAAGTTATAACAAAGGATAAATATGACGTATGTCATAAACCATTGTAGGAGTCGAGAGAATTGAATAAACAACAAATGGAAAACCTTTACGTATGTGCCCTCTGTGGTTCTTGCAGGGAAGTCTGTCCAGTGAAACGAATGATGAAATTTGAATCCTTTGGACCACGAGGAAAAATATTGACGTTGAAACACTATTATCAAAATAAAGAAATACTTCCCAAAGAGCTGGTTGATAACTGGTATTTCTGTAGTACCTGTGGTTACTGCAGGGAAGTTTGCCCCACTGGAATAGACTTCATAGAACTACTGAAGACATTACGAACCGACTTCGTCAAGAATCAACTTGGACCTCCCCCAGAATATAACGAAGTACAAAAAGTCATTAAACAGAATGAAAATCCATTTGGCAAGCCAATCACCGATCGAAGCAAGTGGATTCCGGACAGCTTTAAGCCTTACAAAAAAGCAGATTACGTCTATATGGCTGGTTGCTACGCCTCATACTGGTGCCCAGAAATAGCGCAATCTATTGTCAATGTTCTCCAAAAAATCAAACTTCCGTTTGGCACTATGGGGTCAAGGGAACCGTGCTGTGGGATGATCAGTGAATGGGGAGGCGACTTGCCGGCCTTCAAAGAAGTTGCTGAGAAGAATGTCAAGATCATCGAAGATGTTATGTCTAAATACGGTGCAACGACCCTCTTTACCTCCTGTCCTGGTTGTTACACCACCATCCATGAAGAATACCCGAAACTTGTTGGAAAACTAGACTTCGAGATGATACACGTAGCAGATCTGTTCGCAAGACTGATCGACAAAGGCAAGATAAAGTTCAAGAAACGATTGTCAATACCCGTTACGTACCAAGACCCCTGCCACTTAGGAAGATTCCATGGGATCTACGAAGCCCCACGTACGATAATAGAGGCGATACCCGGCATCAAATTGTTGGAGATGGACCACACAAAAAACCATTCTAACTGCTGTGGCGGTCTCCTTCGAACCTCTCATGCGAAATATGCGCTTAATCAAGCTACATTTAGATCGGAGGAAGCTACCCAAACTGGCGCCTCCACACTACTCACGTTCTGCCCATTATGTTACACAAACCTGAGACGAGTGGCTAAGAGAGCAGGATTAGAAACCTTGGATATCCCTATGCTAATGGAAAAAGCTATCTAATTAAATGCTAGCGAACCACCCATGAGATATATACAAAAAATCTAAAGGTCTACACTTTATTCTAATTTCTCATGGTTGACAAATGAAAATCCTTCTTGTCCTACCAAAGAGTAACGACATACTTTACTCGAGGGTCTTCGGTATCAATTTTCCTCCCGTTGGTTTAGCATATTTATCCGGTTTCTTGGACCAAAAAGGTCACAGAATCAGAATCGTTGACATGCCCGCCCTCAACATGAATTTAGACCAGTTTCGACACTTACTCCGAAGTGAAAAACCTGATACTGTAGGCATTTATTGCGCACTAACCAGGGTAAATCAAGCTATAAACGTCGCAAAGATCTCTAAGGATGAAGGAGCGTTCACCGTTT
>CAZCYX010000025.1:0-17851 GCA_964503065.1 uncultured Candidatus Bathyarchaeia archaeon
TAGTCACGGCTCTTATCATCACTATTCTCTTTCTTGTCTTTTCATACGTCCTAGCGATACCTTTGGGGTCACTAATGTTTTTCTCAACAACTGAGGGAATGAAAATAAGCAGTGAGTTCTACCACTTTCATATCTTGCTTTTTTTCATATTTGGTTTCTACATTCCAGTTCCCCTCAATGCTGGGCAGGTTTTTCTTTTTCTCGGAGCCCTCTATTCTATTTGTCTTATTGCTGCTTGGAAGTCGAAAGAAAGTTTTCTCGATGTGATTCGGAAAGGCTTCTCACGCCCAATAAACAGATTATTCAACAATTTCTTGTTCGTTCTGCCCTTACTCACGGGTATGTTACTTACCATGGTCATTGGGATACATAGTCTTCAGGAAACCGCGGGAGTTCCAACAGGAGGGATACCCCCAGAAGAGAACCCTGTCAAAATGCTCCTCGACTTAACCTACGCTCCAATAATTGAGGAGATAGGCTTCCGCATAATTCCATTTGCTATCTTTTTGATTATTTACTTATCTTTAGTTAGGAAGAACAGCGTAACTACGTCTTCGTTTAGGCAACGAGTGAAACTTGTCCTTTTAGCGATACTTAACCCTGATAAGGCAAAGAGAATGGTTGGTGTGAAGACTGTGGGTGACTTTGGAGTGAAGGATGGTATAACTAAAGGTGAATGGGGTCTGATAATTTTGACATCTTTCATTTTCGGATTGGCTCACCATCTTTCAGGTGTCGGATGGGGACCTGGAAAGATCAGCACAGCATTTATCGATGGTTTAGTCTTTGCCGCGACATACTTGATTTATGGCATTTACGCCCCAATTCTTCTTCACTGGTTCTTCAACTACTATTTGCAAGTATACTCCATGGCTATGGATATTTATCCAACTATAACACCCTTTTATGTCCTTGTCTTTCTTGCAACCTTAGCTCTAGGTATGGTAGGATGGATAACTGCTGCCTTTCTAGGAACAAGGAAGTTATTAGGGCCATCGAAAATTCAAAAAAATATACATTTACGATGGGTAGCCTAGGCCATCAACTAAGTCTTATTTAGCATCTTCTCCTATTTCAAAACTATCTACAAGAGTTGTGACTTCTATTGTCTTCTGTTCTCTTTTCTTCATATCTCGCAGAACCACTTTCCCTTCTTTAAGTTCTTCTGGACCTACAATTATGGTGTGCGTAACGTTTCTTCTATCCGCATCTTGCAGGGCCTTTGAAACTGTTCGTCCCAAAACCTCAACCTCGACCGGTATGTTGACATTCCTTAACATCAACGAAAGTTCTATGGCATCTGCCTTCATTTCTTCACCAATTGGAATAACCATAACTCGCCTTTCCGCCCCGATTTTCGTCAAAACTTTCTGCTTCTTCATGGCAAGAACAAGGCGGTCTATCCCATGTGCAACCCCCACGGCTGGGGTGGGTTCGCCGCCAAAGAGCTCTATCAACTTGTCATAGCGCCCTCCACCGCCTACTTCTCTCTCCAGTCCGGGAACATAAGGCTGAAACACCATTCCAGTATAATATTCGAGACCGCGGGCAAAACCAGCCTCTATCAAAGTCTCAAACGTTACACCGCTCTCCTTTACGAGATCAAGAATGTTCTGAAGATTTTCAACGGCAGCCACAGCGCTGTTGTAATTACTGACGACATGCCTCGCTTCTTTAAGAACCTTGGGAACATCTTTTCCCCTTGTCTCTAGAATCTTCTTTAGAGTTGTTGTAGTGGTTTTTGAAACTCCGGATTCTTGCGTGACTGTCAATGCTTCCTCCCATCGTCCACTGTCTAACAATTGCATGATCTGATTTTGGTGTTCATCTGCTACGTTTTCTTCACTTAGGATTCCTCGTATTATTCCTACATGACCGATTTTGAACCAATAGTTACGCAGTCCCAGTCTTTTCATTAGGTCATAGGTGAGAATGAGAATTTCAGCGTCCGCCTCTGGCTTGTTAGAGCCGATAAGTTCGTAGTTTGACTGCCAGAATTCTCGGTAGCGTAGGTACTGTGGCTCGTCGTAACGGTAGAGGCTTCCACAACAATAAAGCCTGATGGGTTTTGGCTCGTTCATCATTTTCGTTGCAATCAACCGTGCTATGGAAGCAGTGAACTCTGGTCTTAAAGCAACCTTTCGACCACCAAGGTCGTTGAAAGCGTACATGCGTTTCCTAATTTCTTCTCCTGATTTGGCTGCTAAAAGATCATAGGATTCCACAACTGGGGTAATTATTTCTTTATAACAGTAAAGATGAGCAAGTTCTCTTGTAACTCGCTCTACATACTCCATCCTCTCAGCCTCTTTTGGCAGAAAATCTCTCATTCCCCGAATTGTTCTAAATTTTGGCATCAAACCACCTTTATTCAACCACTCTAGTAAATGCTAACAAACTTATCACTATCCAACTCAATACAAGTTTTTAATTCTTCTTACATTTTCTCGTGAAAATCATGCAGAGGAGTTTTATACTTTTTCTTGGAGCTCGACTTTAAAAGGTTAGTTGTGAGAGAGAATAATAGACGATTTCTCCTCTTCTGTTTATGACCGCTAGTATAAGCTTTTTCTTAAGACTTTGAACATACTTCAAGGCACGTGCCAATTCTCTTACAGAGACAGGTTGGCCTTCTTGAATTACGAAGATTAAATGTTTGGCAATTTCCTTTCCGTATTCTCCTCGGTCATATACGCGAAAGTCTATTCCTAATCCAAATCCTTCCCTTGCCACATATCCTCGACTCTTCAAGTCTCGATAAACCAGATATTTTACCCACGCATTCTTGTCAATGGATTGGAAATACTGAAGGAGGTTTTGAAAGCTCACTTCTTGTCCAGTCTTTTCATCTTTGATTTCGATGATTTCTTTACTGAGAAGAAACAAGGCCTCGTAGAAGGTAAGCATGAGGTTTCCGTTTTCAGTGACACCGTAACCTCGTGAGGAAAGCCCTTCAATGTCTTGAAGAGAGGAAACTAAAACTCCATTTTCTTTAAAGGTACTCGCTATTTTTATCGGTTCAACGTTACTGGGTACTTCAACCTCTGGTTTTTGTTCACGCAAAGTTGTAACCTTCTGGCTGTCAGCTAACGCTACTCACATACATTTTAGGATTACCTTCACTCAGAGGGATAAAGTAGAGATTAAAAATAAGCTTTGGGAAAAACTTAAGAGTTAATGAACAACAGATTTATGATTGTTTTCCTCAGTTTTGGTTTCTTCTAATGCGCCCTCAAAGACAACAATTTCTCTTAATTATTGTTGTTTACCATCTTCTCATTCAAGCAGCATTCATATTATGGAAACAGCATAAAATAGAGCTTGACGATAATCACGCCGAGAACTGCTAAAGCTATAGCTAGTATACAATAGTTGGATTTTGAAGATATTTTTTGGATTATCTTGCTAAGGATCCCTGTGAAAATGCTTCTTTTGGATATGCCACTTTCATTCACTGTTAGGGGCGTTAATCCGTGGATTTCGTTTTCGGGTTGTTGAAGGTTGGTTCCTGTATCTGTAGTCTCATTATGCGTTTCGCTTGATTCTTGATGAGGCATTTCTGTTAAAGTTGTAGCGTTGTTCTTTAGTTGCTTGGTTTCCTCAGCAGTGGGGCTTTTCTCATTAGGCGATATGTTTCCTCTGGATGATTTTTCTAGCGATTCTAGTTTTTCAATCTTTTCCAACATTACTAATAATGCTTTTTGAAAGTTAACAACAACATTCTCAAGGTTGTCCATCATGGAGTTTAATGCGCGGGTGAAGTCTGGTGGCTGGGCTTCATCTGTTTGGATTTCACTCAACTTTTAACATCTCTTTTCGATCGATCGACGTTTATATGCTCCATGTGGTTTTCTTGCAAAGGATACAAGCGCACGTCTCATGTGCAATTAGGTATAAGCCTTGTGAACTGTAGATTCATATCAGTAGTTTCTACTAAAGTAGAGTCAGAAATACCGTTGAAATCGAAATAGTTCACTATTAAATTTATCTAAAGAGGATAAAAAAGGGGGAAATGGAGGATTCTAGCCGAGGTCAACGTAAGAGTTTGCTGGCATTCCGCCAGGAGCCGTTCGTACGACAGTTAGAGCCGCACCCGTTCCTGTCTTGATTTCTATCTTTATCGTCTCGTAGTCAGACAACTCATGATTACTGCCCAGATATATGACAACAAATGCCTTTTCTTTCGATTCAAGAACAGTATCAGCGTCATTGTTGTAAAATATGACTATCGCCGAATCTTCTCCCATACTCAGCGATGTCAAATCAAGCTCTGTTGGCGAACTACCTTGATAGGTGCCATTGTAGATATTTAGTAGAGTGGAGTTTGGCAGATAAACGGAGATCACCACTGACCCATTGCTCAGATCGACTGCAGATCTTCCAACTGATAGCTTCACTGGAAAAACAATATAAGAAATATTTGCACTGGACCCTGTTTTTCCAATCACTGATCCATCTAGTTGCAGGGCGCTTGTGGCTTCTTCTATTCCCTGTCCTATGGTCTCTTTGGTTTTCTGTGTGGCGAAGAAGCCCATGTTTATAACTACATAGGCTAGGGCAGCAGCTATGATGACGAAGGCAATGAGCACGATGGCTGCCTCGATTCCAACGACAGCTTTCTTATTCTTCAGTAATTTCGTTAACAGCTTCATTTTATCACACCATTACATATGTGTCCTTAGGCATAGCTTCTGGAATTCTGAACTCTATTGATAATGGAGCGGTCTTCTCAAGTCTGATCTCGATCACTATCTCAGCTCTAACAGCAACGCGATCCTCAGATGAGAAGGTTAATATTAGGTAACCTTTCTCGTCTGAGTCTAAAGACTCATCTCCGTTGCTGTTTTCAATTGCAAGGATGGCTATGGTTTGTAGGGTAGCAACACTGTAACTTCCATTTACGTACTTTGTACCACTTTGATTAACACCGACAAAGTCATCAAATTTCTTTCCGGTTGGGTCATAAGTGCTGTTTGTATCAGTTGAATCATACAGTACGCCTCCATATACGTTTGCCCAAGCTTTTTTACCTACTTTCAACGATACGACTGTTTCGTTTTGCCACATAGCCACATACTTGACCCCAAACGCTCGCAATGGAACCATAATGACATCCACGCTTTTACCATCTGCAGTGGTTCTGACAAACATGCTTCCATCTAGACCTAGTGGTGTGCTGGCTTGCTTCAGTCCTTCTTGAACTATTGCTTTTCCTCTTTCAGTTGCGAAGAGCCCTTGGTTTACGACCATGAATGCAAAGGCGGCTGCAATGATGACGAAGGCTATCAGCACTATTGCGGCTTCAAGTCCAATTATTGCTCGTGTCTGTAACAGCATCTCTTTCAGTATACGCGTTTTTCCTAGTCTCGTGTTGGTGGTTTTCTGGTTGCATGAAGGACACGTTACCTTCCCTAGCTTCGATCTTGTGTACCACCGGTATCCACATTTTTCGCACTGTATGTTGATTTTTCTTTCCAATACTACTACCACCACTTACAATAATTATCTTATATCTTACGACTTAATAAATATTTCTGATTCAGATTCAGACTAAATCTATGGTCGGATTCCGAAGTTATTTCAAATGTAGATTCCGAATTCATATGAGTTAAATACACTGCAACTACAGAAATTCCAAACACCCTATGGAAGTCAAGGTGTGTTTAGATGGCAAATGAGGAAACCGAAGGTAATATCGAACATAGAGTTGAAAAGGTAGAATCAGAAATCAAAAAAATCTCAACGGACCTAAGTTCTGTAGTCTCAGAACTTAAAAAGTCTATCATCGACGTAAGGTCGGCTGTAAGTGAGATCGAGAACCCATTCAATCTCCTCAGAGCAATCTCAAGCGAAAAAGATCTAAGGAAACTAAACAGTGAACGAACGAGACTAGGAATGAAAACATTAACCCTAGGAAAGCCAGAAGAAAAAGAGGGAGAAGAGATTAAGCCTCCCTCCTTACCTCCCTCCTTGCCTCCCCCTTTGGAGGAAGAAGAGGAACCAACAGAAAGGACGACTCTACCCCCCAGTGCCAAGACTGGATTTGGCCACTTAAAATGGGTCTGGTCCCTATTAGATCTTGGCCTGACCCCAAAAGCCATAACGCTACTCTCAGAATATTGTGAGCATATCGGCTATCTTCCACCAAATTCCAGTGAATACATATCTTTTCTAGCTCATGTAGCAGACAAAGCAAAGAAGAAAGGGTTGAACAAAGAGCAGCTCATGATGAGCATGTATGAGGCAGCTACAGCTTCCGGTGTGGAAGTGAAGACTGAGGACATAAATGAAATCGTTTCCGTCGTTATTAAGGAAATCAAAACTCCGGTAAGGAGTCAATAATGGGATTTTCAGTTACCATGAGCCACATATTAATAGTTATAGGCTCAGTGGTTCTAGCTAGTGGTTTCTCTGTATACGTATTGTATACGGGACAAACGCTTCAAAGTAACATCTTACAAAATGTTAGCGACATTAGGAGACAGATGAGCCTCCAAGTCCAGATAGTCTATGCGACGATAGACAACTCAACAACCCCAGATCATTTCATTATATATGTAAAAAACATCGGCTGGATAATGATGAATAACTTTACCTACCTAGACATTTACGTCGGCGAATACGGTAAAGCGATGCTATACACCTACAGCTCAGCAGCTCATAATGGGACTGGAACCTTCAATCTTACAGATGCGAATGGAGACGGTACATGGGAGCCTAGAGAAACTGCTGTGATAAGAGCCTATCCAACATCTGATATCGAGGGGGTCATGTTCGAAGCCAAAGTAGTTCCTTTCAGAGGTATCGCAAGCAGCTATCTCTTTCCTCCTCCGCCTTGAGGTGGTTAGATGGGATTCTCAGTTACTATAGCATCGGCAATAGTTCTGGTAGGGTTGATCATTCTCTTTGGCTCTCTCTCAGCGGTGTTAGTGTATAGTTTGAACACGCTTTCTGACACAGCGAAAGAGTACTTCAACCATGAAAGGGACAAACTAGATGCCAAACTTGAATTGGAGATAGAAACGATCAATACAGACTCCTGTGAAATTAAAGTGAAAAATTTAGGAACCAAGACCATCTTTCTCCAAAGCCAAAACAACTTCCAATGGAACAGCATAGTAGCTTCTTATCAAAGTGTATGGCTTTCTGAGTGGGACCAACGTGTTAAAATTACGATTGACAAAAATGATGTTGATAGCGCTCTATCTAACTTTCCTGTTTTAATTCATCTAAGCAATTCTTCAGGACGCAATAACGATGATGTTTCATTCATCTTTGATGAACTGCAAAGTGACGCTAACCGAATGAAGATTGCGGTTACAACAAGTAATGGGATTACGCAATGTTATGTGGAGATCGAGAAATGGGATGATACTAACGAGCAAGCTTGGCTATGGGTGAAAGTTCCAAGCATAAGCAACACATCAGACACAGACCTTTATTTATACTACGATGCAGACCAGGCAAACAACACGGATTATGTAGGAGACCCTAACTCAACCCCTGCAGAGACCGTTTGGGACACTAACTTCAAACTTGTAACTCACATGCGAGATGATCCAGATACTGCACATCTCAGGGATAGCACTTCGAACAATAATGATGGAACAAAGACAGGCGCGGGTGAGCCAGCAGTCACAATAAATGGGCGAATAGATGGTGCACAGGTTTTTGATGGGACGAATGATGAAGTTGACTGTCAAAATGCTGCGAGTTTGCAGATAACAGGAACAATAACGGTTGAAGCCTGGTGTAAACCAGATGTTGCAACTGGAGTATACGCTGGCATAGTTGGAAAATTGCGATATGCTGGTGGTGATTATGCGGGTTATGCACTGACAAAACACGATACTGATGTATTTCGTTTTCAGGTTGCTAGTGCTAACACAAATGAATTCGTTGACAGTGACTCTGCTTATTCAGATACTAATTGGCATTACATAGTTGGAGTGCACAGAGGCGACACATTTTATCTATATGTTGATGGAGACGAGCAGACAGCTACGGGAACAAGAGCAATAGAAGAGAGTGGAAATGATTTCCGTATTGGACGACAGTATTATGATTATGATAACCGATGGTGGGATGGTACCATAGATGAAGTGCGCATCTCAAACATGTCCAGAAGTGCTGCTTGGATTAAAGCCAGCTATGAATCTGGAAGAGACGATATGGTTGATTTTGGAAGCGAAGAGGGTGGAAATTCTCATTGGCGTTCGTACATAATTGAGAATTACACAGTTTTAGACGTTAAGATCAGTGACACCCAAATCTCGTTCAACCCTGCCACTCACAGTTTCATAAATCCCGGAGAAGAAGCAACAATTAGCTTCAATCTTCCAGAAGAAGCCCCCATGATTCCCGAGGGAGTTGCTGTGATTGTTGTTTTCGCTTCCTACTATGGGGTAACTGCTCAAGCAGAGGGGGTGAGATAGAAGTGGACGTTCTTAGCTTAGGAATCGGCGAACTAGATAGGGGCCTTGGCGGGGGAATTCCATATCCCAGCCTTATCTCTCTAGAAGGAGGACATGGCACTGGAAAAACCGTTTTCACGCAACAGATTGTTCACTCAATGCTCAACAATAATCTCAAGGTCTGTGTCGTGTCGAGTGAAACAACTGTGAAAGAGTATCTCTCAATGATGGAATCAGTTAGACTTGACCCCTCTTCTTCCTATCTTTCAGGCCAACTTAACATTTACCCGCTTCATGTTGAAGGGGGTAGATGGAGCAAATTTCTATCCTCCTTCTTCCTTAAGGTCACTGCAAACTTTCTTGAACTACATAAAAATAGATATGATGCAATTGTAATTGATAGCCTAAGCGTCTTAACCGTAGATACCCCTCCACACGAGTTCTTAACTTTCATAACCAGGCTGAAAAACATTGTTTCGGATGGAAAGACGATAATCGTTACTTTTCACCCAAAGTTTCTGACTGAAGAATCCATAATGAAACTGAGAGCATCGTCACATGTCTACTTCATCCTCATGAACGACATTATCTCTGGGATGGACGTGAAGATTCTGAAGATCATTAAGTTGTGGGGCAGTGAAGGCGCTGAAAGGAAGAGTGTAATAACGCTTGAAGTCAACCCTGCGATTGGCCTAAGAGTGATGCCTATTGGCGGTGTAAGAATTTAGGAGGTTGTCAAAACGAAGCTAGCAGTGACATTCAAGAAGCACCCAAAGAAGATGAAGGTAGAAAAGTTAGGTTTGCTGAAAAAAGAGTTATGCAAGACAATGGAAGAGGCTATGCAAAAGCACCCGCACCTCGCCTCCTATCTAGAGACATTGCCTGCAAAACCAACCTATGCAGAGCATCTCGACTTTGAAAAGTTTGGAGGAAAAGCGAATCTCATGTATCCTCTAGGCTTTGGGATATACGCCCACATTCGAGCTGGAACAGGGATCGGCGAATACAATCTGGTGGAACCTGCAAAACCAAGCCATCTCCTCCTTGACCAGATTGAGTCGGCAGTCGCAAGGTTAGTAAGCGATGAGAAATATGAAGAAGACACAGAAGCAGTTTTGACCTATCTGTATAAACAAGCTGTTAGAAAGAAACTGGTGAAAGTTCCAAAAGGGCAAGAAGACAATGTCTTATACTACTTTTTGAGGCAAAAGATTAAACATGGATTTTTAGAGGGGTTCTTGGCTGATCCTTGGCTTGAAGACATAAGCGTGCCTGGGGAAGGAAATGTATTTGTTTACCATAAAATGTTCGCCAGCCTTGAGTCGAACGTTAATGTGTTAAAGGGTGAAGTCGACCTTTTGCTTAGAAGCATATCGGAGAGATACGGAAAGGTATTAAGCTATACCCATCCGATACTTGACGTGCATCTCCCAGATGGATCCAGATTCAATATCGTTTTTGGAGAAGACATAAGCTTAAAGGGCAGCAACTTCACTATAAGAAAGTTCCCTGAAGACCCCATATCCGTTGCGCATTTGATTAGATGGAAAACATTTAGTGCAGATCTAGCTGGCTATCTCTGGATGCTTCTTGATATTGGAATTACATGTTTCTTCTGTGGAGAAACCGCATCTGGCAAAACCACAAGCCTAAACGCGCTCACGGGCTTTATCAAATCAGATGCAAAAATTGTTAGCATCGAGGAGACACCTGAGGTAAACATCTACCACAGCAACTGGGTCAGAGAAGTAACCAGATTGCACACTGGCTCTAAAGTGGACATGTTCGACTTATTGAAGGCTGCACTAAGACAAAGACCTGACTACATCATAGTCGGCGAGATCAGAGGAGAAGAAGGAAGAGTAGCCTTCCAGGGTGTTCAGACGGGGCATCCCGTTTTATCGACGATGCATGCAGGTGGCTTGGGACAACTTTTTCAGAGACTAACTTCACACCCGATAAATGTTCCAAAATCGCAAATAAGCGCATTGAACCTTGCTATCTTTCAAGCTAGGATAAGAAGAGGGCAAAAACTGATCAGAAGAATTCTTTCTGTCAACGAGATAATAAGTTATGACATGGAGAAGAAAAATCTAAACTTCATACCGACCTTTGTGTATGACACGGACACAGATCGTCTCCGCGCTCTTGGATCAAGTTACATGTTAGAGACAAAGGTTCTAGAGTTTAGAGCTTGGGGAAAAGAAAAAATTCCAGAACTATACAAGGAAATGCGTGTACGCGCCGAAATTTTCAGTTATCTGTCACAAAACTATCCTAGATTCGTAGATGTATGGAAAACGGTGGTTAAAGTTCAAAACGAGGGAGTGGAGGGTGTCTATGAAAGAGTTAAGGATGGAAAAATTCCTTGGGAATGACGTTAAAGAAGACTCTGATAATTCTAGTTCCCTCCTTACTTTTCTCTGTTTATCACTTTATCACAGGAAACATGCTCACAGGATTGCTCACAATAGCCGTAGCCGTTGGCGTTTTAGTCTTATTCTCATTCATCAGAAGGGAACGCGTTCCAAATAAGATTGACCTCCAGCTAGTTACCACAATTCTTCATATGCATGCCTTGTCAATGGGTCATGTTGGACCAGAAGACTTGGTGGGAACCATAGCGGATATAGAAGAGTATGGATTCTACAGCAAGATTTTTCAGACAATCCGCAGCCTCGCTAAGAAGTTTGGATATGGATTTACTAAGGCAACCGCTCAGGTAGCTGAAACCGTCAAGTCTCCCCTGAAAGAGATACTTGTACGATGTACAACTGTGTTTTCAAGCGAAGAGCCAGAAGGATACCTAGAGATGGAATCGTCAACATTGATGGAAGAATATACTGGATACTATGAGAGATCGATCGAAACGCTGAAGATGATAGGCGGCGTATTCACAGCCTTCCAAAGTGTCGTGATCTTCATGGTTATGACCCTGTCGATTATGACCGTATTTATGGTGGACCCTAACATAGTCGTCTACGCATACTTCATCTCTGCCATCTCGCTTGTGATGATGTGCTGGATGTTCAAGTCAATCTCACCTGATGATAAGATCGTTCACATAGGAAAATTTCCGCCGAAATCGTATCTCTACATCAAGCGGAGCTTGCTAGTCACCTTACCTGTTTCTGCAGTCGCCGCCTTTCTAGTATACCTTTCCTATGGACCAGCATTTGCCTTCATAACTATAGGCATCGGTATGCTTGTTCCAGGCATAATAGCGTATAAGTTCGAGTCATACGTATTCTCTATTGATGATCATTATCCTACATTTCTGAAGGCTCTGGGAGAAAATCTTGCCTCAACTTCAGACCTTAAAGCAGCTCTCTCTTATATCCTCTATATGGAGCTAGGACCACTAAAGAAACTTGTTCAAGGTACATTAAGTAGACTTAAATTTGGTTTAAGTCACGATATCTCTTTAGAAACGATGTCCTCTGAAGCCGCTTCTCATCAGGCACACATAAGTAACAGGATCCTATTGGATGCGCTAGATCAAGGAGCTGACCCTCTTAAAGTTGGCAGTCTGCTCGGAAACAGAGTTGTAAAATTCATAGAATTCAGGAAGAAAAGGGAAACGGTTGCAAAAGGCTTTCAGGTCACAATTCTAGTGATGCAGCCAATAATTGTTGTGCTGCTTGTGGTTCTAACAACCCTTTCGACATTCCTCTCAGAATCCCTATATTCACTGCCCTTCTTAGGATTTGCGCCGATTCCCCTTGGAATTGTTGAGATAGGAAATCTTCTACTTGTAATCCTAACAGCAATAGTAAACGCTTTGTCTATGAAAGAAATTAAAGGAGGTTTCTGGGGTACATTCCTACTCAATCTCGGGTTACTTTTGATCCTAAGCGGAGGAGCATGGATTGCAACTCATAAACTGGTAGAAGTAATGTTAGGTCAATTACCTGGCATCGAGTTTTTCCCAATGCCCGGTGCTTGAGAGTATTTGGAGTCAGAAACAATATACACGGAAGAAATGTAGGGTTCAAGAAGGAAATCGTTCCAACGAAGAATTGTGAACACTCAACAGAACCAATGGATATTTAAGAAAAAGAGAGAGGAAAAATGGCTAAGACTCGACTTTGCTGGTTAGACACTTTTTGGAATAGTCTTCTAGTGCTTCATCGGCAGTAACTTCTATATTATCCTGTAGAGCTTGGTATATTTGAAGTGTCTGTTCTGCTGCTTTTTTCCATGTAAAGTATCGTTGTACTCTTTCACGTCCTTTCTGACCCCACTTTTTTGCCTTTTCTGGATTCTTTAACACCTGCTTCACACCCCAAGCTATATCCGCGGCGTCTTCACCGTTCACGTGAATTCCGTTCTGATCCGGCCCAGATGATATAACCTGCTCTTTGAAACCGACTACTCCGTGGGCTCCGACCACTATGGGCTTTGCCATGGACATGGCCTCGAGACTAACTATGCCGAAGGGTTCGTAGGTGGATGGAAATATGCAGATGTCGGCGGCGGCATAATGGAGAATTCTTTCCTCTTCTGGAACAAACTCGAAATTGCAGATTACTTTATCGCCTATTTCGAGTCTTCTCGCGGTCTCAGTTATGTCTCTCTGCTGCTCTCCTTTACCTAGAATCACTAGCTTTGTCTTAGGGTACTCCTCTAGAATCATTGGCATGGCCTGAACCAGGTTTCTCACGCCCTTAACCCATGTTAGTCGCCCCAAGAAAAAGAGCAGGCATTCATCGTCCTTGATACCATATTTTTCTCGGAGTTTTTCTACGTCTTCCCCACTACATCTCTTGGGATCATACCGCTCAGGATCCACCCCATTCCAGACCACGCTAATCTTTGATTTAGGCCAGCCACGTCGAGTGAGATCTTCCATCATCACCTCGCTGACTGTAATTATTCGATCCGCAACATCAGCAGTCGCTAACTCAAGATGGGACACCACTTCCGAGCCTTGACCACAGCTCCGACCAAATTCAGTACTATGCACATGGAAAACTACAGGCACCTTTGTTTCGTTTTTTACCATGATCCCTGAGATGCTGCTTAACCAGTCATGAACACATACGATGTCGAAGCAACAATTTTCTTTCTTAATTAGTTGGTTGACTAACTTTGTCGCGCTTAGAACATTGTAGATAAAGAGATCGTTGAAAAAGCGGATGTTTGTTCCCCATCTCTTCAGGTCCTCTGTTACGAACATTGGGAACACGTTACTTCCATCTACGATCATAGGGCGATGAATCTCCACCCCTTTGAATACTTCTCTTGTCTTCAAATCTCCTGGATTAAGTGTGAAGACAGTGACGTCGTGGCCTAAACTGACGAACTCACGAGTTATATAGTCAGCGTAGGTGCCTAAGCCTCCAACAAGCTTGGGTGGATATTCCCATACAAAGAACCCAATTCTCAATAATGTCACCTTTCAATTATATTATATAATAAGAGGACAATTGCACGTATTAATAATTATGAAGTGGAAGTGTAGATTATGAATTTACATTTTTAGTATAAAAAAATGGAATTTGACAATGCGCAATGCCCCCTTTCTAACAACCGCCCGGATGACAACGTTAATTCCAGGAGCGTCTCCACCTCCGCTTAGTATTCCAACTCTCATTTTCCTTTCCTCCTTTAGAGAGCTTTTCCAGAACTTCCGAATAAGCGCATTTTACGCTTGACAACTTCTTTCATGGCGCCTTTGGCTGAACCTAAAATCTTTCTGGGATCAAATATTTTGGGCGATTTAACGAGAAATTCGCGTACAGCAGCGGTGAAAGCAAGTCGCAAGTCCGTGTCAATATTTATTTTCGTTATTCCCAAAGCAATAGCCTTTCTTATGTGCTCTTCTGGAATACCCTTTGCTCCGCCTAACTCGGCTCCATACTTGACGGCTTTTTCAGTTATCCATGATGGAACACTTGAAGCACCATGTAGAACAAGTGGGACATTAATCTTTTCGCGAATAAGCTTTAACCTTTCAAAATCAAGTTTGGGTTTGCCCTTGAATTTGTATGCTCCATGCGAGGTACCTATTGCAACCGCAAGAGCATCAACGCCTGTGCGTTCAACAAATGCTTTAGCTGCATCAGGATCAGTCAAAATGGCTTCTTTCTCCTTAACCGCTGATTCTTCTACACTGGTAAGTCTTCCAAGCTCGGCTTCAACTGAAACACCTTTTGGATGTGTTAAATCGACTATACGCTTCGTTAATGCAATGTTTCTTTCAAACTTCAAGTGAGAGCCGTCGATCATAACTGATGTGAACCCAGTGTTTATGCATTTGGAAACAGTCTCCATATCTTTGCCATGGTCAAGGTGTAGAGACACGGGTACCGGAGTGAATTTCGCTGCCGTTCTCACCATTTTTCCAATGTAGGTTAAACCAGCGTACTTAATGGAACTCGGTGTAACAGCAACTATTGCAGGCGATTTTTCTTCGATGGCAGCTTCGACAACAGCTGACAAGCTTTCTAGATTGCTGATGTTGAAGGCTCCGACAGCATACGCCTTCTGCATAGCTGGTAATATTAAATCCGTATTTGTGACAAGCATATTTTCCAGTGCCCTGCTGCTAGCAATCGGTATTTACAGCTTTTGCGCAAGCTACAAAACTTTTGTGTAGCGTGAATATAGAATCAAAATTATGAAGTAAAATCAATTAGAATCAATGTTTAGTGCGCGCTTCAAAGTTTAGTTATAGCTAAGTTATGTAAAGTCCAACAATTTTGTTCATCCACTTTGGAGGATTCCATCCATTCTTTCTAAGTTGCGTAATTATTTTAATTAGCATGCGCGCGCAATTACACTTGAAAAATGTGTGCGTGCGACTGAAATCAGAATCTAAATTTGCGTTTCATAAATGTTATTGTGCATATAGACATGAGTTTCTGTACGTGAGCATATGTTTCTCTAGGGGTTGATGTAGAGTGAAGTTCGACATCGTGTGCATAGGACATGTGTTATATGACATCCGGTGTTATGTGGATATCTTCCCTTCTCCGGATAAACTTGCTGTGATCAATGGTCGCTTGAAATCTGGTATGGGCGGTTCAGCTGCAAACTCAGCGGTCACAGCGTCTAAACTTGGGCTGAAGTGTGGGATAATCGGAAAGGTGGGATTTGACGAGTATGGATGGTCCGTTGTCCAAAACTTTCGTAACTGTGACATCAATGTAGACCACTTGCTTGTTGATTTCGGAAATCCAACTGGAGTCTCACTTATTACAGTAGATAAAGACGGCACACCAGAGTTCGTTCAAATGATAGGAGCGTCCGAACCCATCTCACCTGAAGACATCCGCCAAGAATATATTGGAACTTCCAGACACCTCCACATGACAGGTCTCAATTTGGAGGCACTTATCAGATCGTCAGAGATTGCAAAGGATTTTGGGAAAACTGTTTCTTTTGATCCTGGACGAAAGAAATCTGATCTAGGATACAAGATTTTGTTACCAGTGTTAAGAAACACTGACATATTATTGGTCAACCAAAGAGAGGCTAGGAGTCTCGTAGGCGCAAGCGATAACATAGGGATGAAAAGTGTCATGGATGAGCTAAAAAAAAGAATAGGAAAAAGTAAGACTTATGTAGTTAAGGGGGGCCGCAGGAACATCTTCGTTAGCTCTCCAGACGGAGATTTCTCAATCTCGCCGTTTGAAGTGAATGTAGTGGACACAATAGGTGCTGGTGATGCCTTCGATGCTGGTTTGGTCGTAGCTTTTCTTAAAGGAAAAAACATTGAGGATGCAGTCATCCATGCTGCGGCCTGTGGATCTTTAAAATGCGAGTGCGAGGGAGCTCAATCGTCACCAAACGAGTCAAAGGTGGAGGCATTCGTAGAGGAGAACAGAAGTGAAGTGAAGATAGTAGACTTGCGATGTAATGGTGATAAACACTAAAAAATCAGAGGGTGCGCGCGCGAGCGAAAAAAACGTTCAAATGGGATACAGACGCAGAGTATTCGAAATTTTGGAGGATGAGGAAAAACATCTCATGTAAAAGGAATGTTGCAACCTCTAAAACTCATCTGCACGCGCTTGTATTAGCTTTCTGATCTGGAAACAGGCGCTGCTTTAGACTCTGTTCTGTGTCACTGCTATGATAAAAAATTATCACTTGCTATCAAGTTTACCAATTTGTACACGGTGTACGTTTTTACTTCTTTCCTGGTATCTCTGTTTCCTTGCTTAACCAAGCGGCTCTCTCAGATTCAGGATGGACCAACAGGTAATAATCGAATACTTTCTTCATCCTTTTCGGAGCAAGGTTGCCTGAAAAGATTTTGTACATCTTAATAAGTTGTGGTTGGATGCGGAGGAGATCTGTTAAGGTAACTAACCCTATAAGCTTTTCATTCCTTACTATTGGAAGCTTTTTGATTTTCTTCGTAAACATGATCTTAGCAGCACTCTCAATTTCCATATCAGGCGTTCCAACAGTGAGTGGTTTTGACATGACTTCTTGGACATTTGTCTTCTTAAGATCTTGAGACTCGGCTAAGACTCTTTTCAGCATGTCTCTTTCAGTTACGATTCCAATGGGTTTTCCCTTTTCTACTACGATTAAACAACCAATATCATGCTTGTTCATAAGTTTAGCAGCATCTCTCACTGTGGCATCAGCTTCTATGGTTATTACCTTGTAAACCATAATATCTTCAATTTCTATTGACATGGCGCTTACTTCCTGGTTGAGTTATAGCTAGGTTATGTAAAGTCCAACAATTTTGTTCATCCGTTTTGGAGGGTTCCATCCATTCTTTCTAAGTTGCTTAATTATTTTAATCAATAGATGTTCAATATGATCAACCCTAACGATATCAGTCAAAGTTATCAAACCAACAAGATTCCCACCGTTCACAATGGGAAGCTTCTTAACATTGCGTTTCAACATCAGCCTGGCAACATCCCCTAGGTCCATATCAACCTTACCGACTACAAGAGGTTCAGACATAATTTCGGAAACCTTTACTTGTTCAGGGTTCTTAGATTGACAAACAATCTTCTTCAAAATATCTCTTTCAGTTACTATCCCAACAGGCTTCCCATTTCTCGTCACAACTAGACAGCCGATTTCATTCTTGTTCATCAGCTCCACCGCGTCTCTAACCCTTGTGTTGGGCTCAACTGTTATTACTTCTTCAACCATAACATCTTTAATACTCATATCGATTCACCAAAGATGTAGTTGAAATCTTGCTCGTATAAGTTATATGAAATTCAAGTAAGTATTTTGACTCCTATTCAAATTCTGATACTGATTACTGATATAAATCTACAATTCAGAAGGCTTAAACTTACACTTACAGAGGATAGTCAAACGTTGGGTAAACCATGATTTAACTATCGTGTGTGATGAAATAATGCCAAAGGCACACATAAAACAGTTCTTCAGAGCGTTAATCTTATTCTTTATCACCATATGTTATATATCATGGTCTCTATCTCCAGTGGCTG
>CAZCYX010000026.1:0-17339 GCA_964503065.1 uncultured Candidatus Bathyarchaeia archaeon
GAACTCGGCGTCCTCATTAGCATACAGTGTTATCAAGAGTTTGTCTGCTCTTGGACCGAATTGTTCATACCTATCGTCTTCAGTGCAGTCAGGGTAATTCCAACTGAATACTGGCATCAATGCAGCAAACGATAACAACATTAAAGCAACAAGTGTAGTAGCAAAGAATGCTTTCTTATTCATTTTCCTTTCTCCTTTCTTTCTTTAAGCCGTCATCTCGGCATTCACAAAGAGCTAGCATGTTACACTAGCCCTTCATAACGTCAATGCGTACAAGATGTACTTAAGGTTTATGAAACAATGTTTCACAAGTACACACGCACACATTTGGGAGATAACAGGAGAGAAACTGTATCATTAATAACAATTCTCTTCTCTGAGCGTCATTCTATTCAAGAAGCCAACCAAATGAAACAACAATTTCACTCTCTTATGCATCAAATGAAACAAAAGTAACTCTCAGCAAACAGAAACTTCTCCAACAAAGAAATATGATGTACTAACCTTTGATGAAAGAAGACATAGTAGTTGATTCAAGTATAAACTAGTCATAAAAAAATTTTAAGGTATGTTCCAAAAATTTTGGAGACTGTTTAAAACTGCATGATTGAGAACACTTGTGGAGAAGAGAATTGTCAACTATTGAGACGCTTCCAGCAAAGGGAGTCTATACGCTGATCCTATTTCTGTCGAAGGAAACACGTTTAAAAGTTGGAAAGCTAGGCATTCAAAGATTTCCGAGAGGATACTACACATACACGGGCTCTGCACTGGGCATAGGATCTTCCAGTTTGAAACATCGCGTCTCCAGACACTTGAACAAGAAGAAACAGAAATTTTGGCACATCGATTTTCTACTAGACCATAAAAACGTACACTTAACTGGATTAGTTGCTGCCAAGATTGATAAGAGAGTAGAGTGCAAAATGAATCTTTGCATTAAGACAAAGGAAAGAGCAGAAATCCCAGTCCCATATTTTGGTGCCTCTGACTGCAAGAAAGACTGTGAAAGTCATCTCCTTTATTTTGGAAGAGAAGACGTTACGAAGAGGATTGCAATGCTTTACAATGAGAAATTAGGAATCAAACCTATCACTGTTAACCTTGTTGAAATGGCTTAAGTTATTATTCAAATGGCAAAATCCTTTATTATCCCTACAAAAAATAGAGAAGTCGGCGATTCCTTGTCCGTTACAGTGAAGCCTGCAACCATCGGTGACTTGGAGAATCTCCATAAAATTGAGAGGGAATGCTTCACCATAGAAGCTTTTACCAAAAAGCAAATGACTCGCCTCTTAGAAAGTCCCCACACCGTGAGTTTGGTTGCATGGATAAATGGAGAGGTTGCAGGCTTTGTCATTGGCTCAATTGAGAATCTTGATAAAAGAAAGGCTGGCCACGTATATACATTGGATGTTGCAGTGAAGCATAGAAGGAGAGGTGTTGGACTTAGGCTTCTCCAAGAACTTGAGCGCATCCTTGCTAAAAAAGGTGTGAAAATTTGCTATTTAGAGGTTCGTCTTGACAATGTGGCAGCACGTGAACTATATCGAAAGCAAGGCTATACTGAAGTGGCACCATTAACAGATTACTACTATAAAGGAGGTCATGGAGTTCGCCTCGAAAAGAAATTAGAAAAATAATACGTAAAAGACTGGCTAATTCAAGGTCTTTAGTTCGTATCAAGCGGTTTTCGAGTCTACATTGAAAGCCCACAGAAAAAGGTTTGTCTTTTCATCAAACTTCCTCTGCAACTTTACATCTACAGTTTCCACTAGAACTAATTCTGCAGTTACAGCCACTATACAACCTGGTAGCAGGTGTCCACCTAGGACTTTGCCCTCTTCATTTGAAACTGAGATGTGTGCGTGAACAACAAGTTCCTTGTCTTCTTTAAGAGAAATGTTTCCCATGCAAGAAACGATTTCTACAGTTTCACTGATTTGTATGGGTTCGTATTTGCCTTGTCGATAAAATCCCAGTTTTGCTTTTTTCAGGGTGCCAATGAGAATAAAGAAACCAGCCTTGATTTCTTTCTGCTTTGCTGCATTAGAGATGGCTTCAAGCAAGTCTTCGTTCTCAAACAATCTAGCGAAGATAACTCTTCCAAGTTTTGACTCGAGTGTCTTCATTTATGATTCCTCCATTGTATCTTTCTTAGGTCCAAATAACAATGCCAAGAAGACCCCAGAAATGAACCCTCCTAAATGAGCTGTGTGAGCAACATACGGCAACCCTCCTGAAATGACATAAGTTGTCTCCATAAAAACCAACAGAAAGACAAAGATGATGGCAGGGAGGGGAATTGGAATAAAACCAAAGAAAGCTATCACTCTTCGAAAAGGAAAGAGAATAGCATAAGCCGCGAGAACACCAAAGATTGCCCCAGAAGCTCCAATAGTCGGAACAGGAGACGCACTATTAAGGTAAGAGTGGAAAAGTCCAGCGGAAATTCCAGAAATTAGATAGAAGGCCAAAAAACGAGGACTGCCAATGGCTCGTTCACAGTCGTCGCCAAAGAAGAAGAACACAAGCATATTCAAGATTAGGTGAAGGATGCCTCCATGCAAAAACATTGAAGTCAACAAAGTGTAAAGACTTTCTCCCTTCATGATTGAAGCAGGGATCAGCCCATAGTGGTCAATGTAATAGTCAGGATCAGGGCTTTGAAGTACTAAAAAGTAGACCAGAAGGTTGATTGTTATCAATAAATATGTAATACCTAAAACTTTAGAAGCCAAACATCTTTCTCCTCTAACAATTTGCTCCATTTATCAGATAACTTTTAAAACCCTTTTGGTAAAGAACAACACTAACTATCAATACCAGTTTTTATGCAGAATTTTAAACTATCAAAGTATATTATTTTAGGTTGAATTTATGAAGGTCACTGTTCAAGAGGGTTTATTGGTTGGCTGAAGTTAACATTCGGAATCTCTTGGTGATAGGTATAGACATCGTTTCATTAGCTGCCTCTGCGAGAAGGGCTGGCTACCAAGTTTATGCTGTGGATTTCTTTGGAGATCAAGATCTTAAACATGTGTGTCGGAAAAATCGATCGATCATTAAACAAAGGACTGGAAAAACTTGTGGACAAGTGAGCAGCGATTTCAATCCAGAAGCCCTCCTCCAGTTGGCAAGGGAACTTCTAAGAAAGAACACGATAGATGCCACATTATTGTCTTCTGGCTTAGACGACTCCTTAGATGTTTTATTTGAGCTCAACGACCTGATTCCCATATTTGGAAACCATCCCAACGCTATCAAAAAGGTACGTGATAAAATGAGATTTTTCCAAGAGCTTAAATGTCTAGGTGTACCTCATCCTGAAACAGCAATCGCCGAGAATTACAAGGAAGCAAGAGAAAAATCCAAAGACATCGGTTACCCGGTTCTGGTTAAACCTTCAAGAGGCTTTGGAGGTGTAGGTATAAGAAAAGCGCAGAATCAAAAAGAATTAGAGCAAGCATTCCAAGATGCCGTCCTCTTCGATGAAAAAGTTTTGATTCAAAAGCATATTTCTGGAATACCTGCAAGTGCGTCTCTGATTTCATCTACCAACGAAGCGATTACTCTAACATTGAATGAACAACTTCTAGGACTAGACAAGGTTAGCCAGAAAGAGCCTTTTGGCTACTGCGGCAACATCGTTCCCCTAGTGACAACCAGAGCGATCACGGATAAATGCAAAGATATTGTTGAAAGAATTGCCATGCATTTTGGTCTCATTGGGTCTAACGGTATAGACTTCGTGATATCCAAAGCAGGAACACCTTACGTTGTCGAAGTGAACCCTCGGTTTCAAGGAACTCTAGAATGCGTCGAACAGGTTCTAGGAATAAACATCGTAAAGGCGCATGTGAAAGCTTGCTTTGAAGGAATCCTCCCGACAATCATAAAGAAACTTTCAGTTTTCTGCACTAGGCTGATCTTGTTTGCCCCACAACGTTCAATTGTACTAGACCTAACTACTTTCGAGGAAGTTAGAGATATACCCCTACCAAAAGTCATTGTTGAGAAGGGAGAACCAATATGCTCAATAGTTGCAGAGGCAGCAGACAGAAATTCCTCACTTAGAAAAGCAATAATTATCGCTGAATCGATCCGCAAATCACTGCAGCCAAGTTAATCAATGATAGCCATTAAACATAATATGCAATTATTCGAAACCTTACATGGATTCTGAAAAGAGTTTTGTCTTTCTGACAGCTCGGATTACAGGAGGCCCAACAATAGCTGTTACTAAGGTGGATAAAGCGACCTTTACTGGAGTCTCAGCAGCCCCTTCCATCCATATAAAACGTAATGTTTCTACGCTGTACTCATAGAAAAGTCTGTAAGTTTGACCAGGTATGAAAACGAAAATCCTGAATAGTATGTCAGCTTCTAATCCGATAAAGGTAGATAGAGCAATTACGTATAGTAGCCCTTTCGACTTGGGATTCCATGAACCCATCCGAATCATCATCACAACAACTAGAAGAATAGCATATGCCAAATAGACATCCCACATTCCCCAAATGGGAAGCTGCCAAGCTACGGGTGTAATGAAATAAACTCCAAGCAGCACAGTATAATAAGTCAAAACCAGCTTCCATCTTCCTCTAAAAAGGAGACCAGCAACCATTGCTCCTAAGGGAGCCCCAAGGGTGAAAAGGAATTCGTATACGTCTCTAAAATATATAGAGTGCCCAATCATGACTCCTATGAGACTGGATAAAAATCCTGCATAAGGTCCGAGCACAATCCCGGTGATAGGGGTAGCTATGAAAATCCAGCTATACCAAACAGAGGGTGGCATGGGTAAAGGTGGGCCCATTAAAGAATCACAAATTATGTTAAAAGCTGCGAAGACAGCTACGGTGGATATAAATGTAGATTTTTTCATTTTTCTTCCTTCTATAAGCTTGGGTAGATAGAGATGCTTTTAATATTTTCAACTTTTTTAGGAGTGTGGCTTTCTTTTTTAGTGTGCGTTCTATTTCGGGTGTTCTAATTTTAGTACAGTATGTTCTAAAACGTAGTATTAAATCCACCAGCATCATAGCTAATATAGCAGAACTTGAGGTGCAAACATGAAAAAAGTCATCCTAATTCTCTTTCTACTGCTCTCAATAATCACCATGGCAATTCCAGTCTATTTGGAAAAGACCCAAATCTTTGCACAGGCTCAACTGAGAAGATTTTCCTCGTATGAAGAGTTGAAAACCTTTGTAAACGCAAGTTCGCGATACTATCCTTATCGTGAGGAGCTTTTGCAAGCTTGGGGACTAAGTGGAACATCTAAACAAACCTACACCGCCCCAGATTCCACGGCTCCCGAATACTCAACAACGAACATTCAAGTTGAAGGAGTGGACGAAGCAGACATCATAAAAACCGACGGCGAATACATCTACATGATCTCCGAGAAAACCATAATCATCCTAAAAGCATATCCTCCTGAAGAAGCCCAGATTCTCTCTCAAATAGAACTAAACGGAACCCTTGCTGGAACATTCATAAACGGAGATAGACTAGCTATCTTCGAGGAACTATACGCATATGGAACCAAAACTTTCATTAAAGTCTATGACATCTCAGACCGAGAGAATCCTGACTTGAAAAGAGATGTCTACTTAAACGGTTCTTACTTCAACTCCAGGATGATAGGTAATTACGTCTACGCAATAATAAATGGACCAGCGTACTTACAAGGTGGCGAAGTAGACCTCCCCAAAATCTGCTCCAATAACGAAGTTAAAGAAATATCTGCAACTGAAATCTACTACTCCAACATCACCGACTATTATTACACCTTCACAACCGTCATCGCCGTAAACATACAAGATGACACCCAAGAACCAATAGATGAAACATTTCTATTTGGAGCAACACGCGTCATGTACGTCTCTTACAACAATATTTACATAGCATTTCCAGGCCAAAACCACATAACACTTCTAGACCAGATGCTAGGGATGTCCGGAGTTGAAGGTACAGAAATCCACAGAATCTACATAGAAAACGGCCAAATAGATTACCAAGCAAGTGGACAAGTCCCAGGTAATCCACTCAATCAATTTTCTATGGACGAGTATAATGGGTATTTCAGAATAGCAACCACCACAGGACATATTGCAAGGAGTTTAATCGAAGCCACATCTCAGAATCACGTATACATTCTTGATATGGACCTGAATATCGTCGGGAGACTAGAAAGTCTTGCACCTGGAGAAAAGATTTACTCAGCCAGATTTATGGGCAACAGATGTTACATAGTAACCTTCAAAAAGATTGATCCTTTATTCGTAATAGACTTGGAAGACCCAACCAACCCCACAGTTCTTGGTCAACTGAAGATAACTGGCTACTCAGATTACCTACATCCTTACGATGAAAACCATCTCATTGGAATAGGCAAGGAGACAGTGGAAGCCGAAGAAGGCGACTTCGCATGGTACCAAGGAGTAAAAATATCCTTATTTGACGTCACTGACGTGGAAAATCCAGTAGAGATCGATAAGTATGAGATAGGTGACAGAGGAACAGACTCACCAGTCTTAAGGGATCACAAGGCGTTTCTATTCGACAAATCAAAGAATCTTCTTGTAATACCTGTTTTAGTTGCGGAGATTGACGAGGAGAAATATCCTAATGGTGTCCCACCTAATATGCAAGGGGATTACGTGTGGCAAGGCGCCTACGTATTCAATATAACCTTAGACCAAGGATTTGTGTTCAAAGGGCGGATCACCAATATCGAAGATGACGGCGACTTGAAGAAGAGCGGCTATTACTTCTACTCCTCTTACTCAGTGAAGAGGTCTCTATACATAGACAATGTGCTCTACACAATTTCAGACAAGAAAATAAAAATGAACAACCTCGAAGACTTGACGGAAATCAACGAAATAGAACTCCCGTAACTAATGTATTCTTCCTCTTTTTTAGTATGTCGTAGAAAGCGGAACGTGCATCGTATAAACAATGTCCGGCAGAGAGTTGATTGAAATGCCAATAATGGGAAAGTGTGCAATATGCGGATATGAAGGCAAAATTATAGACCATCACATTGACTATGGAACAGGAGAAACTATTCCTCTTTGTCAGCGATGCCACATGTCTGTTGCGCATATAGAGATACTTGAGAGAATTGTGAAATCTCTTAAAGCAAAGGGCAAATATAACGAGCGAATGTTCAGATGGTATAGAGAATCCGCAAAATATCAGAAGATGGCTGACCGCAAAGGTGTAAGATACCGAAAATAAACCGTCAAGAACTCTGGGAAACATACCACTTTCTATGCGTGCATATCAGGCTTCCAATGAACTAACCTTAATGTATTATAGAATCTCGAAGATAACGTCAAGCAGATAATTGCTAACAAAACTTTCATCCACCAATTCTCCATCTGGACTATCTAAGCCCTTACAGCAAGGAATAAATCTTAACATAAAAGAGTTAAAGTCGATCCTCTCAAACTCGAATGGATAAATCCTACACAAGACTGGTCTAACATCATAGATTGAACATTCGTAAACCTTCAATTTGTCATTAAATCTGAGGAAAATACAAGAACCATCTTCTCTTGTTCCAGGTCTACTCCCCATCTTCAACACATTGTTACTTCCCCTTTTTGTAATCGGTTCGAGAAAATTATCCGTGGCATAGCCTGCCTCCTTTATTCGTTGAACATCCCTTTCATTGAGATTTGGACCGCCTAACTTGCAGCAAAAAGTTGCGCATCTTTTACATTGGAATCGGAAATTTCGTTTATAGAATGTTATGTCCACGATCTGTTCTGTTTTAGGGTTTACCACAATCTTCGCAATGTTTTCCTCCAACTTGGACCAGCATCCACTTTGATATGATATTTAACAGTTTGGTCATATAAGTTGGGCTTCTAAGGAACATTTAACGTAAAACAGAACACTTTTATTATGGCAATTAGCCTAAACTCGGTGCATGCTTTGAGGATGTGGATATGGTTAGACGGACTAGAGAAGATGCCCAGAGAATGATCAGGTCCATTGCTGTTCTACTTTATAATACAACTTGGAAGTGTGGGAGGGTTGAGCGATTAGTTGTAAACTATCTGAGAAGTCGGTTCCGAAGATGTGGACGCGCCAGTACTCCCATAAGAGAGATGTTACATCATTTGAAACTTAGTGGGAAACAGAAGAGCGAGTTTCTGGACGCAATAAAGCGATTGGAGAAGAGAAGAATCATTCGAATCGAAGGGTTCTGAGGGTTTAGTGGCTCTCACACACGCAGAGTGTTTAGCCTAGGTTTTGTATATGGTTCAATTAGGAGCCAAATATGGCAGTGAAGGAAGTGGGAATTTTCGTAGTTGGATGGAGTGGTTCGTAGTCCTAGGAGTTGGGCGAATTGTTTTGGTGTTCGGTGTTCTTCTAGGTTTTTGAAGTGTTTGTCGTAGGAGACTAAGTATTTTATGCCGAGTTCTCTTACTGCGGTTGCTTGTTCTAGGTCTTTTTTGTTGATTAGGCTTGTGTATTTTGTGAGGTGTTCTTTGAGTTGGTGGGAGAATATTGTTTTGCATGTGATGAACATGTAGACTCTGAATGTGTCTGCTAGTTTCTTTGAGTAGTGTTTTCTGAAGTAGCGGTATACTTCTTTGAAATTCTACATAGAAAACAACAAATACATCTCAAAAATGGAGAAATAGACGGATAGAATCATAAACGTATGTAATCAATAAATAAACCGAAGGAGTAGGAACATTAATAAAATTTTGATGCAGCAAAGTAAAGTGGATCAAATTATGTCAGCGTCGCATGAAGATATTAGGTATAAAGTCATTTCGATACTAAGAGAATCCATTTTTCAAACAATCGACACAATCAGAATGTCTAAGCCCGAGATATATTCGAAGTTGCAGGAACAGTTAGAGGAGTATAAGGAACTTATCAATCGTAAAGAGGATGTTCCTTTAATAATAAAAAATGAGAAGATTATCAAAGGGGTTGGAATACCTGACATAGAAGTTTTTGGTGGCAGAATACTCATCGAAGTCAAGGTCAAACCTTCTGAATTTGAAAGCGGATTTGAACAACTTCAAAAATACGTGTTGTATTGCCCTTATGCCGAGTATGCTGTTGTCACGAACTATAGCACTTGGAAATTTTACGAAGTAGAGCAAGGGAACCTAGTCCAAGTCGACAAAGCAGACTTGGAATACATCATAGAACAGATTCTCATCAAAGAGGTCAAGGTTGCTTTATCCACTGAGAACGTCAGAAACATGTTCAAACCGATTTTACTCTTAGAGAGTGAACTTCATCAGATTTTCGAAGCTTATGAAGTCAGAGATGATGCTCTTTTTGAAGCTTACCGAAATATAATGAAAAGGCTCTATGAGAAAGCGTCAGAGCGGGAAGTAGAAACATTGTTCATAAAACACACTTTGATGCAGATGATAGTTTCCTCATGTCTCACAATTTCTTCGCAGAAAAGAACAACAGCAGAGGGTGCTTGCTCTGGTGCTGATATAGAGGCTGAAATAGTTCTTCCATACCTTAAATGGTGGCAATTACTGGGAAGAACATCCAAGCCCTCTGATAAGAAATTTCTAAATTCTCTTACGGAGTCCATATACTCAAGAGCTATGCTTCTAGATTGGGAAAACGGAGGAGAGGATGATGTTTTTAGGGAACTGTATGAGATACTTATTGACCGTAAGACCAGAAGAAAAATTGGTGAGTATTACACTCCACTCTGGCTTGTTGAATTTATGGTAAATAAATTATCCAAAGACATTGGAGACTTGAAGGGAAAAACCGTACTCGACCCATTCTGTGGCAGTGGCACGTTCCTCGTGGCTGCTTTCTATAGAAAGGTTCAGGAAGGAGAAGATCCAGATGATGCAATTAGGGAAGTTATCGGGTTTGACATAAATCCGCTAGCAGTTTCTATAGCAAGAGCAGAGCTTATGATAGCTTACCAATCCGAAAGAAGAGAGATAGTCACTCCTCTTGTGTTCAATACAGATTCTGCAGGCCTTCTACTCCGTAAACAAGGCGAATGGCAATCTTCAAGCTTTCTTAATGAATTGAAAGAGATTGAAAAGAAGATTGAGTATGTGGATTCCCCTATTTATTCATCAAACGAGATTGATTTTTCAGAGATATTGAGGATTGAAATGATCTTGCGTGATTGTTTTAGAGAGACAGCCCAAGCCGATGAATATAGGCATGACCTTGAGGTAAGGCTAGGCAATTTGAAAGGGAAAAAGTGGAAGGGGGCTTTGACTGGTCTTATTGTTACTACGCTGGCTGAAGACAAGAGTATTGACGCTATCTCCAAGCTTATTGAGAAGTACGGAAACGGTGTATGGGCGGTATCAATAACTTCACTGTTTGCCCCCCACATCATCCGTAAAGTGAAAGTAGACACTGTGATCACTAATCCACCATGGGCTCAGCTAACAGAGCCTAAAGGTTCTTATGGAGAACTCATTAGGGAAAAAGCCAAGGAATTGCTAAAAGACTACGAGAAAACCGGTCAGATATTAGCTGGGTCAGACATATCATCTGTGCTTTTGCATGCATGCACCAGAATAGCAAAATCTGAAGTTGCATTCTTAATGCCGGATGAAGCTGTTTATACAGTGGGTTCTCATTATGGACTTGGGAAGATTCTCACGTATAATATAGCTAGGAACTACGATGGAGAAATAATGCAAGTTGAATTTGACGCATTCCAACATGGTAGGCTTCCGTGCACAGTTTTTCTAAGAAAAGAAGATGGAAAAATTGTATGTTACTCCATGAGCGTTGAATGGACAGGCAAATATTCGAAGGCGTTGCGTCTTTCTGATGTGAAGATTGCCATAAAAGGGGGAGAAAATTATGAAAATTTCATCAAGAAGATTACAGAATACACCGAGATTTCCTCCCAAGAGATTGCAGATAGGATCGGTGTTGAGCAGGTTGTTCCAAAGGGCGATTACATAATGGGATTGTTCGGAGGAGTGAAGAAAAAGGGAGCTAAGAGATACGCTGGATTAGTTTTTGATGTTATGGCAGAAGATAAGACTGCTGGGCAATACATTATCCATCTGTCTAATACTGAGGCACAAATAAGGATTCCTAAATTTTTCCTTGATCCTTACTGGAAGAAGCTTATATACGTAGGGGATGTTCTCCCATTCTATCTTAACCGTGTTCAGAATGTTCTTCTGTCATCCGAAGGGAAAGAAACTTTGAGGGAATTTCTGAGAACACATCTTCTCGAAAGAGTCTCCGAAGAAGACAAGGGAGGAATTGAGCAACTTATAGAAGAATTTAAACAGCCAGAGAAACTAAAATTGGTTGAACAAGGCAACTACTATGTTATTTACAGGCGTTCAAGAACTTTCTCTTCATTTGTTCTCACTCCTACTGATATTGAAGCGTTTTCATCTGGCATGAGGCAAGGCATAGTAATCTACGATGATTGTTCTTATGTAACCACGAAGCATGAAATCAGGGCGCATTATTCTTCGGCTCTCCTTAATTATCTTGCATACAAAGTCATCGAAGAAGAGGGAACTTTTGTTAGACATCAGTTCCTTAGACCGTTAATTGCCATCTTACACGCTGGGTTAGAATGGAGAGGAGAACAGTGGCAATCGAAAGTTGCAGAAATTGGTAGGAGGCTTCATGAAGAAGCCCCTAAGTGTTTCGCAAACTTCATAAGAACAGGCATGCAGGTAAAGGAATGCTTCGAGAGGCTTAAAACTCGCGAAGAATCTAAGGAACTATTCGAGGGTCTTATGAAAACTGTTGATGAACGTGTAGATAAAGAAAGGCTATTCAAATCTCTAAGATTTGTCTGCAAATTGAGGAAAGGCATCTGAAGACGTATTTGTTTAAGCTCGTGCATTATGGATGGGTATTAGTGTTCCTTTTGGTTCTTTCTGCATTGTATACAATGCTAATGCTAAAGCATAAACAATATCATCATGAAAGTTTGGTGGATGAGAAATTTCCAGCCTGGTCCTCACAGTTCTGTCGTCAGTCACCTTAACGTAGCGTCTTCTAATGCTCTTCAGTTGTAGAAGCAGCTTCCCATGATCAGGAATAACAATCTTCCCTTGCTCAAAACAGACAGTCAACCACCTAAACAAGTCAACCTTAACCTTCTTAGTCACGTTGATAGGCTTAATCGGCAAACCCATGTTAATCAAATCCTCAACTATCGGCTTCCCTAAACCCGTCTCATCAACTGCAATTCTCTGCAACCCCAACCTATCCTGAGCAAACTTAACGAAGGCAGAGAAGGCACCGTATTCTTCACCCAACCTCTCCCGAATAAAAACAACCCTAACAACCTCACCTTCTTTTTTCAAAGCCACAAAAGCCGCAGGATTCTGCCTGCCACCAGGATCATAGCCAGCCCAGTCAGCACTGAAACGACGCTCCAAAAGATCATCTTCAGCAATCAAGTCGTAATCTTCCACACAAGTATGAATATACCTTGATTTGATAAGCTGGTCACTTTCGTCTGGCAGAACCGCCATATACTCCCTCATGAACTCATCACTTGGAATAGTCTTCCTTTGCTCCTCCAGAAACCTTTCTCTAGCCTCCTCACTCGGAATAGGCGCGATACTGCTCGGAAAATGATACCTGCTGTAACCCCACTCCTCAGCATGCTCAAAAGCCTCCATAAAAGGATGCTCCCCATACTCAGGCGTACTAATCATAATCAAATAGCCATCAGTGGCACTAATCATGGGCAAACAAACACTAGTAATAATTGAAGGCTTGATAAAATTCGCCTCATCCAAGATCAACAGGTCCGCCGTCAAACCCCTTATAGTGTCACCCTCAGCCCCAGGCGGCAAAGCAACAATCCGACTACTCAACGGCGCCTTAAACTCAATCTGAGTCATAGTCGTCCCCGCCCCTCTACCCATAACCAGCTTCCTCAAAACAGAACTCTCAAAAATCATCTCCCGCACCTTCCTAAACAACCACATAGACTGACGCATAGCCCTACTCACAATAAGCACAGTAACCCCAACATGCATAACCGCAAACCAAACAGCCTTCGCAGCAGCCATCGTAGTCTTCCCAACCTGCCTACCACAACAAACAACAACACGCTTACTCCTATCCCTAAGAAAATCAATCTGAAAAGGAAAAGGCCTGAAAACGCCACTAGGCAACCGCAGCAACAGAACCGAGAACAAAGCCGCATCCTCCCTCAAAGCCCTCAAAACACGAGGCTCCCTCACAAGCTCCTCCAAAGCCCGGGGACGACTCCACAAAACCTCAGCAACCTCAGCGGCAAAAACAAGATCAGAAACCACACGCTCTATGAAAGACTCTTTCTCCACTTCTTCATCCGCCCAACAATCGCTTTCCTAAACTTCCTTGGAAACTTTGCAATAACCGACACGAGAGGCTCCTTGTCAACATCTGGTTCCTCATCTCTCCTAACCAAAAGCTTGTTGAGAGTATTCACATGATAGGCTAGAGAGTTCGAAATCCTAACAATGTCCGCATGAGAGACATCCGAATGAAGCTGCCTCTCCAAATCATGGATTATATCCCACTCAATCGCAATCAACTTATCGAGAGGACTCTCAGATTCACCATCAGACATCTTTACACGTAATGCAAAAGGTGCACTATCCTTAAGAATCAATATTACAAGGAAGCACAATATCACAACTTCCAACAGAAAAACCTTTATTAGTTGTTCATTTCCTTTTGATTCCTTGGAAGGTGCACTTATGTTACAGAGGGTTTATGTTTGTCTATAGTGCCATTGTCCTAGAGGAACCTGCGTTTTTGAGTTTTGTTTCTGAATTCGTAAAATATCTAAAAGCGATTAAAGTTTTAGTAATGCATTTAAATGTCAGGAGATGTGGTGATTAATCATGACGCCCTTAAAGGTTTACAACACTCTCACAAGGCAGAAAGAAGAATTCGTACCACTAGAAAAGAACAAAGTTAGAATCTATGTTTGTGGTCCAACTGTTTACGATGACATACACATAGGCAATGCAAGAGCCTTTGTCGCCTTCGATGTTATTCGGCGCTATCTCGAATACAAAGGCTACAAGGTAACATACGTTAGTAACATAACTGATGTTGATGACAAAACTGTCAAACGAATGAAGCAAACGGGAATAAGTCTTCAACAACTCGGAGAAAAACACACTGATGCTTACTTCGAAGACATTGCAAAACTCAATTTAGAAAAGCCTGACATCAACCCCCGAGCAACACAACACATCGAAGAGATCATAAATTTGATTCAAACTCTAGTGAACAAGGGACTCGCCTACGTAGTTGAAGGCGAAGTCTATTATGACGTTTCAAAGTTCGAAGATTACGGCAAACTTTCTGGAAATAAAGCAGAAGCATTAAAAGCAGGAGCAAGAATTGAAGTTAACCCCCACAAAAGAAATCCAGCAGACTTCGTTCTCTGGAAAAAAACTAAACCAAAAGAACCTTCTTGGATCAGTCCCTGGGGCAAAGGAAGACCTGGCTGGCACATCGAATGTTCAGCGATGTCTATGAAATATCTTGGAGAAACATTCGACATTCACGGTGGAGGAGAAGATTTGATCTTTCCACATCATGAAAATGAAATCGCCCAGTCTGAAGGCGCCACTGGAAAGATATTTGCGAAGTACTGGTTACACAATGGATGGCTTACAGTAAATGGAGAAAAGATGTCTAAATCTCTTGGAAACTTTATCACCGCTCGGAACGCCATAGAGAAATATGGCCCACAAGTTGTAAGATTCTTCCTGGCTTCAGTTCATTATCGTGGTCCCATAGACTTTAGCGATAAGGGTTTGAGGCAAGCAAGTCGAAACCTTGAGAGACTTATAAATTCCCTTGAGAATTTCGAGGCACTGAAAGAAAGCCAACAAAAAAGCCTTGACGATAAAAGCCTCTTGAAGAAAACGGAGGAAACAAGGCAGAAATTTGAAGAGGCCATGGACGATGATTTCAACACTTCTCTAGCTATCTCCACAGTCTTCAACTTGATAAAAGAAATTAACAGATTCATTGATATCCACACAGAAATAGAAGGTAAAACCAAAAGAAAAATCATCGGAATCATGAAAAATCTGCTTGAAGATGTGCTTGGAGTTCAAGTCGAAAGGTATAAACTTGAAAATGAAAAAATTGTAAAAGACTTAATGGGCATAATTCTAGGGATGCGGGAAGCAGCTCGTGAACGAGGAGACTGGAAAACCGCCGATGAAATCAGGAAAAAACTGAAGAAAATAGGACTCGTCACTGAAGACACACCAGAAGGAACGAAATGGAAGATCAGACAACTAAAATCTTAGAATGAAAAATTTCCAGAAACTGTCATCTTAAATTCTGATTCTGTTTCACGATTCCTAGCACACGAATTTTATATAGGTTTAAAGTAGACTCAATAGGCGGTGTCATTGCATGAAATTGCGAATTGGCAGCGTCAAAGTTTCAGGGTTCATCATCCTCTTCGTAGGTGTCGGCGTACTGCTATTCACTGTCTACAATGCTTATCTGCTTATGACGGGTGTCCTAGAAATAGAATGGGGATCTGAGGATCTAATGAGGTTCTTCGGAGAAGCCTTAGCACCATTGATCGTGTACGCGATAAAGGCGCTCTATCTTGGTATTATGGGGTGGATTGGCTCGATACTGACAAGACGAGGCGTACAGATTCTAACCTTCAAAATGGAAGAGACAAAAGTTGAAGTGGCAAATGAATCCAAAAAGACAAAGAAGACAGATGAATCCAAGAACGCAAAATGAAGAAAGGCTTTGAAATAAACTCGAATAACCAATTATCCTAAAAGAGAAAGAGAGGAAAAATCCCAGTGAGGCAGAGTATAAGGGCTCTCGGCTGGACCATAACGATATCTATGCTTATATTATTTGCATTCCTAGCTACAGCCGTCTATTCTGTGTTCCAGACAGTTGTGATGGAGCAAGGCATAAAATTTGGTGAGTTTCAAAGCCACCCTTCAAACGACACGTTTGTCTTGTCCATACCTATCACGGTCAACAACACTGGCTACTACGATATAACAGACTTCAACACAACGACTGCGCTAAAGGACTTAAACGGAATAACGCTCATAACAAATAGCACCTTTATAATGAAGATAGCGAAAGGGTCAGCCGAATCAAGATTGCATAACTTATCTTTAAGTTTGGTCGACATCCTGTCAAACATGACCTACCTCTTATTTAACGACACTGAGTTCAAAGTTGACCTTTCCATAGGATTTAGATATGCTTACGCCTTATCTTTCCAGCTAACCGTGATGAATACGTCCATACCTTGGGGAGCCCCACTCCACGGTCTTACTTTGGTGGAAGTTAGACCACTTGGTTTCGACGGGACGCATTTCGTATTAGATGTTTTTCTAGAACTCGAGAATCATTCGTTTTTCGATATAGTTGGAAACCTGTATCTTGAAGTCTATAATGAAGCTGGAGGATATATAGGCTCGGGAATAGGGATAGTCGACGTTCCATCTCATTCTAGGCTCAGCGGTGCGTCCACGATTGAGATTAAGGTAGAGAACCCTTTAAACTATACAGGGAAAGGCAATGTAGAAGCCTTCTTCGAACTTCCCATAGTTGATTATACCTTCAAGTTAGGGAGGTTCTCTTATGGCTGAGGAAAAAGAGAGAACCTTGAACGACTGGTTGAGAATTATCCTCCCACGAGTTCTGCGGGCTGCCTTATGGGGATTCATAATGGGCGGGGAGATGCTCATTTTATTATTCATCCCAGACATAGGTGGAAGGTTTCAAGAATTCCTTCCTGCTGAGCAGATAGGTTTCTCTTATTTCTTGTTCATCTTTGTGGGGTTTGAGGTTGTCATTCAGCTTCTCCGAGGGACAATCTTTCAGTATGTTTTCGGCATGGCAAGAGCGTTGGCTTCTATGATTGTTTTAGTGTTTATAACTAATGGAGGTATAATGAGTTTCTTGATCTCTTCGTCTTCAGAGCTTCCTTTACCTGCTGGAGTAGTCGTCTCATTGACTGCTGAGTTCAGAGTTGTCATAGGTGTTTTATTGACATTATCGCTATTGAGCATCATAAAGAACCTCCTTCAAGCCATCAACTTCCTATCGGAGAAGGCAGAAGAACCAGTTATTCTACCTGAATTCCCATAGAAGATGGAGAGCGCCTTGGACTGACGCCTACGAGAATGATGGTACATTTTTAGGTCTTTGATTTTTATAGCACGGAAATCCTTCGCTTATATGCTTCAGTGCTATGGCTTCTAACCTTTCTTAAGTCCTATCGCGAATCCAACTGCAAAGATGACTACAAGAGGAAGATTGGCTATTAATGGCATTAGCACTTCTGCTGCTTGAAC
>CAZCYX010000027.1:0-17322 GCA_964503065.1 uncultured Candidatus Bathyarchaeia archaeon
TCCATAATCGCGCTCGAATTAAAATTTTATAAAAGAGGAAGACGAAGTATGGCTTTTACCTTGCCAATATTTGAGCAGGTAAAATCATTGCTCTTTTGCGGGTCTTTATCGCGCTGCCTATTTTTTTGACCGCTAGAATGTAAGCTGCTGTTCGCATCGGAGCTTTATATTCTTTGGAGATTGAGAGAACCTCTCTGAAACTGTTTCTCATAACTGTTTCAAGTTTACTGTTAACCTCTTCTTCGGTCCAGTAATAGTTCATTTGGTTTTGCACTTGTTCAAAGTAACTTACAGTAACACCGCCTGCGTTTGCAAGTATGTCTGGGATTACAAATACTCCTCTTTCATAAAGTATTTTGTCTGCCTCTGGAGTTGCTGGTCCATTAGCGCCTTCCGCAACGATTTTAGCCTTAATGTTATGTGCATTTTCATGAGTTATCTGGTTTTCAAGAGCTGCTGGGACTAATATTTCGCATTCAAGCTCTAATAACTCCTTGTTTGTGATGTTTTTGGCTCCTGGAAAGCTGATTACTGAACCTATCTTATCTTTGTGTTCTTTAACTTCTAATGGGTCCAAGCCTTCAGGGTTGTATATCCCTCCTTTCGAATCAGAAATCGCAATGATTTTGCAACCGAGCTTGTGGAGTATTTTTGCTGTGGGGAAACCCACATTTCCGTATCCTTGAACTGCTACCTTAGATCCCTTAAGTTTGATCCCTAAATACTTTGCCGCTTCAACAAGGGTATATATGAGACCTCTGGATGTCGCCTCACTTCTGCCATGGGATCCTCCTATATCTATGGGCTTGCCAGTAACAACCCCTGGAACGTACTCTCCTGTAATTTCGTTGTATTCGTCCATTATCCAAGCCATAACTTGGTCATTGGTATAAACGTCTGGTGCTGGGACATCTATGTTTGACCCTATAAACCTAGCTATTGCTCTTGTATATCCTCTTGTTAGACTTTCCATTTCACTCAGTGACATTTCTTTTGGGTTGCATCTTATGCCGCCTTTTGCTCCGCCCAATGGAAGCCCAACCACCGCTGTCTTAAATGTCATCCAAGCAGCTAAAGCGATAACTTCATCTAATGTCACGTCAGGATGATACCTTATTCCACCTTTAGTTGGACCTAGAGCATCGTTGTACTGCACTCTGTAGCCAGTGAAAACCCTCACATGCCCATTGTCCATGAGAACTGGAATATTCACAATTAGAACTCGCAATGGACGCTTTAGCATCTCATGAATCGCTGGATCCAACCCTAGTTTTTCAGCAGCAATGTCTAACTGTTCAAGAGCCACTTCATAAGGGTTCGGCGTAAGCATAATCGGCTTCAGTGTTTCAATTTCAATAGATACTGCTTTCTGAATTTTATCAATTAGATTCTCAAAGTTCTCTCTTTCCTCCTCTATACTACCTCCGAAAAACCAGTTGAAGGCATCGATAAGTGCCTCCTTTCTATCTGCTAGGATGCTTACTGAAGCCATCTTTGGTGACTCGGAAAAATAGTCAATGAGTACTTCTAACATGTTCATTTCAGTTTTTGAAAGTGCCTTAGCTTTTCCTGCAATGCTCAAAGTTTCGATTTTAATATATTCTGCCTCGTTAATCTTACTCTCCAAGGTTTCAATAATTTTGATTGCATCTTCAACAGGAACCCCGAAATTCTCTGAAAATGTTATCGCAAGTGCGTAGTTTGCTGAAGTGAAGTCTTCAATTTTTGCTGTTAATTCTGGCTTGTCAGCGAAAAAATCTGCCATTAGCTTAATCATTCCCAATTCTGTAGCCGTTAATTCTAATAGGTTTAACATTCTTTTCACCTCGAGAAGCTTTACAAATCTAATGTTCAACTATAGAAACTTTATGTTCATTATGTACATCAATGAACATAGAATCCAACTAAACATTTTAAAAGAAGGAAAGAGAAAAACAATTACTCCAAGGATGGAAAAGCAATGTATTATTCAACTGGAGTAAAACATTTAGACAAACTTTTAGGTGGAGGATTAGCCTTGGGAGAAAATGTTTTGTGGGAAATTGAAACTGGAACGTTCGCCCAAGAATTTCTGCTTACTTTTATGAAGCGAGGCATAGAAGAAAACAATCAGGTGATCTTTTTAGATTTTATATATCCACCACAAGCTTTACTTATTCTGCTCGAACCGTTAGTAAAAAGAATTACCAAAGGGTTGGGAAGAAAAACTTCTAGTTTTAGATTGCTTTTCAGAATCAGTCGGACTAGGCGAATTAATCTTCACTGACTTTTACGACAAGGCTCCTCAATGGATTAGGAAAGTGCCAGGTTCAAAAGACCCAGAAAGATTTCACCACTTCTTTGGAAGAATCGAAAGGGAGTTCATAAGCGAAAGAGCAAGACTAGTATTCAACAGCCTTACAGCAATGGAACACATCTGGGGAAGAGAAAACACAAAAACATTTTTCGGTCATGTATGTCCAGCTCTATATGCATACAAAACGCTAGCCTACTGGACATTAGAAAAACACGCCCATTCAAAGGAGTTTCTTGCAGCAATAGAGCACATGACACAAGTAGTTATAGACCTCAATAAAAAGGAAACCAAACTTGCGCTTCAAATAAAAAAGGCAGGAGGAAGATACACTCCGCAAACATATCAGACCAAAGAATACAAGGTTAAAGGTTTATTGATCACAATAACTGCCAAAACATAGAACTTTTCAATATAGACACACAGAGAGCAGTTTAGAAAGCTATTACAGAGTAACTATAAGCATAAACCATGTGGAAGTGTTGTTTGAGGCTAAATAGTTTAGATTTTGTCACAAAAAAGAGTACGCAATAGTTGCATCAGCTCAGCCCTTGTAGTAGTAGGGTCTTTTAATGTATCCAAAGGCTTCTACTGCGGCTATGATTGCTTGTCCAACGGCTGTTCCGATTTGTTTAACAGGAGCTATGGTTACGTCGCCTGCAGCATATACCCCCTCAATGTTTGTTCTTTGGCGTTCATCAACGATGATGTAGCCCCCTTTATCCACATCGACTCCTGCTTCTTTAGCGATTTGACTGGTTGGGACCTCACCAACTTGGACAAACACTCCATCAACATCAATCTCCATGGTTTTGCCAGTTTTATTGTTAAGTAAAACGGCGCTTTTTACCTTGACATCTCCTTTAATCTGTTTAAGTTCAGTATTCCATAGAATTTCCACTTTATGTGTATGCAAATCTTTTATCAGTGCTTCTTCTGCCCTTAGTTGGTTCCTTCTATGAGCCAACTTTACGTTGGATGCAAGGTTTGCAAGGAATATAGCAGAAACAACAGCAGAATTTCCACCCCCCATAACTAGAACTTTTCTCTCCTTGAAAAAAGCTCCATCGCATGTTGCGCAATAGCTAACTCCTCTTCCAGCAAATTCTTCTTCACCTGGGACTCCGAGCTTTCGGTACTCACAACCGGAGGCAACAATTATTGCAGACGTTGTGTATTTTGCTCTGTCCGTTTCGACGAGTTTCTCTTTGTTTTTGAGGTTAAGTCTTGTAACCTTCTCTAATTCCTTGATGTTGGCACCAACTTTTCTGCAGTGAGATGCCATTTTTAGGGATAATTCTTGTCCACTTATGCCTTCACCGAAGCCTGGATAATTCTCTATGAGGGGAGTTACAGCAGCTGCGCCACCTGGGGTTTTCTCTTCAATGACCAAAGTTTTGAGACCGCTACGAGCGCCATATATACCTGCTGTGAGACCGGCGGGTCCAGCCCCTATTATGATTATATCCCAATGCTCCATTCAACCACCTGTCTGGCATTCCATGTTGAATATCTTACCTAGATAAAACAGCTAATAAAATGTTGTTACTAACATGTCGCATTGATGAGACTGGCTGATTACCTAGCAGTTCATTGTTATCAAAAAAGCTTAACGGTTACATAGCCAAAGGTTGCAGAAAACAATAAGTTAGCAAATCAACTATCTAAACAAACAGTGTGACTAACGTTGTCTTTAAAGAAGCGGTTTGAATTTTTGGAGCATACAGCTGATGTATATGTAGTGGCTTATGGCAAAACCTTAGAGGAGGCCTTTGAAAATGCTGCTTTGGCAACCTTTGAGACAATGACTGACACCAAAATGGTTGAGCCAAAAGTTGAAGATAAGATAGAAGTTGAAGGACACGATGAACAAGCGCTTCTTTATAATTGGTTAGAAGAACTCATCATCAAATTCGAAATAACCGAAAATCTATATTCCCGCTTTGAAATCCCCCATATAAAAAAGGGCTCCGACGGTTTAAAATTGAAAGCAAAAATCTGGGGGGAACCCTTCAACCCAAACAAACACCCACAGAAAGTGGGAATAAAAGCGGTGACTTACCATCAAATGGAGATTTTGAAAAAACCAAAAGATGTGACGGTAAAGTTTATTCTTGACATTTAAGCAATGCCTTATCGAATTAGAAGCGTAATTTCTTCGATAAGCGTTACTGGAATTATGTTTCTTTTGCCCATCTTTTTGAAGCTAACAAATCCCAGCTTGCTAAGCAACTGAAGGTCTTGATAGACGTTCTTTACATCTCTTCGGGTTTTTCGTGCTAAATCATTGATAGATTCTATTCTTTGTCCGCCAAGACTGTAAAGTAGTTCCAGTCGCTTTGGAGTCAAAAGCGCTAATTCTTCTGAGGTTAAATCACGTAATTCCTCTATGCTATAATCGAGTTCGCCTCCTTCCACGTAGCCTCTATAGGCGTGAACAAGACTTGCCCACTCATAATAAACGTCAATCATACCTCTGTTAACTCTCCTATTCAAGAACAACTCCTCAAACTCATCAAAAATCATTCCCCATTTCTTCTCGAAGCTCTCAATACGCTTACTTATCTCCTCAAGCGTTAATCTTCGAACAACCCTGACCAACATCTCTTTCACTATTATGCGTATTTAACAGGTTCAATTAAACTTTGCATAACATGGAGATACCCCCATCGCAAAACTCCCTTTTCTTCTTTTATAAGAAAGATTCTATTTTAAGTAGCAAAGCGCGTTCGTAACTATGCCTTTATTCCCAGTGAAAAGGAAATACATTTACTTATACAGATTTGCTCTCATACATGCCTCTATATATTCAGTGAATAGTAGATCATCCTTCTCTGGAAAATATTCAAAGCTGTGTCCAACTTTTTCATGAAGCCGCTTCATTATTTGAATCTCAAGATGTTTGGCTCCATGCCCGAAGATTTTTTCAATAGCGTCGGCGAACTCGTCGATTCTGCTGGGAATGTCCATCTTCTTAATCTTGAAAGTCTTTTCCAGATAGAAATAGATCATCTGCTTCGGCGAATCTCCTAATGAAGACAGTCCTTCATCTACTGCTTCCAACAGAAGCTTTTCGAAACCACGATTATATGACGGTGATTCTTTTTGAGCAGACACTTTTGCATCGGTATGACGTTGCACCTTAGGCGTGGTGGAGGTTAAAGGCAAACATACTCTGTATATGTACCAGTTGGTCGTGAATTCACGCTTCATCAACTTCGCCTCTTTCTGTAGTTTTGTTGAACAGTCGTCATGTTCTACTTGCATACATATTGTATCGTGTGACTTAATATATCGATTACTTCAATAGGCGATATATTTCGGAATTTGATATATGGACGTGCACGTACACTTAGTGTTCCATAGTAATTGCAAGGATTTTGCTTTCGCGAAAAAAAGAGAATGTGGAATTCAGAACTTTTAAGTTTCTTGTTTGTGAGTTTCTAATATAGTTGGTGACGAATCTGGGATGAGAACACCTTCTTCTTTCAGAGTCTTGTTGAAGCGGAGAGGGTATTCTGATAAAGCTATTAAAGAGATTTGGAGATGGTATGACTTCTCAGAAAGGAAGGGGGTCAATTTCTAACAATATCACAAGGTGTTTTACGTATACACGAAAATTGGAGCAAAAGAAAACAGCTTCAGTAGTCTCTAACGTTAACTATAAATGCCATACATGATTTCTTGATATCCAAACGGGAAGATTAATGAACATCAGAAAAGTCAACGACTTCATATATCTAGTAGACTTAGAGCCTATGGGAATTGAGGACACTATTGCCTCTTATGTGCTGCAAGGAGACAAGGTTGCGATCATTGAAACTGGACCAACTGTGTCCATTGGAAATCTGCTGAGTGGGTTGGAGAAAATTGGCATAAAAACAGATGAGGTTGATTATGTAGCTGTTTCGCATGTGCATATTGATCATGCTGGTGGTGCGGGGGCTCTTTTACATTATTTGCCAAATGCAAAATTGTTGGTTCATGAGAGAGGAGCACCGCACCTTATAAATCCTGAAAGATTGTGGACACAAACAAAGCTGGTTCTTCGAGAGATAGCTGAACTTTACAAAGAAATTGAGCCAGTTCCAAAAGAGAGAGTAATTAATGCAACCGATGGAATGAAGATCGATTTGGGTCAGAATTTTGAATTAAAGGTTCTAGAAACACTGGGGCACGCTTCACATCATTTGAGTTTCTATGAAAGTAAGGGCAATGGGATTTTTACTGGAGATGCTGCTGGAATATATTTAAATAGGTTTGATGTGGTAGTTCCAACAACTCCTGCACCTTTTAATCTAGAAATTACCTTAGCTTCAATTGCTCGACTAGCTGAAATGAAGCCAAAAGATCTGTATTATACACATTTTGGTCATGTAGATGATGCGGTTAGAAGACTTGAGAATTATAGAGATCGGCTTGAATTATGGGGGAAGATAATCTTCGAAGAGATGAGAACTGAAGATGACCCGAAAAGAATCTACCAGAAAATTCTATTGAAGGACCCTCAGATCAACATGGTCTCGGACTTTCTACAAAACCATATGATATTTAGAAGGGGGGTACTGATGCAGAATATCCAAGGTTTCATTGAATACTTTAGAAGAGCTTCTAGTGACAAAGCTACTTAATTGTTTGGCGTTTGGAATGGATGTGCAGTGTGAGAGACAGAGACGGGTATATCTAGGTCTAGAGGGATCTTGTTAGGCTGAGATATTGGTGAATTTTGGTAATATTGTGTTTTTTTGCCATTTTTGTTTATTTAAGAGTGGTTTGTGAGTGATGTATGGTGTTTGTGTGGTGGCGGATGTGGATGTTGGGTTTGTTGAGTCTCTGTTTCGTGTTGGCAAGCCTGGCGGGGTTTTTAGGGATGTTGGGTGGCTTCAGCCGTTGTCTCCTTCTCCTAGTGGTGTGCCTGTTGGTCGTGAGGCGGAGTTAAGAGCTATAGCCGCTTGTCTAGCGGATGTTTTCAAATGTGGCGTTGGGAGGAATGTTTTTGTTTATGGTAGGCCTGGGACTGGGAAGACTTTCTGTGTGAGGTATGTGCTTGATAGGGTTCGGGCTTTTGTTGAAGCGAAGGGTTTGGATGTTTTGGATGTTTTGGTTGTTTATGTGAATGTTGGAAAGACTAGGGGTCCTTATTTTACTTTGTTGGAGATTGTGCGGGCGGTTGGTGTTGATGCGCCGTCGAGTGGTTGGCAGTTTTCTAGGTTGAAGGAGGAGTTTGAGCGTGTAAGGGCGGATAAGCCGATTATTATTGCCATTGACGAGTTTGAGTCTCTGATTTTTAAGCAGCGTGAACCGTTGGTTTATTATTTGAATCGTCAGCCGAAGGTTACGCTTGTGCTGATTAGTAATAAGTTTGAGGATATTTCTGGTTTGCCTGGTCGGGCGAAGAGTTCGTTGCAGGCTTTGCCAATAGAGTTTGAAGGATATAACAAAGATGTTGCCAAGAAGATTCTAATGGAGCGTATTGAAAAGGCGTTTCAGCCTAGCGTGGTTGAGGAGAAGTTTGTTGATTGGTTGGCGGAATTTCCTTCTAAGGTTGGGGATATACGTTTTTGTTTTAATATTTTGCTTACTGCTGGACTCTTGGCGGAGTATGGGGGAAAAACAAAACTAGAACATGAACACTTTAAGGATGCAACAAAAACAATAGAACACACAATCTGAAAGAACTATTTCACTGAGAAGTGAGGTGTCTCCCGACATCGGAATTCTGAGTTAAGTTATCCCTTTCTCCAACTAAAATAATGACGAAGCACAAATATAAGGACAGATAGAAGATAATTCTATCTACAATATTACGATTAGGAGACATTCTCTTCTGATGTCACAAAAGAACGAAACCAATAGATACCACTTTTATTACCCAATTTACAATCTGCGTGGACCTACCAACAATGTCAAGCTAGGATACTCAACTATACTCACATTTGATAATTTACCCAAAGAAATCCAAAGGAAATTTCTCTTCTTTTGGAAAAACTATTTTACAATATATACAGAATGGGCGAAAACAGAAGAAGAATATATCGACAGAAAGAAGACTTCCACTTTTCTTCATTTGAAGGTTAGAGCAAGGAATGGTGAAGAAGCTATAGAAAAAGCTTTCAAGTCAGCCAAAGATTCTGTAAACATTCTTAGCTTTCTATATTGGGTTTACTTTCCTATCCATCATTGTTTCTATGTTAGCCAAGACTCTGAGATTGCTGGTGGCGCTGGTGACTACTATTATATACCTAGTTTGTGGATTTGCGAATATCAGTCAAAGTTCGATGAAGAAATTTCAAAACTGACAGCCATTTTAGCGAAACCCAAATCTGAGATTGAAAAAAGAATTAGAACTGCTCTGAAAATTTTTGGAATACAAGTATCGATAACCAATTTGCAAGTAAGATTCGTCTTGTTAGTTACATGCTTAGAGAGTCTACTCTCAACGGATAGTGGAGACTATCTTGGTTGGAAGTTAGCTGAAAAGACAGCTTTTCTAGCGAAGAATAGGAAATTGGTGTATGAAGAAGTAAGGAAAGCTTATGCTAAAAGGTCTGCATTCATTCATGGAAGTTCGAGTCAAAAGCCACTCAAGATTATTACGGAAAATGATGTAAACAAAATGCAAGGAACAGTGATTTCAGTCTTGCGTAAATTAGTAGAATTTACAGAATCAGGATACGCCAAAATGAAGGAATTCGATGAACATATTGAAAACATCAAATTCGGAGAGAAGAATTAGGTAGAACAAACAACACCAAAAAGGGAAAGCGCGCGCGCATTCTCCTGTAGGCTATGACTGCTAGCAGTGTTGCCATCGTGAATAGTAGGATTACGTTTTGGCTCTTCTCAGCTCTTTTTTGGTTTCCTAAGCCTCGAACCAACATAGAGCCCGATGAAACCAAAGACCAAAGCAAAGACAGCATTAAACGCAGTCATCATAACCAGCACAAGTTGCGAATAACCGAGCCAATCCGTAGTTGTCCACCCACTCGTTGAGAACATGCTCTCTAGACCTTCCTCCATCATTGCTCCCATGTACGGATTAACAGCCACTGACGCCAGGAAGGCGAACATTATCACAACCGAAAACAGAACAACAATCCTGCCAATTGCACCCATCCTCGACCCCTCCTGAATCTTTGCGGCAAACACGTAACCGACAATCAACGAAGCCACTAGAATCGAAAGAATATTGGCAACATCAACCCCCCAATAAGGGTCCACTGGAACAAATACCACCAAGAATACAAAAAAAATCAGTATCGCAACCACAGTCAAAGAAGCCACAGCCGTTATTATATCACCAAACTTCAACCTATCACCTCCTTTGAAATGACAATACAAAGGCATGTCTTCTGCTTCAGCATTTATGACTTGTGGAACAGACTTGGATTAATTCCAAATTGCTCATACCAAAGTATTAGATAGTTGATAATAATTATGAGAGGAAATCATGTCACTTATACCAGAATTTGAGTTAGGCTTATGGAACGCTTGGATTATTACGGTTCTAGGTTTTATTCTACCGTGGATTCCCCTTTTCATTAACAAGGAGGTACAAAAAAAGAGAATGGAGGAGCTTAAGTGGAGTAAACTGAGCAAAACTGTAAAAATAGTACTCGTGATTTCTCAAGCCATAATCCTTCCTTTCACAATAATCTACTCTTTCTTCTTGCCCTTGAAGCTAGGCACAGTCTGGTTCTATTTAGGTCTACCCTTCAGCATTCTGGGCATTATTATGCCCGTCATATCTGGAGTCTCCTTATATTCTGCTACTGCTCCACTTGATAAACCCATAACCACACGTATCTACCGCATTACAAGAAACCCCGAATATTTCTCAGGGTTCTTACAGTATTTAGGCATAGGCATAAGCTGTCTTTCTTGGGTGTTTGTACTATGTGCAGTGGCATATATCGTCTCGCTTCACATTGCAGTAGTACAAGGCGAAGAGCCCTCTCTAATTGAGACGTATGGAGATGCATATCGAGAATATATGAGTAGAACTCCAAGATGGATAGGATTACCGAAATCAGAGAAAAAGGACTAATATCTAACAACGCTTTGCTACTTACTCGATAGACATGCGGATTGCTGAAATGTAAGTCAGGGTAGTTACAAAATATCTTATGGTAAGACTCCTTTTGCTTTTTCCGTGAATTTGATAATACCTAGTTGTTTTAGGGCATCCAATAAGTCAATAATAGAATCTTTCTCCACAACCTTCCCATCAACTATACGCCAGATTTGAACACCTGTAAATGTTATCTTCTTACCGGTAGGAGCTAATCCCCGCCATTTGCCTTTGTGTGTTCCACTGCCTGTGAAACGAACCCATACCTTATCGCCTTCAGCGACTATATCTTCAATAGTCTCATGCCAATCGGGAAAACCTTTGAAAAACATAGTCTCAAATTGTTTGTAACTCTCTGGACCCCGCAATTGAAATGTAGGATCAAAGAAATCTGGGGATATCAACTCGTCCAGTATGCTCAAATCTTTCTTGTTATCGGCTTCATACAAACTGTGAATAATAGCTTTATTTTCTTCCAAAGACATATAGAATCGTCCCTCTTGCTATCAATCCTAACTATCTCTTTTGGCACCTAATAGTTGTTTACGAAAATATCACGCTTTTCCAGATTTTTCTATTACCTTTGGCACAATCCACTCAAAGCCAACAGCCATCAAATGCACCCCATCAGCCCTCGTCGTCTTCCTCACCTCCCTCACAAGGGCACCAAAAATCTCTATATTCTCTTGCAGAACTACTCTTATAACGATGAAGTATAGGATAAAGGCTAATAAGTCGCTTTCACCCAACATCCTAGAGGTCGTGACATTGAGAGTTGGTGTAGTAATACACAAAGACGGAGACTGGTATGTTGCAATTGACCCAGTAACAGGCGTTGCCAGCCAAGGCAAAAGCGTTGACGAAGCTTTAAGGAATTTTCAGGAAGCCTTCGAGCTTTGGTTTGAGAACGCAGAACCATGGGAGAAGGAAAGAGCTGTCAAAGGTGAGCCCGTGGCAACCATGGTTGTTGAACTAAAAACCTAGGTTTCCTCAGTCAGCTTGAGAAACTCCTCTACAGTAAGCCCAGCTTGAAACATGATGCCTCGAAGAGTGCCAATTGCGATTTCCCTATGTTTAGGAACAACAACCGTTCTTTTCCTATCCTTAAAGAAGCCTTTAAGCACAAGATGGCTGCCCCTCTGCCTAACAGCCCTGAAGCCGAGCTTACCAAGAGCCTTGATTACCTCCTTGTACGAATACGGCTTAAGCCTCAATCAAACCACTACGTAACTCTGTTATCCTACCAGCTTTTATATCCTCAAGGCCCTCGCGAATGGCTTCCATCATATCCGGATCACTCAAAATATCAACGGTTTCCAGAAGCTCATCCATAAGCCTCGCCATCTCCTCAAGCTTCTTCCTAGTCTCCATTATAATCTTCCGATCGCCCTCGTCAAGATAAACAACCTTGGCGGTCATCAACATCACCTCACATAACTATCTACACACTCTTACTTCCACGAATCATCAACTACATTAAATTGCCAAAACATTTATATTCTTTCATCAGGCAACCATCGTTCACCACACTATTAACGAAACCCTATTTGTAGGCCATATATTCTGGTCCAAGCAGTTCTCGTGCGATGACTATTTGAATATTCGTTGGTCCTTCAGCTCCAACATAGTATGAATACATTGGTGTAAACACCAAAATTGTTTATATGTTTTCGCCTCAATCTCTTATGTAAACGGTGATTACGATGGGTGAAGAAAGAGAATATCGTGGACCACCATCAAAGGTTCCACTAGAAAAAATCGACAAATACAGCTGGCGAATCCCTCAAAAATACAAACAAGGCATGCGAGTGCCAGGCCTAGTTCTCGCTGATGAATATCTCCTCGAAAAGATGAAGACAGACCGAACCCTCGAACAATGTGCCAACGTTGCCCACTTACCTGGAATCTACAAACACTCCATCGCCTTACCCGACGGACATGAAGGATACGGATTCCCCATCGGCGGCGTCGCAGCCACAGACTACGAAGAAGGCGTCATCAGCCCAGGAGGAGTAGGCTACGACATAAACTGCGGCGTCCGCCTTCTATCCACAAACCTCTCAGAAAAGGACATCCGTCCCCACTTAGCCGAACTCGCTAACACCATATTCAAAAACGTCCCTTGCGGACTCGGCAGCCGCCGCAAAGACTTCCGCCTAACAATCCACGAGCTCGATCGCCTCAGTGCCGAAGGCGTACAATGGGTCATAGATCAGGGACTAGGCTGGCCAGAAGACGCCAAGCACTGTGAGGAAAATGGATGCATGGAAGCCGCCAACCCAGACAAAGTTTCAACTACCGCAAAAAACCGAGGACTCTCCCAATGTGGCACATTAGGCTCAGGAAACCACTTCCTAGAAATCCAAAAGGTTGACAAAATCTATGACACAAAAGTTGCGAAGGCCTTCGGCATTGACTATGAAGGACAAGTTACCACTATGATTCATTGTGGTTCACGTGGATTTGGACATCAGATATGCTCTGACTACCTGCGTGTCATGGAGCGTGCAGTCCATAAGTATAAAATTACTTTGCCAGATCGAGAACTTGCTTGTGCACCTGGAACAAGTAACGAAGCCCAAGACTATTATCAAGCTATGGCATGCGCCGTTAACTATGCCTTTTCAAATCGTCAGTTAATTACTCACTGGATACGTCAAAGCTTTGAGCAAAACCTCCAAAAACCTGCAGATCAATTCGGTCTTAAACTAGTATACGACGTGGCCCACAACATAGCAAAAGTAGAAGAACACAAAGTAAGTGAAAAATTAACGAAGGTTTGGGTTCATAGAAAAGGTGCAACCCGAGCTTTTGGACCAGAGCGCAAAGAAATTCCTTCAGATTATAGAGCGGTTGGTCAACCAGTACTCATCCCTGGAAGCATGGGAACGAGCTCATGGGTGATGGTAGGCACATCAAAAGCTATGGATGTTTCCTTTGGTTCCACAGCCCACGGAGCAGGACGCATGATGAGCAGATCAGCCGCTAAAAGAAGATTCTGGGGCGGAGACATAAAAAAAGCCTTAGAACAACGTGGAATTATCGTAAGATCTGCAAGTGCTGTGGTTTTAGCTGAAGAAGCTGATCCAGCATACAAAGATGTGGAAAAAGTAGTTGAAGTAAGCGACAGAGTTGGAATCGCCACAAAGGTTGTAAGACTAGTTCCCCTGTCAGTCGTCAAAGGATAAACCTAAATCTGCAAAAACTTAACTTCACTCTTTTCTTTGAAAACAACCTTAATGAAGACAAACAGATTCATAAAATGAAATGAGACTGAAGTATAACCCTATCAATTCTGCCTTTTAGCAATGGTTCAAGAAGTAATTATAAAAATCACTTCAAATTAGATACAGGATAAACTAATCTCTCGGTGATGTTACATGGAAGTCCTAATAAGAGATATTACAGCCGAAAATCTCAGTGACATTCCCGAAGGTTGTAGAAGTTGCATATACTGGGAGTACCCAGAAGATTTTGAGAAGACAAGAGTTATGGAACAAAACAAAAAACTCCAGTTATGCGTAGAAAAGAAGAAGAATTGGTTTCTTGAAACTCTCAAAGAGTTTGGAAATTGCGGTGAGATTGTTTATTATAAGGACAAACCTGTTGGTTATGCTCAATATGCCCCTTTTACTCGTCTTCCCCAAACCAAAAACTATGAGTCCAAGCATCTCGGAAAAACAGACGAAGGAGTAATCTTTCTTTCGTGTCTATACATCTCTGACGAATCCATGCTTGGGAAGGGGGTCGGCACACAGTTGCTTAAATTCGTGATCAGTGACTTGAAGAAGAGAAGGTTTAAAGCCATTGAAACATTCGCGAGAAGTGGTTCATCCAACAATCCTTCTGGACCCATAGAACTGTATTTAAAGGAAGGATTTTATATCAAAGAAGAACTGGGTCCTGAGTATGCTCTGGCGCGACTAGATTTACAATCTAAAGTTTAAAAACGTATTCTATCGTAATACTTAAGATACTTTTATATATCTGTCCGTCCTATATTTATCTTAGTTCTTAAGAGGGAAGACTCATGGAATCTGACATTGAACTTTTACGGTTTAAGGGTGCGCATGTACGCTCCTCATACATCTGGCTCACCCTGCTTTTGAGGCGTTGCTACTAAAAGTGTACACGCGCACCTATTTTTTCTTTCTATATTCTCTCATATTACTTGCTCTAAACGTTTCCAGTGAAATAGATATTCTTGGGCATATCCTACATATGGTCCGAAATACTTTTTCCCAAAATTGCTGATCTTCTTATACTCATGATCCGTGATGGAACCCTTTTCGGAGACATTCTCTATAAACGATTGACTGAAGAATTTAGGATAGAACTCCAGGATAATTTTCTTCATCCAAACGTCCACTGGAAATGCTTGAAGCCTATCCAGTGAAAACAATAGTACGCAGTCTGCAACTTTATGTCCAACACCTGGCAACTTTAATAGTTCAAGTTTAGCCTTTTCATAGTCTACTTGCCTTAAGGCTTCTAAATCCAATTCTCCACTGCTTATGATTTTTGAAGTTTCTAAAACTCGTTTTGTTCTGAATCCAAGTTTACACTTTCTCATATCTTCAATGTTAGCCTCTGTCAAGTCGCTTGGCTTTGGAAATGTATAAAAACTGTATCCATCAAAGGTTATTTTTCTCCCGAATTTTTTGCAAAGATTGTGAATCATTTCTTTTATGGCTGGAATGTTTTTGTGGGTTGCACAGATGTAAGAGATTAAGCATTCCCATGGTTCTTGGCGGGTTATTCTTAATCCGTAAAAGTGTTGAATGGCTTTTCTGATATGTTCGTCTTTGTTGATTTCGGAAAGTATGAAAGGTAGATTGTCATCGAGTCTGAAGTAGTTTTGTATGAAGTCTGCATTAACTCTTTCTGGAAAGCTTTGAAACCCTAATCTATCGCCAACTTGTCTAATCTTAATAACCTTTCCTCTGACAACGCCATACCACCAACCATCTAACCTTCTCCATCGAAATGTTTGACCACATTCTAATGTATGTCTCAAATTGAAGGGAATAACCGAGTGATCTAATTTAATTTCCATAGCAATTCAAAAATCTAAGGCTCCTTTAATAAGCATTCTTAACTAAATGGTAGAAAAGCCTACAAAAGTGGCTCTTGTATTGGAACATATATGTAAGAACTTCAAAATAAAGGGGTGATGACATAAAACATGCAGAGAATCAGCATTTTGGGTCTCGAAGGTTTTCCACTGGTGAAGGTTGGAGATAACATAGCAAAAATGATTGTTGAAACTGCAAGGAAAGAAAATGTGCTCATAAACAGTGGAGACATTATAGTTGTTGCTCAGAAGGTAGTCTCAAAGGCGGAGGGAAGAGTGACACAGTTGAGAAGTGTAGAGCCTTCTGAAAGAGCAGAGGAAGTGGCGAAAATTACCTTGAGGGACCCCAAACTGGTGGAGTTGGCACTGAAAGAAACGAAGAGGATTGTGAAAGCATCTCAAGAGACACTTATTGTAGAAAATAAGCGAGGTTTAATCTGCATAAATTCAGGAATTGACAAATCAAACGTCCTTGGAGACGATTCTTATGCACTCTTACCTGGAGACCCTGACCAATCAGCTGGAAAAATTAGGTCACAAATTATGAAATTGACTGGAAAAAAGGTGGCAGTGATTATATGTGACACGTACAGTCGCCCTTTTCGGAGAGGACAAGTGGAATTTGCTATAGGAATAGCTGGCATCAATCCCTTCAAGGACTATCGAGGTCGAAGAGACCTGTTCAATTACATGTTACGGGTAAAGAACGTTGCTATTGCAGATGAGATTGCGTGTGCGGCAGAACTGGTGATTGGGCAAGGTGACGAGGGCATTCCAGTCGCCATAGTTAAAAATGTCCAACGAGCAGAACTAAACGGAACCTTTTCTGCAGAAGATATAAACATCTCGAAAGAAGAAGACCTTTTTAAAGGAACCCTATAATGTGTCGCAAAGCGTTCATTAAGCAAACGAACACATGGGATGAATTTGCCCAATTTTCACTTATCAACTAAAAATATTGCTCTAACATCATGTTTTGCCGCTTTGTATGTAGTTTTTTCTTTTTGGAATTTATTTCCAGTTGTTGGTACAGAAGATAAGTGGATTAACGCTGCCGTCGTTATGGCACCTCTGTTCGGTATAATTCTTGGCCCATATCTTGGAGTTTTAGCGATAACAATAGGTGGTATTGCCGGAGCATTTTTTCAGGTAACTGGTGTGTTTGGACCATTGAGTTTTATGCCTCATGCGGCTGCAGCCTTCTGTTCAGGCATGTTGACTATTAAGAGACGAAAAGTATGCGTAGCCACTTATGCTTCTTTTTTGTTTCTTTATGCATTCTTTCCTGTGATTGGTCCTGTTTGGCTTTGGCCTCCCGTAATTTGGCTTGACCTGATTGGCTTGATTGTTTTGGCTTCTCCACTACAGTCTAAAGCCATAAACGCCATGAATGAAGCTTCAAGTTCTTTGAAGCTAATTTTTGGTATCGCTACAACATGTTTGACAGCGACACTTTTTGGTCATGTAGTTGGAAACATCTTATTCGAAGTCATCCATTTGCAGGTGAATTGGATGGCCACATGGCAAGGTCTTACATTTTTGTATCCTATTGAGAGAGGGTTGATTACCCTAGCTGCGACTTTTGTCGGAACTCCATTGGTGAAAACTCTAAGAATGGGTTTAGAAAATGAGGCTAAAGCTAAGTAGCCCGAGGTCACAGATTGAGCGTAAGTGCGATTGGATTTGTAGTTGTGAAGCCCTTACTTATCATTAGAATATAATAAAAAAATGCTAGAAAATGATAGTTCCCAAATGAACTGGTGACAAATTATCAAGTTTTCCAGTATTACTATATGTTCTCACAGGTTTGTTTCTCTCTCAAAATTAATCTATTCTCCTCTCATCCATCCCAATACATCCCGCCAAACCAGCATTACCACATAT
>CAZCYX010000028.1:0-17195 GCA_964503065.1 uncultured Candidatus Bathyarchaeia archaeon
CTGGACGCTGATGGGCAACATGATCCTGGTGAGATTCCGGCTTTGCTGAAGCCCATTTTAAAACATGACATGGATATTGCTATTGGGTCGCGATTCTTGGATCAGAAACGTCGACTCGAAGATGCTCCGTTGTATAGGCGTTTGGGTATTAAGGCTATCAGTAAGCTGGCTGGTGTGGCTGTGAATAGTGAGGTGGGTGATGCTCAGCATGGCTTTCGAGCTTATGGTCGGAAGGCGTTGGAAGGGTTAAGGCTTGCTGAAGATGGCATGGGCGTGAGTGTGGAGATTTTGTTGAAGGCTAGGGAGCAGGGCTTAAGGGTGGTTGAGGTTCCTGTGGGTTGTAGGTATGAGGGTTTGGAGACTTCTAGTCGTGGTCCGTTGGGGCATGGGGTTAGTGTGGTTATGTCGATTATGAGGTTGGTTGTGGAGAAGAGGCCTCTGCTGTTTTTGGGTGTGCCAGGTGTAATTTCATTATTGGTTGGGGTATTGTTTGGAGTTTGGATGCTACAGGTCTATGCTATCGAGCGGCGTATAGTGACTAACATTGCGTTGGCTTCAGTGGCCTTCGTATTGGTCGGTCTATTCGCGGTTTTCACTGCCATAACGCTTTACGCAATATCGAGGCTTATGCAGAAAACCAATAGACAATAATAGGATTTACCGAGAGCTCACTATCTCTCTAGGTAAAGGAAAAGATTTTGACGAAATGAAAGTTGGTTTTGTCCTTTCACAACCATTTGGGCAAAGTATAGGAACTGACATTAGAGTATGCGGATTGTTAGAAGGGCTTAGCTTCTTAGATGCTGAGGTTCATGTAATCACGCCCTTTGTGGAGAACAGTTCCTCTAGTAGGCAGGATAATGTTTCTGTTCATAGAGTATCATCTATATCTACAAGGTTGAAGATTCACAATTTGACGTATGAACTGTCTAAGAGGTTTATGACTAATCCCTTTTTATTCAAAAGAGTGTTTTGCAGGAAGTCGTTACTGCTTAGATATGTGCTCTCTCTTGAAGGCATATATAAAGTTGTCAATAAACTTGATTTAGATATTCTACAAGCGGAGCAACAACTAGCTTCAGTTGCATGTATTAGGATAGGTAAGAAGCTTCGTTTACCTGTGGTAGCAGATTTTCATGGGATTTGGGCTGAGGAAATGGTTGCTTCCAATCTAATTAACTATGATGATGCCTGTTACAGAACGCTCTTTGAATTGGAACAAGAAATAGCTTGCTCGGCTGATGCTGTTACGGTTGTCAGCGAGGAGATGGAGGATTATGTTGAAAACTCATTTGGCGCTTCCAATGATAAGGTTGTGTTGATTCCCAATGCGGCTTTTCCAAGGGTTGAAAATGCTAAAGTTGTTGAAAATCCTTCGAAGGTTATCCATTCTGGGACTTTGCATCCTTGGGAAAACGTTGAACTTTTTGCCAAGGCAATGCCTTTTGTCCTAAAACGCTACTCTTCAGCAAGATTTTATTTGACTCGTAAAGGGGCAAAGTTGAACAAAATAAGGAGGCTTGCGCATGGTTTGGGTGTTTTTCCACAGTTTATATGGTTTGATCGTGGGAGCGACTTTTTTGAGTTTTTGAAATCGTGCGATGTTGGGGTTATCTCGTCTACCAATCATATTGCTAGAAAGATGGCATATCCGGCGAAGTTGTATGATTATCTTTCGGTGGGTTTGCCTATAGTTGCTAATGATGTTGGCGCATGGACAAAAATAATAAGGGAGAATATGGTTGGGGTAGTGACGAGCAATAATCCTGAAGCATTTGCCGAAGGTATTTTAGAACTTCTGGAAGACCCGAGGTTGCTTTATGAGTGTGGGCAACGCGGAATAGATCTTGTAAAGCATGAGTTAAATTATTACAAGTCGGCTGAAAAATTGCTTGATTTGTATAAGCGGCTGGCTTAGGAAGCATAGCGGTTAATGAATATACTTGTTATTAGTTTGTATTTCCCTCCTGATATGGGTGGAGCCAGCAACAGAGCCTGGAATGCAGCTTTGGGCCTTAAAGGGTTAGGACATAAGGTTAAGGTGGTTGCTGGTTTTCCGCATTATCCAAATGGTAACATTCCTGTCAGATATAAGGGTAAAGCTATTGTCAAAGAATATCTAAAGGGTTTGGAGATTTTTCGCGTCTGGGTTCCATCGCTTCCAACAAAGGGGATTGCTAAAAGATTTTGGATTTATTTCTCTTTTATGTGGTCTTCTTTGTTTGCAGTTTTTTGGGTTAGAAAAGTCGATGGCATTTTCTATGTTAGTCCGTTTAGTTCTACGTTTTTTGTTCCAGGGTTGTTCTATCATGTTGTCAAGAGAGCCTGCTTGATTCTTGATTGTGGTGATTTGTGGCCTAATTCTGCTGTTGATTTGGGTTTTTTGAGGTCTGGTTTGTTAATAAAGATAGCTAGGTCTACGAGTTATGTGTCGTATCGGTTGGCTGATCGGATTGCTCCGATTAATGATTCAATTAAAAGAGGGATTCTTCGTGAGTATAAAGTGTGTGAAGATGAAGTGCATGTCGTTGAACTTGGGGTTGATCCGGAAGTTTTTAGATTGCTTCCTAAGAATGTGGGTCTTCTTAAGAAAGCAGGACTTCAAGGTAAATTTGTTGTGATGTATTCGGGCGTTCTAGGACCTGCGTACGATTTTGATGTTATTTTGGAGGCGGCAAAAATTTTGGAATCTCATGATGATATTGTTTTTGTCATTAGAGGCGACGGGGAATGTAAGCAAGCGATTGTTAATAAGATGGAGGAGTTTGGACTTTCCAATGTTGTTATCCTCGGCAAAGTTGAGAGCATTAACGAAGTTGTAGAGCATTTGAATCTTGCGGATTTGTTTGTGTTGCCTATGAAAAATGTCAAAGTATCGCAAACCGCTATTCCGTCCAAGATTTACGAATATTTAGCGTGTGGCAAACCAACTATATGTTGTGCTGAGGGCGAATTGAATGACTTTATCTGCAAGTATAACGCCGGGTTAGCGGTGAGTACTGGTGATTTTGAGACTTTAAGCAAAGCTATTTTGTCGATATACAAAGACCATGCAAAACGAATTGAAATGGGCGACAACGCACGCAAAGCCATTGTTGAGCACTTTTCAAATCAGAAAGTCGGTCTAAAACTAGAAAAAATCTTCCAAAAGGTTTGAAGCACGAGCCAACAACTTTCAGAAGTCAAAGACGCGCTTCGGGACGCCCTTAGAGAAATCGAACCAATAGCAACGCCTGGTATGGTCAACTATTTCAATGCACACTATAATCGATTTATTCAGACCTTGAGATTGCTATCAAAATATGTAAAACGAGGTCGTAAGGTGTTGGATTTAGGCTGTTTCCCTGGTTATGTTACTATTGCTGCGTATGCGTTAAGGTACAACGTTTACGGTGTGGACATAGAACCGTCCGAATTGGTCAAGATTACACAGAAAAGGGGCATCGGATTGTTTAAATGTAACATTGAAAATGAAAAACTACCCTTTGAGGATCAGGAGTTTGATTGTGTAATATTTACAGAAATGGTAGAACATATTAATCCTTTCAGCGTCGATCACGTAGTCTTTGAATTGTATAGAATTCTAAAGGATAAAGGCTATTTGTTGATCAGCACTCCAAACTTAACAGCCTTAGAAAACAGACTGTTCTTTCTTCTAGGCAAAGAGGTTATACCTTGGGGGCATGCACGAGAATATACCCTCAAAGAAGTCATCAACTTGTTATCAGCATATTTCGAAATAGTCGAGAGTCATTATTCTATGGATCGGGACATACTTACTGTGAAACGTACACATGGAGTCGATAAAGCCGTTAGAGAGCATGTGCTCAAAGGCTTTATCAAGTACAGACATTGGAAAAACATTGGCCGTGCATTCGCGTACCCCTTAAAGAAATTATGTCCCTCCTCAAGATCGATAATATTCATAGTGGCAAGGAGAAGACAAGCAACTACCCTTCAAAATGACAATCGGACCTTAGCCTCCTATAGAGGTTTTGGAGACTAAGGGATATGTTAGATCTCTTACCGGATCTAAATCTTCGTTGACTGCTTTGTGTGCACAGACTTGCAAACCATGTTTTTGACGCGTTATAGTCGGGAAAACCTAAAGCTCACTTCTATAGCTTCTTCTTTGAATATTACAGTCAAACGTGCATATGTTGGGACATTATCATTGAGAAGTTTGTTAATGCGTCATGAACGATCAGCCAGTTTCAGTGACGCCTGAAGAAACCAAGGAAACGATTAGAATGAAGGAAACAATCGCCAAGAAAATACCTCTGGATACAGTAGTCCAACTCTTCAGTGAGAGAAGCTTATGAGAGATTGATTGTGCAGAAAACTATGAACAAACTTAACATTTTGTTTATGGGTTCCTCAAGGAATGGAGGTTTAACCTTCAATTTTACTAATCTTGCAATTGCGCTTAGAAAATTTGGGCATAACGTTATTATGGTTTCGGAGCCAAAGGAGGAGGAAAAAGGGCTATTTAGGGAACTCGCACGAAATCAAATAAACTGTCATACACTACATGGCCTCGACAATCTTTCTATTAAAAACACGATCAGGGCGGCAGGAACCATGGAAAAAATCATTGATTACCATGATGTGGATGTGATACATGCTCAAGGAATACGTCACTCACTCGTTGCCTTCCTTGCATCTAAAATTTTCCGTTGCAAGAAAAAAATAAGAGTCGTTGTAAGCATACACACCACTTCACATGGCACACTATATGAAAATGCAACACTCCTAGTTGAGAGTTTTTTGTTGAACATATGTGCTCACCTCGCCATGCCTGTTGCTAAATCATTCGCGAACAGATTGGTAAACTTCGGTCTGTGTCCAGATAAAGTTGTCACAGTTCATAATGGAATTGACTTAGAGTTATTTGATGAAATCATGCGTAGCAATGAATACCTTTCTTTATTACCAGCCGATTTCAGATCTTCTTCAAGCATTGTGGTAGGCTATTTTGCGAATATGGTTCCACGAAAAGGTCACAAGTACCTGATTGAGGCTATTTCTGAAGTTTCAAAAGAATTTCCTAATATTCGCCTCATAATTACAAGTAATGGACCATTAAGAGACAAGTTAAAAATTTTATCCGAAAACTTAGATATCAAAAGAAAAGTGCTTTTTACAGGAAAAGTTGGATATAGATCTCTGTATCAACTTTTAAAGAGAATAGACATATATGCGTTTCCTTCCCTCGCAGAATTGTTTCCTTTCGCGATTTTAGAGGCAATGGCAGCTGGAAAGCCTATTGTGGCAACAAATGTTGGTGGGGTCTCGGAGGCTGTCATAGATGGAGTTAACGGACACCTAATTCCCCCAAAAGAACCCATATCATTGGCCAAAGCAATAATTAATTTGATAAACGACTCGGACAAGGCAAAGGAAATGGGTAAAAATTCAAGGATGTTAGTAGAAGAAAAATTCGATCTCGCCAAAATAGTTCACGATTTAACTAGATGCTACGAACTCTCCCTTATGAGAGCAGGTAACATATGAGGGTTCTAATCTTTGCTTAGTACTCTTTTCTGAACGTCTACGGCTCGCCTCTTTTAGCTCTCAGAGAAAAGAAATATGAGATACTGGAAAGTAATAAGGACCTTACCACGCATAGTAAACTGTCTAACGTACAGGAAGGCTATAAACTATCTAAAATATAGAATTGACTTGAGAGACCGCAAAGTTATTACATCCTCATTTCCTCCTGGGATTACTTTTCAAGCTTCTGCATATTGTGATAGTAATTGTAGATTATGCCCCGTTGGTCTGGGAATAAAGGGTCCGCAAAAAGGTTTTCTGGATCCAAAAAAGTTTCGGGAAGTAATAGACGAGACAAGAGAATATTTGATTACAATTGACTTTGCTGATTGGGGAGAACCTTTCTTAAACCCAAATATTTTTAACATGATAAAATACGCCGAAGAGAAAAAAATAATGACTCATGCCTCAACTAACCTACATTCATTCAAAAGCAAAGATGATTTAAGAAAACTGTTGGATTGTGGGTTGTCCTTTTTAATAATATCTTTACATGGAGTGTCGCAAGTAACTTACGAGACTTATCAACCAAACAAAAACTTTGAAGCAACGATTGAGAAAATAAGAACTCTAATTAGTCTAAAAAAGCAATTCAAAAGAAAAAAGCCAATCATTGATTTAGCATTCGCCATTACTAAGAAGAATGAGTATGAAATAGAAAAAATGCAGGAGTTTGCGAAAAAATTAGGGGTTGACAGTCTTATATACACAGCTTCATTAAACCTGAGGTTTTACTTGACTGACACTTACGCTTTGAGTAGGTTGGTCAAGGATTGGGCTCAGCAAGATAAACTTGATTTGTGCCACAATGCTCAATTTGGAAAGCAGAGAATCAACGAACTCTATGAGGTTATATTAAACGGAAAACAGAGTTTTGACGAATTAGATAGACTTGAACTCACCTCTAGATATTTTTGTCTTGATCCTTGGCAATCCTTAACAGTTAATTGGGATGGAACTGTTTCTTTATGTTGTACGGATTATGGCAAATATCTTATGGGTGATACTCGCAGAGAGTCGATAATAAGATTATGGAATAATGATAGATACAGAGATGTAAGAAAGTTTTTACTGGGCAAACTTGACGGTAACAAAGCGGATTTTCCTTGCAAATACTGTATAAGGTACTGAAGATAGTTATTGCACGGCTTCCTAAGGCAACTTACTCTCTATGAAGATTCTAATCTTGGTAAAAGCGTGTGGTTGAAGGAAACGCCAAAAGTGGTGTAGAAGAAGTCTCTGTTCGTAAACATAAGCGCATGCGCATGAACAAACTCTCAAGAAGGTTCAGCCGCTGAAAATTTTGCTTGGAATTGGTTGGAGTTTCCAAGGAAGATACGTGTGCAAAATAATGATTGCCTAAAGATTGATGTATTCTATGAAGATATGTTTTCTTTCTTTGAATTCTTATCCCATGTTAACAGGAAAGAATCTGGGGTATGCTGGAGGAGCGGAGATCGAACAAGTCCATCTTGGTCTAGAGTTGTCAGCTCAAGGATATGATGTCTATTTCATTACCTATCGTCATGGAGAGAAACAAATCGAAAATGTAGGCGCAATCAAAGTGATAAAAACCTATGAGCGGGAGAAAGCTGGGGAAATAAATGCCTTGCTAAGATATAGGTTTGTTTGGTCTTCATTAAAAAAAGCAAACGCAGATGTATACTTTCACGAAGCAGGAGCAACAGGAGTGCTTCCACTGTTCTGTTGCTTAAATAGGAAGAAATTTGTTTACCGTATTCCTTCGGATGTGGTAGTTCTTAGCAAACCTCTTTCAGGAAACTACAATTTCAACAGCAAAATTATGGTCATGCTTGAAATTAAAAGAGCTGCCATTGTGGTACCGCAAAGCAATTTTCAAAGGAGAGTATTGAAGGAAAGATTTGGACTGGAAGGTGTTGTAATTAAAAATGGTTTGATTATTCCCAAAGTCAATTGCGAAAAACAGGGACCTCCCATTGTCCTGTGGGTGGGATCTATCTCAAGTGTTAAACGTCCGCGCTTATTTATAGAATTGGCGAAATCCATCCCATATACCCACTTTGAAATGGTTGGGGGTAAAACTAAAGAAGAACCTCAACTTTATGAGGAAATTGCAGCAGCTGCCCAAGAGTTACCGAATGTTAAATTTCATGGCTTCGTTCCTTATCATAATATCAATGAATACTTTAAAAGGGCTTCCATCTTTGTTAACACTTCACGTATAGAAGGATTTCCAAACACGTTTATCCAAGCTTGGGCACACTATACACCCGTTGCCAGTCTTAGTGTTGATCCTGATAAAATTATTCGAAATAATAAAATAGGGTTCCGCTCAGGCACCTTCGAGCAATTAGTCTCAGACGTAGTCACTTTATTAAAAGATAAAGAACTCAGAAAAACTATGAGCGAAAAAGCTAGAAAATACGCTGAAAAAGAGCATGACATAAGAAAAACAGTCAAAAAATACATCAAAATTTTCGAAGAGATCCTTTGAGGTGATAATCGTGAACGATATGCGCGTGCGTAATCAGAAAATTTTTGCAGGATGAGCGCGTACATTGAAAATCCTAATACTCACGGATCGTTTTCTACCGTCGCTAGGTGGAGTGGAGCGGCATACATGTACTTTGGCGCGCTACATGAGTAAGCTATCCCATGAAGTCCACATTGTTACAAGTCCGTCGCAGAATCCTCATATGGATTTCCATCTAGACCGCAATCTGAAGAAACTAGGTGAAATTGAGGTATTCAGAGTGCTACCAAGGGAGACACGTCTACCTCTTTATAGCACCGCAAACAAAGTTCTTGCTTGTCACAACATTGTAAAATATATTAATAAGCATGGAAACTGTTACGACATCATACATTACCATGGAACACATCAACTACTTTTGAGACTCGCCAAAAGCAAAACACCAGTTATCACATCTGTCCACGGCATATTTCCTGCTTGTGTATTGCAATCGTCAAAGCCATGTGATAAACGATCCATAGCAAACTGTGCAATCTGTGACATAAGTCAGAACTCTCGACAAATATTTGTACTGCCAATTATGATACCTTACTATTTTTCCTACTATAGACTTATGGAAGAAAGCTTAAACAGCGGCAACAAGGTTATATGTGTAAGTGAATACGTAAGAAAGTACATCAAAAAATTCTTGAAATTGGACAATCTAATTACGATCTACAATTTTATAGATTTTGAGGGAGAGATAACGCCTGAGCTGACATCCTCAGCAGACTTTAATATCAGAAATCACTTGAATCTGCCGTCCGATGCTGAGGTTATAACATATTTTGGTAGCCTATTATTTAGCAAGGGTGTTGACCTACTGATAGAGGCATTTAGAAGACTTCGTAAGAAGGTGGGAAATAATGTTTATCTGTTGATTGGGGGGCACGGCCCTCAAAGGACGCAACTGGAAAACATGGCAAGACGCATAGGAAATGTTGTATTCACCGGGTTTATTCCTAGAAAAATTCAACTTGCTACGATGGAACAAAGTGATGTTTTCGTCCACCCAGCAAGATATCCAGATGCTTGCCCAACGACTATACTTGAAGCAATGGCGCTTGGGCTTCCAGTCGTGGGGATCAAATTAGGGGGAATTCCAGAACTCATTGTCAATGGAAAAGGGGGTTACATAGTCAACCCGAACTCCCCAGCTAGTCTTGCCACAAAAATATCTACTATACTAAACAATGAAACTCTCAGGTCTAGAATGAAGGCTTTTAATCTAAAATGGTCACATAGATTTGATATCACTCACTTGGCCCCAAAAATAATCGAGCTGTATGAAATGGCCTCGGTTTGAGGTTAGAGTATGTTTAAAGAAAAGACGAATTTTTGGCACATGCGCGCTTCGTTGCTAGCATAGGTTTCGAGGACTATTTTTGGCTTGGCTTCATTACCTTCTAGCATTTGAGTCAATAAGAAAAACAGACTTAAGTTATAATCGAATGTATGTACCTAACAACCTTGCGGAATAAAAAATGTGCTTGAAAGAAATGCTTTCATTTAGACGAAAAATCTTGAAGATTTCATTAATTTTGCTCACAGCATGCTCGACTACCACAGTGATTTTCCGTTTATTGAGAATACCATCTAGCTCTGTCTTGGCGGTGTTACAGTTTTCAGTTATCATAGCATTCATGGCAACGATGCTGAACCTTTCAGCCAAATTAAGCATACACGTTAGCACACCAAATGGAAGTATATTAATGACACTTTTGACAACTTCAACGCTTCTGTTGATAAGCGTGGCTCTACAGTTGCATTCGCCCATAACAGCGGGCCTAAGTTTATTTGTCAGTTCTCTTTTGCCTGGTTATATCATATTACGCCTGACTTCAATTAATCCTAAGTCACATGTTGAGACGGTGCTTCTCTCTTATGCTTTAAGCCTACCTATCACTGCGATTATAGGAACAATAGTCTTCCTCCATGTAGGGGAGGGATTCAGAGAGTTAGTTTTTGCGCTAACTTACCTTCTCTTGTCATTGCTCTTGCTATTGCTTACTTCAAGATCACATTGCTTTAAGATTCATAGAAGAAAAATCGTTTTTGATATCATCAACACATCTTTCTTGCTTATAATCAGTGCAATCTTCCTTGTGTTCATAGCTAGCTTTTACCCGTTGATGGCTTATGTACCACGTCTCGATATAGCTAGGTATTTTGGGTTAGTTCAACAAATCATGAGAACTCCTGAACTGTTTTATTCTACCTATCCATGGTTCAATTTTTACGAAGCAGTTTTTTTTGCGTTAGGTAAGCCTACGCTTGAAATCTTTCAAACAAGTCTTGCTTTATCCAGCTTCATTATGATTCTAGCATTTTATGCGATGGCTTCAATCTATCTTAAGAAAGTTGACCAGCGTCTGCCGATAATCGCCACCCTTTTTTGGTCAATATTTGGCGGCTTCAGTTGGTTCTTGCTTCTCAAAGAAACCTTACAGGTGAATAAACCTTTTTTTGACTTACTGGTATCAGTCGATGATGCCTCGTACATTGATATATCAATTCCTCGTGTCTGGTTTTGGTTCCGCGGTATGATCCTTGGTTTCACATTATTGTTCGTTCTTTTGTACCTCCTGAGGCGACGTAATATATCAGCAACTTACTTCAGACTTACTTATTCTATCCTTATAGTGTCTTTAGCTCTTTTCCACATTTCCGAACTTGTCTTACTAGTAGCTGTTCTTTCAGCCTTGTCTTTTTTCGCTCCCTACCTAGATCTGCGCTTAAAGGATGCTGTTGTGTCAAGTATTATGGGACTTTTAGCCACTGTCCTAATTTCCTTTTCTTTATACTATAACACAAATGCGATGGCTTCAATCCCTTACTACGCCATGTTGGAGCTAATATTGCCTCTAAGTTTCTCTTATATATCATTGCGATCTAACTGGAAAGGGATAAATGTTTTTAGGAAGCCCGCAAAATTCATCATTTATGCTATTATGGTAGTTTATGTTGCAGGTACGATGTTCTGGCTTGCTGATCCATCCTTCTCTATGTCAATGGTATATGAAACGCTTTTTGTTCCTTGGTTTTTGTATCCGGTTCGACTTGGGTTAGTTGGTTTTTTAGGTTTAATAGGAATACTAGTTGCAAGAAAACATAGCAACGACACTGCTGTTCTATTTGCTCTTATGTTCTTCTCCACTCTTGTGTTTGCTAGGCTACTATCTTATGTGAATGTATACTTTTTCACAACCGGTTTCTTCGAGGCTAGGTTTATTCAAGCCTCTCTCTTACCCTCAGCTTCAATATTGGCGGCTTTAGGGATAAAACCCTTAATGACTAAAATTCGGTCTCTTCGTCATTTAACCGTAAGAAGAGCGCTCATAATCACTCTTACCTCCAGCCTAATCGTGATAGTCGGAACTACCTCTACTTTTCTGGCCTATGACTACACTATTGAATCTTCTAAGAGATATGCCCTAGGTGACGAAGAACTAAGTTCCGTCAACTTTCTATCAAATGCGTTATACGATAACCCAAGATCTCCTGTGCTTACATTTACTGATAGATCGATGGTCGAAGTTGAGTTCTGTGGACCCATATTCGTAGTCGAACGACTTCATCTTCCAGCATGGTCTTCGACCACTCCAGAAATTCCTTTACTGCTTTTCAGAGGCGACCCACAATTCACAGCTCCCTATATTTACCTCCATGAAAGGGACAAAGACGCGATAACAAAGCGTTTTCCTACGGGAATCCTGCTAAACGAAATTATACCAATGTTCCCCTCAATCTACCAAAACGAGAAGGTAGAACTATACAAAATTCCTGAAGGCTCTCCCGCCCTGATGAACAGCTCTACAGCACTCCTCATGCCCTTTGACTATCAAGAGGAAGCAAAAACCATACTTCCAGTCTTCTTAAGCCTATCATTAGGGAATTATGAATACACAACGATGCTAGACTCGGATATGTCGGCGTTAAAGAAAGACATTATAATTATACCGACAGACTCAACGCCAGTAGTCGTCGATCAACTCTTAAAAGGATCAAAAACCAGCTCCAACAAAACGCTCATAGTATTCAACTCCATAGGTTATGGTTCAACAAGTAGAGAACTATTCTCCGGAGAAGCCATAGAAAAAGGAACCGTTGAAGATGATGAAACTCTCCCAAATGAAGTGAAAGTCAACCTAATTGAAGGAGTAGAGAATTTATCACTATCATTTGACCTTTACCTTGCGCCAATAGAGGCTAAAGAGGGAGTGGAAGTTCTAGGCTGGTTCTCTGGTCAGGAGGAAAAAATACCTTTCGTGGGCAGGAAAGACATGGAGGGAGTTGAGGTAATCTACGTAAATATTTATCCCCTGATTTCCCATATAAGGGCACACTCTGAAGATGAGGCACTCACACTTCTTGGAGCCATATTAAACCTAGTAGAACTGGGATTGAAGAAATTCTCAACGGCAGACTTCAAGCTTCAAGACCTCCTACTCTTTAAAGACGCAACCTTTGAAGGAACAATTACCATAAGAGCCAGTTCTGTAACCTTCCCATTAATGGAAAACACACAGTTAAAGTTGGAAGGGAAACCCGAAATATATAATGTTCATTCAATCCTGCTTAGCGGTGTTGACAACGTAACGGTTATGACAAACTATGGGCAAATCGGTCAAGGTAAAGGGTTTTACACTCAGCTAACACTCGGTAACTCAACTTTCGAGTTAAATGGCCAAGAAATCGAAGTGGAAGCTAATCTGGAAAATGGCGAAGTACTAGGGCTAAAGGGTTTATCGACGCTAAAATTCAGCACTGAAAAATCGATTTCGATATACGCTCGGACACCAACTCTATCTATCACAGGCAACACTACCTTTCAGGAAGCATACGGGCTTCACAAAATCTATGAACAACTCAGAACAAGCGGACATAAGCTCCAATTAAATGGTGACATAAGCTTGACCATTTTAGCCTCCGATGCTTATACCATTGCAAAGGATCTTTCTTGGCGAGGTTCAGTTCAGCTAGAACCCCCCATTCTTCTCTGGGATGAACTGGAAAGTTTAAAAACCTCCATACCATGGTTCGCATTTGCAGCTATCATTTTCATTACAGGTTACTGGATTTTCGAATCTCATCCAGAAAGTTTAAAGATAATAACTAGATGTGCGCGTGCATACGGAGCAAGATTTGCAAATGAATTCTCTTGCTTTTTCAGGTGATATCTAATGAGTTTCATCTTGAACAAGTTCAAAGAATGGCGTAAGTACCGGTCAGAATTAAGTTTTCAGCGTAAATGGGTAAAGCTATACGCGAAGAGTATGAACGAGGTTTTGGAGTATTGGCGTACATATCGATTTTTGACGGATATAGAAAAACTTGTAGATTTCCGAAATTCCAAAGTTCTGGATGTTGGTTGTGGTATCAGCAGTCTCTTAAATCATGTCGACACAAAGGAGAAATGGGGCGTTGATCCACTTGCAGATGAATACCAAAAACTTTTCACATATGACAAAGCATTTAATCTAAAGAAAGCCAAAGGGGAAAATCTCCCCTTTCCCGCCAATTTCTTCGATGCCGTTATTTGCTCAAATGTACTCGATCATACAGAAGACCCTAAGAAGGTGCTAAATGAAATCTATAGAGTTTTAAAGAAGGGAGGAAAGCTGGTTTTGACTGTGGAACTTTTCTTAGAAAAGGATAAGACTTTGAGACGGGATTCCGCTCATCCACATACAATCACTCAACATGAAATGCTCAGTCTCCTCAAAGATTTCGAAACACTTTTTCACAAACGGTCTCGTTTTATCGGGTTGTACAATTATGTTTTATGTGGAGATAACCTTGAAACTGAGAATTTTGAGCATGTCCTTGTAGCGAGAAAGGAGTAGCTCTCTAGTGAGTCCCATTTCTTACAAGAAGATAAAAGAAAGACAGATAGGAAAAATCGTTATAATCGGAGTGGACGGCGCAGATTGGAGACTAATCAATCCATGGTTAAAGGATGGGCACTTAAACCATCTTAATGAAATCATAGATGAGGGCACTCAAGGCATATTAATGTCAACCATTCCGCCTTTTACTTTGCCATCCTGGACCAGCATCTTCACTGGAGTAAACCCAGGTAAGCACGGTATAGCGGATAACCTAATACGAATCGGAGACAATGCCAGGCCTGGAGTTTCTAGTTATCGAAAGGCGCCTCTACTTTGGAGATTACTAGGCGACTCAGGGCTGAAATCAATAGTCTTAAATGATCCTGTAACCTATCCCCCCGAGCCTATCAACGGTGTCATGGTTACTGGTTTTCTAACACCACCTAACTCAGATTCCTACACATACCCACTGGAGATCAGGGATGAAATAGACAAGGCTTCAGGAGGATATATGCCAGAGCTACCGCTTGATTACGATAAGCTCATTGCACATGACAGAAAAAGAGCGTATGACTACGTTCAATGTTTCGCCAGAAAAACAGCTGACCTAGCGCTGTACATGATGAAGAACCATGAATGGAACACGTTTAACGTAACTTTCACTTCCACCGATAGGCTTCAACATTTCTACTGGCACGATAAGCACTTGCTAAGAAAACATTATGTCTGGCTCGATTCTATTATTGGAAAGTTAGTAAACCTTGCCTCAAAAGAAGACGCTGATATAATTGTAGTATCAGATCACGGATTCGCACCTGTTTGCAAGAGCGTCAACGTCAACACGATCCTGGCTGAAGAAGGACTCATAAAGATCAGAAGCAGCAAGCTGAGGCGTTCCATGAACAAAGTGGGGTTAAACTCCGAAAGCCTAACAGATCTCCTACAACACGTGAAACTCCACAACATAGCATCTAAACTCTTGCCAAAGCGCTTAAAGCAAACACTACCACCAAAAAACTCCAAATCCATATCTGGTCGACCCATAGCCAAACTATCCTCGTCTGCAGGCATATTCATAGAGCAGGGTCTCTGCAACAACTATGAAGCAGTTAGAAGCTTAATTATCCATAAGCTTCTCTCGCTCAGAGACTGTGACAAAAACGTAATGGCCGGGGTGCACAAGCGAGAAGAGGTTTTGTGGGGGCCCCTCATATCAAGAGCCCCTGACATATTAGCGATACCTAACGAGGGATATTTTCTGTCCACCACTATAGGAGATAAAATTTTCGGGGAGCCCATACAATCCAGTAGCGGCATTCGACGTACAGGAGAACATCGAATGCAAGGTATATTCATCGCCTACGGACCAAACATAAGGAAAAGATACAATCTCGATTTTAACATTCACACATGGGACATCGCACCCACCTTATTACACGCCCTTGGACTACCTGTTCCGAGCTACATGGACGGACTCGTCACAAAGTCAATATTTAGAGATGGAAGCAACCCTGCCATGAGAGGAGTTGTCTATTCTGGGATAAGTGGGAGGCAAAGAATAGAGACTAAAATAAATGGGAACTAGTAACTCTCAGGTTAGATTGCATGAAATCCGATGCGAATCTCCAAAAACTGAAGAGAAATCCTGAATAGGCATAACAAGAGGGTAGAGGAGGAAATAGACGAGAAGAATAAGCGAAACCTTGGATACTTAGCTCACCTGCATTTTATGCACATTTTATGTTATTGAGGGGAATGTTGGTTTATCAGATCTCCTATGGTTTTACTGCGTTAGTCTAAGTGATTAAGAAAGATGCCGTTGATGAAACTGTTTAGGTTGCCTGGATCAGCAATTACTTTAATGTTTATCGTTTTTGGTCCTTCTACATCCCAATAAACGTAGATTCCGTTGTTGATTTCATCACTTGATATGTGCTGCCAGTTCAACAGAGTGGACATTGATTCATCCCAGATTTCTATTGTTTCTGAACGTCCTATACGGGCAAAATCCATTGCATACATAGACAATACGTACTTACCTTCTGGAATCTTCAATTTTATTATGAAATAATCGAGGGGCCAACCGAGTTCTCCAGAGTCCCATACTCCATAAATCCTTCCATTCAACGGCGTCGGCGGATAACCCAAGTAAAGTTTATCTTCAGGGTATATTAGAACTCTAGGGTCTGAAGCTGTTCTATCAAGCGGAAGAGTCCATGCATAGGCAGCATATCGCCCTACATAGGGGTATCCACCGTATGTCCTACAGTCATCAGCTGCAAATTGGCTAACACCCACAGAAACTTCATAGTTTTCCGAAGCGATGTCAGTCTCATCATAGGACTTATCGATGGGCGTGCGGATTACATTGCTATCTGGAACATTAAATCCGGCAAGCAAGTAGTGGTGGTTTCCATAAGATGGCCTCCAATTCCCCATAGTTTCAGAATCAATCCCTACGAAATTCACCCCGCTTACGGAAGTAGGAATTGTATCTAGAAAAATTCCTGATATAACAGCAGTCCTCAAGGTAAGAGTCTCAACTTCAATCTCTATAATACTATCTAAAGTGACTTCCACTTCGAATATTACATACTTGCCAGCTGCGAAATTTTCTGGAAATATGTTGCCCAATGCATGCCAATCCGATGCGTCACCGCTTGTAACAGTGACATTCAATTGCCTACGTTGTCCTAGACCGGGAGCATCCCAGTCCAGAAGATAAATTGAAACATTGTAGTTTCCAGGATCTATGTCCTCAAGTGTTACTGTTACGGAGGAAGCATGAGAGTACCAAGAAGGTCTGTAACATAGCGAAGATGCGCTGACCAATGCTCTCGGAGGGCCTTCAGGCCCAATAACTTCATACTCCAAGATGTTATATCCACCGCGATAATCTTCGTAAGGATAATACTTCTCTCCGGGTACACCCCAAGGTTCACGCCACCAATATTCATGAGCTGATTCTCCGATTCCTGTCGTTTCCCCTATCGCCACTTGTTCACTCTTCAATTCAGCGTAAGGCAAAATATAATCTGTAGGCGGTGAATTACGCATGTTCGTTGGCGGTGGTATCTCTGCCTTCTCTAGGTGAGCTGCCAGTTCGACAATGAAGAAATCGTGCCATGGAATCGCGTTAGCATAGAAGTCTACATATATGCTGAGCGTATAGAAGCCCTCTTGTTCGCATGGCGGTGAACTGTTGAGTTTAAACCTGAAGGAGTCGAAGGGTGTTATGGGTGTGAGCTTCACTATCCAAGTTGGGTTGCTTGTGGATCCGGCTACTATTCGATCCTGTCCTTGTGGTCCGATGTAGT
>CAZCYX010000029.1:0-16965 GCA_964503065.1 uncultured Candidatus Bathyarchaeia archaeon
CTCTGTTTGAAAACACGGAAAAAATTTTTTGTGTTTTTTCATCAATTGGTGAAGGGAGCAGTGTTTTTGGCTTTCTGATTTTGGAACAGACACCATCTAGTGTTCTGTTGGATTTTAAAGATGTGATGGCAGTTGAAAACCAGAGTTTTCAAGAATGTTCCTTTGTTGGATGAGACGGTTTGTCTTTGGATGAAGGCATAAAAGGACTCGTAGAGTTTTGGAAGAAATATTGGTCTTAGATAGTTTTCGTTAAATGTTTACTTTGATACATTTTGTCATCTTCCAGTACATCGAGGTTGGATGACGTATGCATAATTTTACTGTTGCTTCACATTCATTTGTGATAAATAATTCAAATACCTTAATTTGATGTAATAGAAGAGTGTTTCTGAAAACTAATATAGTAGTTGATGAGTTATTGATGTGCTGAGAAGGAGAAGGGAGAAGAACATTATGAGATGCATTTTCTTAGAGAGATTACTGGAGCTTTCTGTGATTTCCTCCTTTGGAGCACCGAGTGAGGGGTGCGATGAGACAAATACCCAAATTGAAAGGAGAGTAATGGAATGAAGAAAGCGGTAACAACAGCAATTATGACAGTAGCAATTGTGTTAGGAACGCTAGCGACAATACCACCAGCAAGAGCGGGAATGTGGGGATGGTCGGACAGACAGGGGTGGGATTGGCCTACTTCCCCAGTACCATTGTCGAACCAAATAATGATGACTCCCGTCGTTGCAGATTTAGACGCTGATGGTAGTACACCTGAGATAATCTTCACTACGTGGATCAGAGGTGGGGCTGCTGGACAGGGTATAGTTCGTATTATAGACGGCGCAACTCTTGCCCATATTAACAGCTTCACAGCTCCAAGGGACAGAGTTTATGCATTCGCTCAAATCGCTGTGGCCAATATTGATGGTGATCCTCAACTAGAAATTATAGCTATAACTGGCGACCGTCAGAGAGTTATATGCTGGGACGGCGTAACGCCATTTCTTCGCCAGCCAGGCTGGCCGCAGATAGGCGCTGTATTAACCGGTGCCGATCAATGCGGACAAGGTGGACCAGCCGTTGCAAATTTGGACGGGATGGGGGACCCAGAGGTCATTGTGGGTCGGACAGTTTTTAATAGTGACGGGACGGTCAGATGGCAAGCGACTACAGGTGGCACAGGCGGTTGGAGTGCTATTAGTCCGCTCTCAGTAGTAGCTGACGTAGACCTTGATACTGAACCAGAAGTTGTGACAGGCAACACTGCCTGGGATCCTCGTGGACCCCCCAATTTCAGTTGGCAGGACCTAAATCTTCCTGATGGATTCCCCGGAATAGCGGATTTCGATTTGAATGGAGTGCCAGAGGTTGTGGTTGTTACCAACGGATGGGTCTATCTTTTAGATGGGCAGACTGGTGTCTCCGTGTCTACTGATTGGCCATGGGACAGGAGCACAATCACCGACGATCTTGGAGGACCCCCTACGATAATGGATTGGGATGGAGATGGCGTACCAGAGATTGGTGTTGCAGGAAGGAACAGATATGTGATCCTTGAAGCAAGGAACCCAACTAACACCCTGTGGGTGGCGGATGTGAAATGGGCATTCAACATACTCGACGGGAGTTCAGGCATCTGCAGCGCTTCTGCCTTTGACTTTGATAGAGACGGAAGGGATGAGATCGTATACGCTGACGAAACGGGCTTGTTAATTTTCAAATGGGACTTAGGGAGGGGATTTCCAGTCTACTTCGATCGACGTCCTTCGGGCACACTCTGTGAAATGCCAGTCATCGCAGATGTTGATTCGGATGGTTGTGCAGAAATCGTGGTAGGCTGCAACAACTATGCTACTCACCCCTCAGAATATACTGGCCTCAGAGTTTACCACAACGATCCTTATTGGGGGTTCACCAGAGAAACCTGGAACCAGCATACTTATCATATCACTAACATCAACAAGGATGGCACAGTTCCATCGCCCGAGCGCAACAACTGGGACTATTGGGATTACTGGGGGAACAACTATAGGTGCCAGTTTTCCCACCTAGAGAGAGCAGTTGGCGGCACAATGATTCTAATAAACAGTGTTCCAGTGAGTAAGCTTAATTCGTTGATGCCATGGATACTCTTGACAGCGCCAACAGTGGCTGTTGCAGTATCAGTCATAATATACAAGAGGAAACATAGAGCAAGCAAGACTTCATATCAAATGCCTTAAACAACGAACAGCATCTAAAACACAACTCCCCTATTTTTTGGGGACAGCATATAACACAACACATACAGGAAACATACTTAGGGTAACACCGAAGACTCCCCTACTTTAGATGACACAAAGAAGAAATTACAGTTTTTTTAGGATCAAGTATAGGCTTTTTAAAGACATTCTGTGACTAAATAAAATAGAGAAGGAGGCTAGGAGATGAAAGAGAGAAAGGATTTACTCGCTTATTGTGGGTTTTATTGTGGCGACTGTTTAGGTTATACAGGTGTGATTGCCGATGCAGCAACGAGCTTCATGACGGTGCTGGAGAAGTACAAGTTTGATCAGACCGCAAAAAATGTGTTCCCTGAGGAGCTTAAAGACTATGACAAATTTTGTGAGATGCTCAGTTTTATGACTGACCTAAAATGCCCTACAATCTGCAGAGAAAGAGAAGACAGCGAAACATCCTGCAAGGTCAGGAAATGCTGCAGAGATAGAGGTCTTTATGCTTGTTATGAATGCGATGATTTTGAGATTTGCGAGAAACTCAAATCACTCCATGGCGGGCTTCATTATGATTCTTGCATAAAGAACTTGAAAGCTATCAAAGAAATAGGGCTTGAAGCATGGATAATCAGAGGCAAACGACATTGTTACTGGAATGAGGTAGACGATTGCCCATAATTTGACTTATATATAGCCTTTTACAGGGGTCGTGGAAACACTATGGAGACCCAAAGTTCTCAGACCATATGGATAGACGGAGAAGAAGAGGAGCAGACCCTCGACACCGATAATCAAATCTATCCCAACATCAAACCCACAACCGCTACCAACTCCCCCACTCAAGACTCTCCAGCCCAAACCAAGCTACGAACCGAGCTCAAAAGTTCTGGCTTGAAGATATGCTATCAGTCAAGGCGAGACGGCAACAGTGAACTCTACATAATGGATGCCGACGGCTCTAACACGGTCAATATCACCCAGACGCCTTCTAAGGACGAAATCTACCCACACATCTCAAGAGACGGCAAGCGAGTTTGCTTCACAGCTGTGCATATCGAAAAGCTTCCTAATGGACAGACAGCCCCTCGCTTCGACGTGTACTGGATGAATCTAAACGGGCAAAAACGCACCTTAGTGGCGACCAACGCAACCGACCCATGCTGGAACCCAACAGGAGATCGAATCGCCTTCGTAAAGCGTCTCAGCCTAGAAAAAACAAAGGACTACCACAACACTGGTCTCTTCGTGTATGACATGCATACACGCAAAATCGACGAGTTAACTGGTGGTAAGCTCTATCACGCATATGTTCCCTGCTGGTCACCAGTAGGCGATTGGATTGTCACAACCGTCCACAGATACGCCGAGTTTGATCACGCCATCATCGCCATCGACCTGCACAATAGACAAATCCGTTCTCTCAAAGAAAGCGGTGTTGATGGCTGCAGACCCGACCTCTTATGGAACGGCAAATTAATCTGCTGGAACCCGAACGACATTCAAATCGGCGTAACTCAGTTCAAACCCAAATCCAGTCACAAACTCCCTCTACGTGCCGTTGCACAAGCACCACCACCAAATGGTTCAGTTTATTTTGGAGACTGGTCCCCAGATGGAAAATATATCGCCTATCCCATGAACCCAATTTTCAAGATAAGAGACTCAAGGACTGGAGCTCCTTGGGACATCTTCGTTACAAGAGCAAAAGGCGGAGCATATGTGCAACTTACCTTCGACCACGCGAACAACAAACATCCAGAATTTTTCTTCTCCACTTAATAATACTCACAGCATATAGAAGAATACTTTTTTAGGATGCTAAAGAGTAAAGTTACTAAACCGCGCAGGAAGAACTTCCAATGTTTGATAAACAAAAGCTTACTAACATACAAAAAGAAAAGATAAGATGGGAAAAATCAACCCTCCCTAAATGGATTCACAATCATCCAGAAAGAAAAAACGACTTTCACACCACATCTGAAATCCCCATTAAACGATTATACACTCCAGAAGATATGAAAAATCTTGACTATCTGAAAGACTTAGGCTTCCCAGGCGAATATCCCTTCACACGCGGCGTACATGCAACTATGTACCGTGGCAGATTCTGGACCATGCGCATGTTCTCCGGCTTCGGCACAGCAAAACAGACAAATCAACGCTTCAAATATCTCCTCGAAGAAGGAGAAACAGGCTTAAGCATAGCCTTCGACTATCCAACCATAATGGGCTACGACTCAGACTCCCCCATCGCCACAGGGGAAGTAGGCGTATGCGGAGTAGCAGTATCATCACTGAAAGATTTCGAAACCCTCTTCAACGGCATCCCACTAGATAAGGTCACAACTTCAATGACAATAAACGGTCCAGCAGCTGTGCTATTAGCCATGTACATAGCCATAGGTGACCAACAAGGTGTAGCAAGAGAAAAATTGGGGGGCACGACCCAGAACGACCTTCTAAAAGAATTTTACGCTCAGAAACTATGTATATTTCCACCGAAACCTTCTGTTAAACTTGTCACAGACATCGTAGAATACTGCACTAAACATTTGCCACGTTGGAACCCCATAAGCATAAGCGGATACCACATACGAGAAGCAGGCTCAAACGCGGTACAAGAACTAGCATTCACGCTGTATGATGGAATCGCCTACGTAGAAGCAGCCATAGAAAGAGGCTTAAAAGTGGACGACTTTGCACCACGATTATCCTTCTTCTTTGCTTCACATAACGACTTTCTAGAAGAGATAGCTAAATTCAGAGCTGCAAGACGATTATGGGCAAAATTCATGAAAGAACGCTTCAAAGCAAAGAACCCTCGGTCAATGTGGATGAGAATGCACGTTCAAACATCAGGATGCACCCTAACTGCACAGCAGCCAATTAATAATCTTTTAAGAGTTGCATTCCAATCATTATCAGCAGTTTTAGGTGGCACACAATCATTACATACTAACTCTTTTGATGAAGCTTTAGCATTGCCGTCAGAAGAAGCAGTCAGAGCGGCTCTTAGAACACAACAGATCATCGCCCATGAAACAGGCGTAACAAACACAGTCGACCCACTAGCAGGTTCATACTGCATAGAAGCCCTAACAAATGAGATGGAAGAAAAGGCAATGGCTTACATAGATAAAATTGACTCAATGGGCGGCATTATTCCAGCAATAGAAAAGGGGTTCTTACAGAAAGAAATTGCAGACAGCGCCTACAAATATCAGAAAGAGGTAGAGAAAAAAGAGAGAATCATCGTAGGCATAAACGACTACACAGTGGAAAAAGACTGGGTACCAGTAGAACTGCTAAGAGTACACTCCAAAGTAGAGAAGGAACAAGTGGCAAACTTGCAGAAAATGAAAAGAGAGCGCAACAACAAAAAAGTCCAAGCAGTTCTAGATAAACTGCATGACGACGCTGACAACGACAAAAACCTTATGCCCACAATAATAGAAGCCGTAAAAGCTTATGCCACACTTGGAGAAATATGCAATGTACTCCGCAACGTATATGGCGAATATAAAGAGATGATAGTAATCTAGAAACCATAATAGAGGAAACTACATTGGCAACAGAAAAAAAGATTAGGGTATTAGTTGCAAAGCCAGGACTAGACAGCCACGACAGAGGAGCAAAAATAGTCGCTCGAGCATTCAGAGACGCAGGCATGGAAGTGATCTACACAGGACTACGCCAAACGCCTGAGCAAATAGTGGAGACATCACTGCAAGAAGACGTCGACGTAATAGCCCTAAGCATATTATCAGGAGCCCACATGGCCTTATTCCCAAAAATAATGATGTTAGTAAAGAAAAGGAAACTGGACGATGTTTTAGTTTTTGCTGGAGGAATCATACCCAAAGAAGACATCCCACCCCTAAAGAAAATAGGAATAGCAGAAGTGTTTGGACCTGGCACACCAACGGACACATTGGTTAATTTTGTCAGAGAGAATGTGCAAAAGAGAAGGTAACATCTCTGGGTATTCGACGAAGTGGCACAGGGAGCACATTGATTCAAGTTAGACAACTCGTCAACGGCGTCTTAAAAGGTGACCGTCGATCCATAGCCAAAACAATAACCCTAATCGAAAACAACCTGCCCGAAGCACAAAAAGTCATATCTCTGCTGTACCCACACACTGGTAAAGCCCACATAATAGGTGTAACGGGATCAACAGGCGCTGGAAAGAGCACCCTCATAGAAAAACTCATCAAAGAACTAAGACGAAATGGAAAAACTGTTGGAGTTGTTGCCGTAGATCCAACCAGTCCATTCACTGGTGGAGCCTTCTTAGGAGACCGAGTACGCATGCAAGACCTCAGCACTGACGAAGGAGTATTCATCAGAAGCATGGCGACAAGAGGCAGTTTAGGTGGGTTAGCCAAAGCCACCAAAGACGCTGTTAAGGTCTTAGATGCATCTGATAAAGATGTACTCATAGTTGAGACTGTTGGGGCGGGACAAACTGAGGTTGACATCATAAAGGTTGCTCATACCGTTGTGGTTGTGTTGGCGCCCGGATTTGGCGACGACATCCAAGCAATCAAAGCAGGCATCATGGAGATTGGCGACATCTTCGTAATAAATAAGGCTGATCGAGAAAATGCAGACAGAGCTGTCATTGACGTAGAAGCAATGTTAGAGATGAATCAGAAAAAGAGAGAATGGGAACCGCCAGTGGTAAAAACTACAGCTATCACAGGTGAAGGAATACCAGAACTTGTTGAGAGAATAGATCAACATAGGAGTTATCTTAAAAGTGGAGTTCTTCAAAAACGAAATCTACAAAGAATCGAGTCAGAACTTGAAGAAGCACTCAAGCTCAAAATAACTGAAACAATCTTAAACGATTTAAGAGGAACAAGCATGTTCAATGAATTTTTACGTAAAATATTGGAGAAAGAGATGGATCCGAATTCTGCAGCTGAAGCATTGTTAAAACAGAAGTTAAAGAATACTACGAGAGACAGCCAATGAAACGGACACGATTAGAACCGGGTTTAACTCAGGTTTACACTGGAAACGGAAAGGGCAAGACCTCTGCAGCCTTCGGACTGGCATTACGAGCCATTGGGAGAGGTCTCAAAGTCTATGTAATCCAGTTCATTAAGGGAGGCTTCGACTATGGAGAATTACATGCTGTTCAACATCTGCCCAATCTTGAGATAAAGGCATTCGGCAGGGGGAAATTTGTTACGCAAGTGCCTCCAACTGAGGAAGATGTCAAACTGGCCAATCAAGCCTTCGAATTGGCTGAACAAGTAGTTAATAGTGGTGAATATGATGTAGTGGTTTTAGACGAGATTAATGTTGCTTTACATCTGAAACTAATAGAACTCGATAAAGTGATCCGTCTAATAGAGAAAAAGCCAAAGCATGTAGAACTGGTTCTAACTGGGCGTCATGCCCCACCAAAGGTTTTAGAGGCGGCTGATCTCGTTACAGAGATGAAAGAGGTTAAGCACCCCTACACAACGGGTATGCCGCCTAGAGAAGGAATCGAATACTAAATCCATCCTGTTTGGATAACTGCTTTACTCAGCTAACCACATTAAACGATTAATGGGTAAATTTGTACAGGGTATAAATAGACATGGCTATGAGAAATATGCCTGCGACTAACCATAGAATGCCAACACAACCATATGCTGCATAGATTGTTTGAAGAGAATCATTGATGTGACCAATGTTCGACTGGGCAGCCCAACTAGATGCTTTGAAATATTCCCTATATGCAACCTGAAAATAATGAACACCCCAGATAGCAAAAAATCCCCCAGTCATCAGCAACAGCCAATTCCCAAAACTTCTCCTTGGAATTTTTCTATACTTCACATAGGCAAGCATGCAGAGGGATAAGCCAGTAGCAATTGGCAAAATTCCATAGAAAAACGCAGTTCTTATCCAATGGATATACTGATCTGGATTTGCCTCAAGTATAGCCACGACACGCCAATCCTCACCAAATGTGCCAACAGTAGCGATAAAAGACGAAAAGAAAGCCAACATTAAAACGAATAGACCAACACCGAAAAGAGGAGAACCCTTTGTGATGTAAAATGAAATCGCACCTATTACTATGATGATTAGCAAAAAGGACAATACGGCTGTCGCATCCGGCAAAATCGATGGCACAACATACAGACGTAATAATGATAACGAAAACATAGTTCCTATTATTATCAAAGCTAGAATTTGCAGATTTTTTTCAGTTATCGGCATAATCATCCTTATGCTAATAGAATTATAACCCGCAAGTAAATTTTACTGTAATAGCGCCAATATGATTTTAGTATATATCTGCAAGATAAAATCCCTTTAATAGAAGTCTGTTTTCTATTTACTGTTGCGTTAAGAAAAAGGGGTCCACACCCTTGCTCATAAAAGAGATGATCCTTGAAAACTTCATGTCCTACGAATATGCTAGGATACCCTTTAAACCAGGAGTTAACGTTGTTTGTGGACCCAACGGCTCAGGCAAGTCATCCATGTTACTCGGAATCTCAGTTGCACTGGGCCAATCTTACACCGAACGATCAAGAAAACTAAGCGAGTTGATTCGATGGGACAAGGATCAAGCCCGTGTCACCCTTATCCTAGACAACTCTCGCAAAAGTGGCCGTCGACCAGTTCCAAAAATCAACAAAGACTACATCTTCTTGACCAGAATTCTAAGGCGCGACGGAAAATATTGGTTTGAACTTGAAAATAAAGCCGCCACCAAAAGCGGTGTAATTAGACTTCTGTCCAAGCTTGGGATTGACCCAGAGAATATGCTTATAATTATGCACCAAAACATGGTGGAAGAGTTCACAGTGCTTTCACCTCAAGAAAAACTGAGGATGGTTGAAGCAGCGGTCGGCTTCGAATCCTACCGCAAAAACGTCTCAAATGCACAACGAAAGTTGAGCCGTATCCTCAGCCAAGAAGAATCGGTTGAAAAACTCTTGGAATCCGCTGAACAGACTCTGAGTTACTGGAGAGAACAATACGATCGCTACCAACAGAAGAAGCAGCTGCAAATGAAACGAAGATTTCTCGAAAGAGAACTCGCTTGGGCGGAAGTTGCAAAAAGAGAAAGAATAGTTGCAGAGATAAAAGAAAAAATTCAAAGAGAACAAAATGAAATTCTTCAAATCAAGAAAGAAACAGAGATCACGGGTGATCAATTAGATCAACTACAAACAAGCTTACACCAGAAGAAAGACCAATGGCGAGTTATTCTGGAAGAACGCCTCTCTCTAGAACGCGAAAAAGCCAAACATGAAACTAATAATCTACTAGCTAACCAAGCCTTAAGAGAAGCCAACGCGTGGATAGAAGTTCACCAAACAAACATGAACAAATGTCTAAACAAAATAGAGCAATTAGAGACTATGCTTCACGAAAATCCAAATCCAATTGACATCAAAACGCAATTAGTGGAAATCAAAAGCGCCTACAAGAATCTAGACGATGCATGGGCTAATCAATTTAACTCCAAAAGAGAGCATCTGAAAGATTCACTTGAAAGCTTTAATGAACAATTGACAAAACTAGACAATCAAATAACCGAAATTAGGATGAAGATAGAAAACCTAAATTCTGAAATTGAGAAGACCTACAGTCAGATTGTAGACAACAAAATCAGCATGGCATTGCTAAACTATCGGAAAGCCAACCTCACAAAGATCTTAGAAAAACTGAACAAAGAACTCCAAATTTCCCTTTTAGATTTGAATGAATCTAAGAAAAAAGCTGAAGAAACTGGCCCACAAATAGTGCCAGTCAAAACTATTATGGAAATCCTAGATGAAATCCGACTCACTGACGGACACCTTACAGCCCTCACAGACGTTTCTGAAGACATCGAACGCATGTATGAATCCTACTCCAAACTTTACCTAGAATTAAAAGAAAAAGCTCGTATGGTTGCAGAAAACCGAGAAAAAGCTTTGGAAGAAGTGAGAACAAGGATGGAATCTTGGAAAACTGTCATGAAAAACCTGCTTGATCACGTTAATCTTAACTATCAAGGAATTCTGTCAATGGCGCGAGCAGTAGGAGAGGTTGGACTAACAAACGAGCACGACATTGAGGAGGCTGGTCTCGAAATATTTGTGGGCTTCAAGGGAGCTAAGCCTGTTCCTTTGAACTCCTACACGCAGAGTGGTGGAGAAAGAAGCACAGCAACCATGTCATTTCTCCTCGCATTGCAGCAACATGTTCGTTCACCTTTTAGAGCAGTGGATGAATACGACATTCACATGGACCCTAAAAACAGAGAAATGATAGCCAATCTTCTTGTTTCATCAGTCAGAGGATTAGATGCTCAATACTTAGCAATTACACCAAGCCAAGTAACCTTCGAAGGAAACGATGTTCACATAATCACGGTTCAAAACGTCGAAGGTGCATCCACAATCAGCGAGGTCGCGTAGTTGTCTTCAAAAAGACAGAGAAAAAAAATCGGTAGCGAACATCTTCAACGCATCATTGACTTATGCAAATCTATTGAGGAAAAAGGTCTCGATCCGTTTCTTGCAGATGTAGACGATATAATAGAAGTTGTTAGAGCATATTTCCCCGAATGGGAGTTACCAGAAGAACTCTGTTTGGACGCCGAAACAATTCACAGACTCGCCGCCACCATTAAGCTCCAAAGCGACTGGGTAAAACATAGATCCACATCACTCTACACAGATCCCTTTCTCCTAGAAGAAAAAATACGAAAACTAACCAAAATAGAACTCGCCAATCTCTTTCTTGAAGTCTGGCATCCCATAATCGAATTTGAACAAATATCTCCTCGCAGCCTAACTGAAGCCATAAAATACTGGCAAAGCCTTCTTCCACTCAATGAGAGATGGCTGAAAATTGCATCCCAAAAAATGCAGATGGGAACTGTAACTCGCGAAGAATTAATCAAAGAAAGAATACTTGCTGAAAAAACCTTTTCAGAGGATTTGGAAGCCTTTTGGGAAGAACTGAGGCAGAAGGCTGGAGGGAAAGAGAAGATTCTATATTGGGATTTTGTCGGCGCCGATAGTTACGATGAGACAATAAAAAGAGCGTACCTAACAAGTTTTCTTATAACATACGGATATGCAACTCTAGAAATAAATCGATTGGAAGAAGAAATTTTCGTAAAACCCTATGAAAAACCGGTTTCGATGCTTGGTAAGAAACAAGTGATTTCAATTCCTGTTTCGATAAGCAGTGAAGAATGGCTGAAATGGAAAAGAGGCGAGCAAAATTGAAGAAAAAGGCCTATTATACAAGGAAACTCAAAAGGGCGGTCCACCTTTTATTTTATAGACGCCACAATAAACCTGGAGTGAAGGGATGGGAGCTAAGGAGAAGCCTTGGAACCGACTATCCCAAGGTTCTCAACATCTTAGATAATTACTTAGAGAAGCTGGATCTTCAGGTGAAGACCATTTTTGATGGAGAAAAACCAAATGAAAAGCCTACTCGAGAGCAACTAGACAAGGCTAGATTTTACATAACCCTTCGAGGAAGTCTTACTCCTAAAGAAACTAAGATGATGGGTTGGCGCATCGACGACATTGCAGGTCTTGCCACCGCGATTTCATATATTATTTCAAAAAAAGGAAGGGCACCACGTGAAGAAGTTGAAGACCTTTTAAGAACCAAACTTCCTGGGTGGAGAGTTGACATAAACATGAATCGTTATATTCGGTCTGGATATCTAGCCGAAGATGAGAACAAGCAACTTTACCTCGACTGGAGAACCCAAGCTGAGATAGATCAAAAAACTCTTATAGAATTACTTTTATCAACGAATTCACTCGAGAAAGAGGACTATAGTTATGAGGAAGAACGCTCGGATTAAACCTCAAGTGTTTTCTGTATGACTTTACTTTGATTTCCATAATCCATGAATGTTGCAGTATTCTCTTGCCTCTATTTTCGCAGCTGCGATTTCGAACTCTGCTTCTGGCTTGTCTCCCGGTTTTAAGAATTTTCTACAAGTTTTGCCATCAGCGATTATTTCTATCCATTCAATGTAGTGTTTTTGTTCCATAGGATGCGGAACACTGCCAACCTTAACCTTTATTTTGTTTCCGATCTTTTCTATCATTGGAACGTGCTTTTCTAAGCCAACGTCAGTGGTTCTCTCCGTGAGCAGTTCCATGGGTTGGCCGCAACAGACAAGCTGTCCCACTCCAGCATGCAAAACTTCAACTATGTTGCCACAAATGTTACATTTGTAAATCTGTCTTAGCTTGGTCATTCGGTTATCTCCTCAACTTCTTCTTTACCCTTTTCTAACTCTTCAACTTGCTCTTTATCTTCTTTTAGCAGTAAGGCTTGAAACTCTCCTACATGCGTCTTCTCTTCTTTAGCTATATCCAGTAGAACCTTTTTGATGTTTTCATTGTTTGTCACGGCTGCTAGTTGCTCATAGAGGTTTATTGCATCTAGTTCAGCTATTATTGCCACTCTTAATATTTCACGGTCGAGAAACTTCTTTTCAATCTTCTCAATTTTTATAGGTATTTCAGACAGCATTTTAATGCTCTCCATTACATTTTTGGATTAGTTAACTTTAATTCCAAGTTCCTTTAAAAGCTTTTCAAACTTCAGCTAAAGAAAGGAATGAAAAATTTAAGAAAGTTATGGGACATAATGCGTATACTTATCGTGGAGTTTCACACAGGTTTTATCAGCATCTCCAACGCATTTAGCATAGTCAATTATTGTTTTGATCATGTTCTCCACCTTTTGCTTCATAAACTCCCGGAGAAAATAAATCTTTCTCATCTGATTCGACAAGCCCATTGTTAGCGCTAACCTTTCGCCTAAAGTTGTTTATGCATGTTTAGCCAGATGAGCAACAATACTGCTGCCACAGATATTGCTGCTGATACCATGAAGCTGTATTCTAATCCGTATTGAACAGCTATGCCTGCCGTGATCAACGGCGCTATTCCTTGTCCAATGTCTATTCCCATCAGGTAGAGCGAGTTTGCAAGTATGTTTCTGGAAGGCTGAATGTATTCTGCAATAAGCATGGAGCCTACTGGAAAGAGTATACCTTGAACTGCACCGATTAAAGCGAAAATTCCTGCAAAAGCGAGATTGTCTGTAAAAATTGCTAGAGCAAAAGAAAATAATGCTGCGAACGCGGTGCTGAGAACCATGAGTGTTGATTTGCTTACTCTCTTGACGATTCTTCCTATGGAAAGACGTGTAATCGTGGTAGCAATGTAGTATAAGAGAAAAAGCATAGAAACAAGTTCATCACTAAAATGAAGCGTTTCTTTAGCGTAAAGTGGAGCATAAGCTAAAATTACTCCAAAAAGAACAAAGAAGGCAAAATTTCCAATAAAAGCCATGCCAAACATTGTATTGCGCATGATAGCTGAAATCTTGCTTCTGAGAACTTCTTTATCCACAGTTACACCGATGATTTGCCAGTTCTTTTCAATTGAGGAAATCTTTCTGTTAAGAAAGAAAGCCGCAATGATTCCGATAAAACCCATCAAACCAGCAAAGTAAAACGTGTTTGAAACACCAAACAACGGAATAGAAAACGTAGTGATCGCTGGTCCCGCCAACAAGCCTAGACTTAATGATGCAGTGTAAGTGCCCACACCTCTGTCTCTCTCGACACTTGAGATTGCTAAAGCAGCCAAAATTAGAGATGCTGTTCCGATAAAGGCATACGCAAACCCTTGAGTAACACGCAAAACAACTAGCAAAAGGCTGCTGTCTGTTAGAGGGTAAAGCGCTGGGCAGATAGAAAAAATTACAAAGGCAGGCAGCAACAAAGTTATCGTCTTTTTTCCACCCGCGAACACACTCAGTGGAATTTTGGTTAGAGCAGAGGCGATGAAAAACATGGCTGTTACTAAACCAACGATTTCAAGAGGCGCGTTTATCACGTCTTTCACGTAAATCGATAATATAGGCGCAAAAACTGAAGAAGAAGCGATGTAGCTAAACCCCATCATGCACATAATTAAATGCGGGGTTAGCTGGAGCCTTTTCAATAGACATACGCACACTGTCTCAAGTTTTAGCCAGTCAAACGGGAATATCTAAACAGAAAATCCCACCATTTCTCATCTTTAACCTTCTCGTCTTCACAAACGAGATCATACACGCGCTTCATTATCGCATGATGCTTCTTCTCGTCGCTAATTATTTCTTGAAGAATAAACCTTATGCGTTTATCTTCTGTCTTATCCACAATTTTCTCGAAATCCTCAAGCATTTTACGTTCAAGTTCAACATGTTTTTCGATGATTTTACGGAATTCTTCGCCTTCGCATTTAAACTGTTCTCTTGAAGGAGATTCTAACAACTGTAAAATCGCTTCTAACATATGTTCATGTTTTGCCGAGTCCAGAGCAAGTTGGTAGAGCATAAGCCGAATAACTGTTTTATCTGTCTTTTTAGATGAGCCGTATAAAAATTCTGCAGTTTTCTTCTCATTCACAATCTGCTCTTCAATCATCTTCTTAAACTCTTGCTTATCCATTTGTAAATCAACCTTGGAACGCTTTTCGAAAAAATGTCCCTTAGTATTCTTCGCATTTGAGCTGGAAGTAACTCCTAAGATGGTCACAAGAAGGACATTTCTCTGGTGGTTCCTTTCCAAAATGAACGTATCCACATTCTCGGCATACCCACCAGACATCTTTTTCTTTTTTGAAAAAAGTGCCAGCCTTCACCTCTTTCAGTAGTTTCTTGTATCTTTCTTCATGATGCCCTTCTGCTTTGGCAATCGCTCTTAGTCTCTCTGCAATTTCAGGGAACCCTTCTTTTTTAGCAACTTCTGCAAAGTTTGGATACATCTTCGTATTTTCGTAATTTTCTCCAGCAATTGCGGCTTTCAGATTTTCTGCTGTATTACCAAGAATTGTGGGAGCTCCGGCTTCTACTTCTATCTCATCTAATTTTTCGTTGCTTTTCTTCTTTAACTCATTAATTAGCTTGAACAGATTACTCGCATGTTCTTTCTCATTCTCTGCTGTAACGAGAAAAATTTCTGCGATTTGTTCAAAGCCTTCATTCTTGGCAATCTTTGCATAGAATGTATAACGATTTCTTGCTTGGCTTTCACCAATAAATGCTTTTACTAAATTTTCAATAGTGTTTTTCATCTCTATCTACCTTCTGTTTAATTATAAAATGTGTATGTTTATTTAAAATTTCATCAGTTAGTCTATCTGATGCTTTGAAATCCTCCCTCTATGGAAATCGTTTTACAACGACAGGTGCGCATGTCAACCCAACATTTGGCGTTCCCATTTATCTCCAATGATTCTATACGCTCTATCCCCCAGGTGCTCCGTGGAATGGAACATTCTTCCAAAGAACGTCCCACCAATCCTCCTCTGTTATGGTTTCTCCTCGAACAAGAATTTCTAAGACTTCCTTCAAAAGTTGATGGTGTCTTTTCTCATCCGTCAATATCGCGTTTAAGAGAAGCTTAACCTTCTTGTTCTCAATGCTAGGTATTGTCTTATTGATCTTTTGGATCAGCTCTGCTTCCATGCGTATGTGTTTTTTCACGAGTTCTCTTTGTTTGTCTAGATTTTCTTGTGTGAGAGCTGGAAGAACGCTTGTTAACAGATTAATGGCTGCATCATACATTTCTGCATGTTTCATAGAATCTAAGGATATTCCTTTTAGAACCCCTTTCACAGCTGGATTTCCTATTTCACCCAAAGCTCTATTTACAGAATTTACAATTTCGTTTTCAACGTTAACCTGTTTCCTGAGAAAACCTACTAACTCATCTTTTGAAATCAAACACTCACCTCCTTTATGCAAGCCAAGCTAAGGATATTTTATATCATGTATGGAACTTAAAGCTTTAAGCAAATTTTTTCCATCTCTGCACTTTCCAGTTCAGCATGGTTAGGTGTATAGTTGAGTAGTGAAGGGCTAACCATGCGTGTGTTTCATTATCTTATTACAGTTCAACTAGTATTGCTGAATTTTGGATCTTAACTTTGTGTTTCTTCAATGGTTCATGAGCAGGAAGGCTCAAAACTTTCCCAGTGGTGATATCAAATTTTGCATAGTGGAATCCGCAAGTGATTATTTTGCCATTCAAACTTCCTAGATAGAGAGGATAATTCATATGTGGGCATTTGTTTGAGACAGCATAGACCTCTTCTTCAAGATTTATTACGAGTATCTCATGACCTTCTACATTGAAAACCTGCATTTTGTTCTTTGGCACTTCCTGTACTTTAGCTATTCTGATATATCCACCCATCATCATCAACAACACAATTCATTTGAGACCATATCAAGCAAATAGGCAATCTAATAACATCATAACAACAAATCCAACTATTAGCCCGAAGGTCGCTTCTCTCGCGAATCCTTTCCTGTGGCTTTCAGGAATCATCTCATCGCTCACCACGAAAAGCATAGCCCCTGCAGCAAAAGCAAGTCCCCAAGGCAGAATCGGCTGGAAAATGGAAACCATCGCAACACCCAACAGACCTCCAACAGGTTCAACTAAGCCAGTTAGTGTTGCATACCATAGAGACCTGCCTCGACTGTATTGTTCCCTTAACAAGGGCAACGCAACCGCAAGGCCTTCAGGCATATTTTGTAATCCAATGGCCATGGCTATTACGAAACCTGTTGCCACATCCCCACTGCCGAAACTGACTCCCACTGCCAATCCTTCGGGGAAGTTGTGGATAGTTATGGCCAAGACAAACAGCCATACTCGTGGTAACTTTGAAGGGGGGCCTTCGGCACCTAAAAGCGGATGAAA
>CAZCYX010000030.1:0-16601 GCA_964503065.1 uncultured Candidatus Bathyarchaeia archaeon
AGGTCTTAAAAGGACCATTACTTGGAGGAGAATTCAAGAGAAGAGAGCGCACGCTAAGCAAGAGAACTATCATAGGGGCAATAATCTTCGGCGTAGGCTGGGGCATCTCTGGTCAATGCCCAGGATCAGCTTGGGCAAGCTTAGGGGTGGGTAACATCCCAGTTCTAATTGGAATCGCTTCGATGTTTATAGGCGCCTACATAATGGGTAGATTCTTTACCTGACAAGGCGATCCTTATTTCCTCGCTGTAATCTATGCATAATATAATCCCAATCAAGGTAGTGCTTTGGTTTGGCAAACTATTTAAAAAAGGTGTATAGGGAGAGTCCATAGAGACGAGTGAACAGGAAATTCTAGCCAAAATCCGTACTTTGCTAGCTCTAGAGAGAAACTATCTGGCAGAAGAAAGAACAGCACTTGCTGAATTCAGAACAGGTCTAGCACTTACTGTGATAGCTCCTGCAGCGAGCACGGTTATAGCATACATCCTTTCCATTCTGCAAGTAGAACACTCCATGCTCTTTGATGCATTTAATTTCACTTTTTTCGCCATACTTACCATTTGGGGAATCTGGACAAGCTTTCGTTCACGTTCTAAACTGAACAAAATAAGAAATAAGAAAATGATTCTGAAGAATCGTGAATGTGAAGCCATGAAGGCGTCAAAAGCTGTTCAAGATCTCCTCCAAGGCTGCATAGAGTTAGAAGATACCCAGAAAAGCTAATGCCTCCTCCATGCGTTAGAATTGTCAATGATGAAGACAAAATCACTAGTTTCTGAGTTTTAGATCATCCACCAAGCTTCTCCAGTCAAAAGCCAAAATTTCTTCTCTCCCCTTCTAGACGAGGGTATACCCGTCTCTCTGTCTCTCCCCCTCTATAGAGAGGTTATCACACACGCACACACAGTTAACCAGGTTTCGGCATAACCAAATCCGCAATATCAACCCCAGCATCAAAGATCCGCCCAAGAAAAGAAACAACAGCCAAAACATGAGGAGCCACCTCACCAGACAAAGACCCTACAACATTCTCAACCTCCTTAAACATAGAAACAAACCTCCTACGTCCCTCAACCCGCAAAGACTCAGCTAAAGCAACATCCCTACCAAACAAAGCCCTCAAAGCCCTCTCATGAGCATCAAAAACGAATCCATGCAACTTCGTAACAGCCCCTAAAATATCCTTCCCCAACTCCACTCCCTCCAATCCCATTGCCTTCTGAGCAACCATCACAGATTGATCACCAATCGACTCAACCAGACTGGCAACCAAACGATAATCCAAACAATCAATAGGCAAAATCCCCAACTTCTCACTCAAACCTGGATTCTGAATAACAGTACGCAAAATACGAACCAAAAGAAAATACAAACGATTAACCTCATCATCCCTCGCAACAACATTCTTAGCCAAATGTACGTCGCCATCAACAAGAGCAGTCACAGAATCCCTATGCATACCAGCCGCAATAGAATACTCACGCCTCAAAATCTTCTCAGGCGGAAAAGCCGAAGGCTCCAACAAACACTGCATAACAATACGCATATAATCCTCCTCAACAATCTCCAAACCAACCAAACGCCCAACAGTCTCCTTAACCCTCTCACGATTCTCAACACTAATCCGCTCCTTCCCCTCAACCCTAATAATGTCATAACCCAGCAAATACTTCCCAATAATCTCACGATAGAGAAGAGGACCAGGCTTAACAACAGCCACCTCAAGTGCACGCTCAACTCCATACTTGGCATCAATAACCAACCGTCCATCAACCCTCTCAGAAACAGAAACCACAGACCCCCTATCAATTCCACTACGCTCAGCCCAACCTTTAGGCAGACAAACAAAGAAGGTCCCACCACTCGTCTTCTGAACCTTACGAAGATCCATAGCAAACCCTCAAAAGGAAATATTAACACATCTAAAATAAGAATCTATCATTTAAAGTTGACAGACAATGTCAGAAAACATCATCACATGTACACATTTAGCCGGAATACCCAAAAACCTTCACCTAAATAGAAAAACCCAATTGACAGAAGACACTAAAGAAGATTGTATTGTCATTCCACTACAAAACGACTGGAGGAACATTCAACTGTGAACGAAAGATTACAGAAGGCTGTCTCTTCCATAATAGCAGCAGGATACCAACTAGACACTGAAGCCTTCAACTTCTTGAACACACTACCCCAAACAGAAGACATCCTCAAGCTAACAGAAGAAACCATCAGAAAAATAAGAAGCACACCAGAAAAACCCCTGTTCATAAGCCGAGATCTACTAGAGAAGGCAGCAAAAGAAACTCTCCTCGAAGAGAAAGAACCTCCATTAACTCTACCTTCACCACCCATGCTAGAGACTAAAAGAACTTTTCATGCCTACGCAAAAGACATCGACGCTGATATAAAAATAATTGATGACCCAACAGACAAAATATGTGCAACTGGCGCTATCGAAGAATACCTAGAATACTTCCAAGATCGCTTCAAAAAGTTACGAAAGATTCTAAGACAAAGAATGGACGCAAAAGATGCAATGTCCATCTCAGAAGCACTAAAAGCCCCAGTCAACTCAAAAGTCAAGATTATCGGAATGATCACAGAGAAACGAGAGTCTAAACAAAGAATCTTTCTACAAATTGAAGACCTTGACACAAACATCACCGTACTAGTGTCACCAACCAAGAATCCACACCTTGTAGAAAAAGCACAAATGCTGTTACTTGACCAGGTCGTATGCATAATTGGCTTCAAAGGAAAAAACGATTTACTCATCGCAGAGGATTTCATTTTACCAGACATCCCCAAAAAGAAGCCACAGAGAGCCTCAATGCCGGTTTACGCAACCCTCATTTCAGATCTGCATGTTGGAAGCAAAAAGTTCATGCATGAGGCATTCAAGCGTTTTCTGCTTTGGCTAAATGGAAAATTAGGAAACGAAAAAACGAAGTACATTGCAAGTCACGTCAAATATGTTATTGTTGGTGGAGATCTCGTAGATGGGATAGGTGTTTATCCAGGACAGATAGAGGAACTTGCGATCAAAGATATTTATAAGCAATACCAGGAAGTTGCGAGTTTCATTGAGCAGATCCCTGATTATATAGAACTGTTAATTATCCCTGGAAACCATGATGCTTCTAGAAAGGCATTGCCTCAACCAGCCATATCCAAAGAGTATATAGAACCTTTATTGGAAGCCAGAAAGGTGCTTTCCCTTGGAAACCCATGCACCGCAAGTCTTCATGGAGTGGAGTTTCTTCTATATCATGGGCGAAGTTTGGACGATGTCATTGCAATTGCTCCAAACATGAGTTTTCACACTCCCGACAAAGCCATGAAGTTGCTCTTACAAAGCAGACACTTGGCGCCCGTTTATGGGGAGAGAACCCTTATAGCCCCAGAGCTACGAGACTATTTGGTGATAGAAAGACCCCCTGATGTTTTTCAAACTGGGCATGTGCATGTGCAAAGGCACAGCGCATACCGAGGAGTTCTAATTGTGAATTCAGGCGCTTGGCAAGAACAGACAGAATATCAGAAACGTATGGGGCTTCTACCTACTCCAGGAATAGTGCCAGTCGTAAACCTTCAAACGTTGCAGATTACATCACTAGATTTTACCTCACCTTTGTAAGATCCCGTGCAATGAGTCTAGCAACTCGAATGGGTTCTGGAATTCGAATTCTACAACACATGGATAAGTAACGCAGTACCCGTTTTCGCCCAGTCAAGTCTTGTTCCCACAACTTCTACATAAATTGGAGATTCATTTACCATTGAAACAACCTTATATACTGGACCTAGTTTCTCAAAAATGTTCCAGCGGATACGCCAGTCCTCAAAATGTTGGCGCAAGGCATTCTTTACACGTACGTTATCGGGTCTTGTTCTCGCAACGATAATTACTGGTTTTCTAAATTCTTCAAAAAAAGATGCCGGATTGACTAGATTAAAACCTGCAAAGGAGACGCCGGCTAATATAACAGTGTCAAAAGACCATCTGCGAAGCATCTTTGAAAGCTTCTCAGTGGCGTCCAAACCATCAACCGTTATTTCATCCAACTGAAATCATAAAGCCGTCTTCCAAGAAATAGAACAGCCACAAAAAGGGCCTTTGAAACACCAAAGTCCAATGTCTTCTTAGAGAATCCGCCGTCCTCAACCCCGACTACCCGAAATTGTTGATAGGCACTTTGGTGCATAGTCGATCAGACAACCTAGTCTGTCATCAGAGGCAAACACTTCTCTAATAAGACTACGGGCAACGCTTAAACGGATTTTTCTTGTACGTCCATAACGTCCCATACTGACTACCCGAGTGTTTAACAATCCTATCACGTCCAATTCGTTAATCAAACTACTCACACGCCTCTGTGTCAAAGGTGAGATGCCTGAAAGATCGCAGAGTTCACGGTAAATCTCATAGATGTCACCGGTAATAGCTGAACTGATCTTTGCCTTACCTAAAAGGTAAACACTGCACAAGACAAGTTTTGAGTGAAGAGGAAGATTTTTCAAAGCTTCTGTGGTTCGATCATGCTCAATCCTTCTTTCAGCTTGCCGTATATGGTCCTCAGCCACTACAGAGGAGCCTTTACGCTCAGCCACTTCACCAGCCACACGGAGCAAATCTAAGGCACGCCTTGCATCACCATGCTCTGCAGCAGCAAGGGCAGCACACAAATCTATCGTGCCTTCAAACAATGCGCTTTCTTGAAATGCAAGTCGAGCACGATCTGAAAGAATGTCTCGCAGTTCAGCTGCATCGTAAGGCCTAAAGACGATCTCTTCTTCACTCAAGGAACTGAGAACTCTTGGGTCTAAGAACTCTTTGAATCTTAGATCGTTAGAAATTCCTACAATTGAGGTTCGACTGGAGTGGAGGTCCTCGTTTATTCTTGTTAACTCATAAAGCAGAACATCGCCTCTAGTTCTTATAAGGGCGTCAATCTCATCTAGGACAACGATGAATAGTATCTTGTGTAGATTCAATCTTTTTTTGAATCTATCAAAGACTTCTCCAACAGCCAGACCTGTGAATGGGACCTTAGAACCCAGCGTGTCGCATAAACTAGAAAAAATCCTATATTCTGTGCCAGCTAATCGACAGTTTATGTAGCAAATCTTCACAGTTGCACCAAATTGTTGAGCTCTTTGAGCCAGTTTGTTCAGAACAAATTTCACAACTGCCGTTTTTCCTGTGCCAGTTTTTCCATATATAAATATGTTGGAGCAACGTGAGCCTCGCAAAATAGGGGCAACTATCTCTCCAAAACAGCGTATCTGCTCTTCTCGATGTGGAAGTTTCTCTGGAATATAGTCATGACGTAAAACATCTCTGTCCACGAAGATGCTTGACCCTTTCAGAAATCTTTGGAAAACATCGTCTAACGCTGTATGATTGGTGTGGTCAGCCATGCATATTTCCTCAGTGAAAACGCAACAGCAAGGCAGAACCCCTTCAATGAAGATAAGAACTTTCATACAAAAAACTAAACACAGTTCACAAAAACCTAACGAAAGCTGAGAAGTAATTGTGAAGAAAGAGGTAGCAGTCTCTGTAGGGTTCCACCCCTTTATTTCCTATGGAATAGCACTTTTAAAAAGAAGTAATAACATTCTTTTAATAAAAGAATAGCATCCGTCAACTTAAACTGATTTTTTTATTATAACCATTTTTATAAAATACTTTGGAGTTAACTCTAACACCATTTTTTTTAAGTGAAACTTCTGTTTTTATGTAGAGCACGTCCAGTGGAAATTAAGGGGTTGGTGAATTTATAAGAAGACATGTTGGGGTGTAATGCGAATAACATTGTACAAATCTTCTTGTCCGCTTGCGTCTTAGGCTATGTTGGAGCGTTCAGTTGTTTCCTTTTATCACCTTAACGTTCCAGTGAAGAATGGTGAAATTGAATAAATTTGTGAAGGTATTCTTCGGTCTTTCCCTCTATTTTACTTGGTTTAGTGTTATTTTTTGTAGAGCCGAGACCCCTTGCCTTCCTGTGGAGAATTAAAAGCAGTTTATTTGTCTTATTTTTTCCTCCTTCGCTGTCTGTAGTGAAGTCTGTGAAGTTGACAAGGTATTTTTTTGGCTTATTTTCATTTTTACGCCTATTTTTAGCCACTTCACTTCTGTTTCTTAACCGTAACTTCTATAACTTGTGAAGTGTTAAGTTGTAAAGAAGTCCTTTCGATTGGTGTAAAGAATGCCGGCTAGAAAAATGCGGGTGGATGTCTTCGATGTAAACGGAAACCGTTACACTGTGACGTTTGAAGGCCACGTGACAAGAGATAAAGCCATCCGCTTACTTGACATCGTAGAGTTACTAGGAGGCATGCCACGAGTCAGTCCCGAGTTAGATCAAAAGAACCCCGAACTGTCGAAGTTTGACAAGATCCGTTATGTTGTTAAGGAAAATTTTCCAGTCGTTTGGTTTTCATCTCGAGATGTTCAATCTTTGTATGAACAGAAACTAAAGGAGCCAATTAGCTTAAGCACAGTTTCAACTTATCTGTCCCGAATGGCTGACCGTGGGCTTCTTACTCAGGACAAGATGTCCAAACGTCGGCGGTATAGGATGATAACTGAGATATCGCGGAGTACATTAGGTTTTATGAAAGATAATAAATAGCAGTCAATTTTAAAGATAGATTGCATTTCAGCTCGAATCATATACAGAATCTTTACAGTTTCTGAAGAGGAAGTCGAATGAGCAAAATAACCGAGGACTTAGAAGAGATGAAAAAGAAACTCAGTTTCTATGTAGACAACGGAAGAGTAAAAGCCACCGCTGAATTGCGAAGAGAATGGGTAATAGCAGTTAAACCAGACAGATCGCTGATAAAACCCTTGAAAAAGATGGAGAGTTTTGACCGGCATTTCTTAGCAGTTGACTGCTCAACAAGGACGCTGAAGAGAGCAAACAACTGGGGCATTTACCTAATGCGCGTAGCTTATGCTCTAGTAAAAGAAAGAGATGTAAATTGGGGTTACGAAGAGAAAATATGTACTGAGACAGGAGATGCCCACACACGTGGTAATGTGTTAACTCACCTAAGAATAGAATTGGAAAGTCGCATGGCTCTTAAGTTTCTTTGCGAAGAGAATACACAGGTAAGCCACAATTCTCTTCGCAGCTTAGAGAAAGGAGACTACATTCTTCTGGATGGTGCCAGCTTCTTTGGTGGGAAAAGAGGTTTCTGGGTTTCACTTTATGAAGAATCTCTTCGAAGAAGTATGAATCTCCTCTGCGTAAGTAAACAGTCTCCCACACTACTTGATGAAAAAGGGAGAGACTTCGCAGCAAGAGTCTGTGCTTTCTCTTCGCATCCCATTTGGGTTTATCATCCCGTTGAGAAAGCAGACAGACACAAACACCTTTACGGGAATGTTTCAATAATTAAACTATGTGAAAGTAGTCCACGTGCTTTTCGTTGCGACATAATGGATTACTTGGCTAATCACAAGATGGATGAACTTCTCTCCCCACTTACCTCTGTCTCAGAAGATCCACGATGTCTCGGCTACCCTATTCCCCTCTGGCTTGCTCACGATTTTTCCGCGCCATCCGAAGCTAAATTACTTCATTACCTTGATCAAATAGAAAAAGCACTTGCCAGTGCTGGAATGTTAAGTACATTGCGAAGAGAGGAACTTTCATGCAACTTTCCGGATGAACTTCATGGTGTAAAACACCCTTTTCAGCGGGAGTGGATTGAACATGTCTGAGCCTGTAGGGTTTATCCGTGAAGTAAAGGGAGATAAGGTTTCCTTCTTCCTCAATAGAGGAACTAACCTCTCTTTCGGTCAGATAGTGAAGATAGATTCAACCGATAAAAACTTCTATGCACGCATTGTGGACGCTGGGAGTTCCTCTACCCTGAAAACGGACGAACAGCTTCGTGAAGCAGAAGGAAAGGAATCCTTTGGACCATACTCAAGCTACAGGCATGTTGATGCAATTCTTTTCCTTGAAAAAGATGCCCAGAAGATTCGTTCTCCAACTTTTAACCCTGATTATATGGACAAGGTGTACGCCGCTACCCAAGAAGACTGTTCAATTTTAAGGCTTGGTGGAGAGTTGGAGATAGGGCGTTTGCGCTCCGGAGAACAGGTGCTCGGTTCTGTAGGCATAAGTGTTGAGGCTATACCACTGATGATGGGCATGTTCGGAATGACAGGATGCGGAAAAACGAATTGTGAACTGATGCTTAACGCTAGGATTATAGATTCAAGTCCAAGTACCGTCGGTCTAATTTTTGATTTTGCTGGTCAACTTCTTGAAGGAAAGGGAATAACGCCTCAACGAGGCTTACGGGATCATCCACTTTTTCACACCAGAGTTCGTTATTACTCCGCCAGAGAGAAGAAGATGCTTGTTGGTCTATATACTGTTCATCCCTACAAGCTTCGGACGCTTTTCCCCGACATCACGCATCATCAAGTCAGGCTTGCTCAAAAACTCTACAAGAGATTGGGAAGAACTTGGATAGAACAGTCGCGCGAAGCCTATGTTACAGAGGGATATAAGGGAGTGGCTGGGCTCACTGACTACAAGAGCAAGGCTGTGATAGATGCCCTTATGCTAAAACTTTCAAGCTTATCTTCAAACCTCTTCCCACCCTCTGACTACAGTTTCGTTGATGATGTAGTCCAAAATGTAAGTAAAGGCACCACCTGCCTCATTGATATTTCAGGGATCAGTTCCGAGGAGCAGTACCACATGACGTGTCTCACAGCTTCTAGCGTGGCTCTCCACTATAAGCGTATGTGGGAAGGCAATTTTGAGGAGTGGAAAAACCTTCCTACGCTTCTCATAACCTTGGAAGAGGCTCACGAGTTCCTCGATCCCGCCTTACCCAAAACAATATTCTCTGACATTGCTTTAACATATCGTAAATATCGCGTTGGGCTGAATGCTGTGACACCGCGTCCTTCAAGGGTGAATCCTAATGTCTTCGCTGAGCTTTGGACCAAGGTCATCATGAAGACAGAATTGCGTCGCGACAGAGACTATCTCACGGAAAACACGCCTTACCTTGAGTATAGTGACACCGAGGTAAAGATGCTGGATGTTGGTGAAGCGTTGCTTATTTCTGAGCCGAAGATTCGATTTGCGGTTCCGATAAAGGTTATTCATTATCCGGAATATCTGAAGGAGAGACCAGGGAAAGTTGACTATGATCTTCCTCCATCAAGATCACTTTCTGAGATGGATGAGAAACTTCGAAGAATTCGCAGAGCAGGAGAATCCCCTAAAATACCCTGATTGTAAACCTTGGAATTCATTAATTATTGAGTCCCTGGGGATTTCTTCAAAATTTTTCGCATCGCATCTTTAATACTATAAGAAAAAGGGATTTTCTCAGTGCTTCGTTCCAAGTAACCTTTTTCATACAGGTTCTTCATTAAACGAGCCGTGTGCTCTCTAGTAAGCTTTATTCTCTCCTTTATCTCTGGAGCGGTCTTCCTTCCTTCTCTTGCAAGAACTTCTAATACGTCCAGCTCCGTTTGCGTTAGTGAAGCCAAAGCCCTTTCTCTCCTTATCGGAATGACCGTTTTTATCTTTGTCTCCTCTACTGCAGAGACCTGTGATCTTAATTCTTCGATCTTCGTAACTCGTTGGTCAATATGCTTTTGACTGTTAATTAGGTCACCAATGTTTTTTCGCGTTTCTTCCAACCGTGCCGAAAGCTTTGGCTCTAACCCTGAGACTTCTTCAATTTTAGTTGCGAGTTTGCTTAATTGACTAGCATGACCTTCTATTTTCTTCTGAATCCTTTTATTTTCCGAACACAGCATTTCCGTTTCGCTGGAGACAGCTGAAAGTTTTTGCCTTTCCCTGTTGATGTCTGTGTTGAAACTTATGATCACGTCACTAACGATGCCCTTCGCCTCTTCATATTCCCTTTGAATGTTCCTTATTTCCTTGTAATATATGACAGCGGCGATTGCCGTTATGAATAATAGAAGAATCGCAACCAACAGAATTAGATCAAACAATTAGAAAACTCCGCCAAGTGGTTTGGCATGACTGTGACTTGGATGTGATCCATTGTGATTTGCATAAGACATCACACATCACATACTCCATAAGGAAACTTAAATATTATGGTAATAATGAGGCGGTGACCCTAATGTGATGTCACGAATCACGCCAACGACAAGAATGTGATGGTTGCCATCTAGCATGCGAATTAAAAAGTCCACGTAATCCTTAAAGGCTGTCAGAAATATAATTATTTCTAAACTTTTTTCTAAAAGAGAGGCAAAAAATGGTTCTCCACCCTAGATACGATGATAATGTACAAACCGTGCTTACTCAACCAATTGCATTAGGTAATCTGTGATCTGTGACATCACAACTTTTTGGGAACGGAACCTTTAGATAACAGTGTTAAGCTAGCTTCCAATTCCTCTCGAAGCATATTCATTATTCTTAGATGTTCATCAGTTAATCTTTTTCCTCTTAAAATATCTTTGTAGGCTTTTATGTAGGTTTGCAGTTTGCTTGCAACCTCTATGTAGGGATCCAGATGAGTGCTTTCAAAAATCCCCAAGTAGCCGAGGAGGATTATTGTGTAAATTGATTCGATGACATTTTGCTTGGCTTGTCTCAGAGTTCTGTTGAATGCGCCGCGGCTTATTTCTCCCTTTAATAGGCGTAATCTGGCTTTTTCATCATATTTTAGTGGTTTTCCTGCCACATTTTCTGCTAATATGTCGATTAGTAACGTTTCAAGCTGTGTTTTAGTTAAATTGCTGTTTTTTGCAAGTATTTTTGCAATCGGGTCACTTAGAGAGTCCGTTATCCATTTTTGAACGCTTTCCTTTAACTTCATTCTTTCCACCAATCTGTGGCGCCTGAAGAATACATTTTTGTATACGGGCTGAAGAAAAGGTTTGTGGCTGTTCAGCTTTAGGACTAATTTATATAGGTATTACACTGATATTGACAAACGTAAACTCTTCATGTGAGGTATTCATGGACTAGTGTGTACACATGCAAAGGCGCTTCAAAATTCCAGCACGATTAAGTAGAATTAGACCCTCTGGTATTCGTCGCCTTTTTGACTTAGCGCAAGGAGTCCCTGATGTCATCAGTTTGGGGTTAGGCGAGCCGGATTTTGTCTCTCCAACTCATGTTCTGGAAGCTGCTAAACAAGCTATGGATGAGGGTAAAACGCACTATACACCCACCGCAGGCATCCCGGAACTACGTGAGGGGCTAGTGAAAAAAGCGAAACAGGATTATGGTTTGTCTTATGATCCTCGGTCAGAAGTCTTAGTTACAGCAGGAGGAACTGAAGCAATCTTTTTGGCTTTGACAGCGCTGATAAATCCTGGTGATGAAGTTTTGGTTCCTGATCCTGGTTTTGTGTGCTATGAGCCCAACGTTTTGCTGGCGGGTGGCGTCCCTGTTTCGATGCCTCTGCTTGAGGAAAATGACTTTAGGCTTAATGCTGATGTTGTGATGCCGCTGATCACAGATAAATCACGTGTGATGATTACAAATTCTCCTAATAATCCAACAGGTTCCGTTTTGTCTTATGATGATATATCTGGTCTAGCCAAACTAGCTGTGGAACGTGATTTGATTGTGATTTCTGATGAAGTCTACGAGAAGATATTATACGACAACGTTAAGCATTTTTGCTTAGCCACTTTTCCTAGGATGCACGACCGTACAGTTGTTGTGAATTCCTTCTCCAAGACATATGCCATGACAGGCTTTCGTGTCGGCTACGCGCTTGGTCCAAAAGAATTAATTGCTTGCATGTTGAAGGGTCATCAATATGTTACCGCTTGTGCAAATGCTTCAGCACAATATGCTGCGGTTGCAGCCCTAGAAGGAACACATGCCTTCACTGAGAATATGGTTCGAGAGTTTGACAGACGCCGTCGCCTTCTCCATTCAAGGCTTAATGAGATAGAGGGGGTTCAGTGCATTCTTCCTAAGGGAGCGTTTTATGTATTTGCAAATGTCAAACAATTTGGACTATCGTCTGAAAAGTTTGCTGACTACCTTTTTGATAAGGGAAAGGTGCTGACTGTGGCGGGTTCTTCCTTTGGCGAACATGGTGAGGGTTATCTACGTTTCTCGTATGCTGCTGCCTATAACAAAGTTAAAGAAGCTTTGGATCGGATAGAAAACGCTGTGAAAATGCTTGGTTAGTAGTTTCTACTCGAGAATTTACGTTCCTCACAGATTTTCTGTCTGTTTCTTTAAAGAGTCAAACAATTCAGGTCGTAGATCACGAAGTGTAGGGACAAAAGTTTCCGTTCTTTTCAAGTCATCATAACTAATTTTTCCTATCGCAAGGTCTTCATCATCATATTTGGCTTGGGAGATGATGCTGCCGTTTGGAGCTATGAGTCTGCTTCCTCCCCAGAATTGTAAGCCGTCCTCGATGCCGACTAGGTTTACATAAGCCAGAAAGACGGTGTTTTCAATCGCTCTGGCAACAGTAAGTATTTCGAAGAATTTGCGCCGTACGGCTGGGGAAGCTGAAATGCATATGATGAGCTGTGCACCTTTTAGTCTGAGCAGCCGAACTGTTTCAGGGAAGAACACATCGTAACAGATTATTAGTCCTAATTTTCCGATGTCTGTCTCAAACATGGGTGATTTATAGCCTAGTCGGAAATAGCGTTTTTCCTCAAAAACACTGTGGGTTGGCAGATACATCTTTTGGTATTTTCCCACAAAGCCTTTGGGACTTAAAAGAACTGCTGTGTTATAGAGGACTGCACTGGCTTTTTCGCTTTGCTCTACCATTCCAAAAACTATGTGAATTTTTTCTTTTTTTGCAACTTCTGTTAAGAGGTTGGTAGATGGTCCAGGAATAGGTTCTGCTAATTCATAAACGAGATCTCTAAGGGTGTAGCCGGTTAATGCCAGTTCTGGGAAGATTATTAGGTTTGCGCCGTTTTCCTTTGCTCGTTTAATCTGCTCTTTTATCTTGTTTAGGTTGTGTTTTTTGTCTCCTATTTTAGGACTAATCTGTGAAAGTGCTACGTTAACTTCTGACATTTCGTTTTCTCCTTCAATTTTAGTAAGTTGCATATGGAAGTCTAAAGTCCGCCCCTATTGTTCTGTATCCAAGTTTTGTTGTTAGTGGGGGTCGTCTCTTGTGTTCCATGGTTTGCCATCGTCTCTTTACGTCCTCAACCAGTTGAGTGGAGATATTTAGTTTGTGGGCAACCTCTTCCGCTGTCATGAAGTGTTCCAAACCATATAGAATCAAATCTAATGTTTCATATTTAACGCCTAGTTCCTCTTCTGCTAGATGACCAGGCCAAAGAGCCGGGGTTGAAGGTTTTGTGGCGATTTCTGGTGGAAGCCCGATGTGTATGGCTAATTGTCTAACTTGAGTTTTGTAAAGGTCCATGAGTGGTGCAATATCGGAGGCAGCGTCTCCCCATTTGGTGAAGTATCCTATCATGGTTTCCGACTTGTCAGAGCTACCGCATACTATCCTCTTAAGTCTATTAGCATAATAGTAAAGGTAGGTCATTCTAATTCTTGCTTTTAGGTTGCCTTTGCTAAGTTTGTCGTTCTTGTTGTAAACTGGGAGGGAGTCTAGATATGCTTTAAGAGTTGGTGAAATGTCGATGGTTTCAAGGTTGAAGCCGAATTTTTTCGCCACTAATTTCGCATGGTTGATGTCGGTTACATTGATGGTTTCTTCTTCAGGTAACATAAGCCCTAACACTTTATCTCCACCTAAAGATAGAGTGGCGAGGGCAGCTGTTGTGCAACTGTCAACCCCACCTGACACTCCTAAAACGATACCCTTTGCCCCACACTTTTCTACGTAGTCCTTTATGAAACGCTTAATCTTCGCTTCTACAGATTGTAAATCTAATTTCAAGACAGTATCTTTTAATTCCAATGTGATCACGTGACCTATTGTTATGCCTCTTTTTATAGCTGATGTTTCATGATTTGTGGTGAAAATTAGACAAATATTTAAGCGATTGGAAAGTACTGAACATTTGACAAATTAGTTGATATCGTTGTAGGTAACTGGATAAAGGATTTGAAAATATGGGTAGAAGACGCAGAACCGTAGTTCGCATTCCTAAGAAACGATTGCCTAAAGTCTTCCTTTGCCCTCGATGTGGAAAGGAAGCAATTGGAGTTGAAATATCTAAGGACCACGAACATGCAACGGTGCGATGTGGCAGTTGTGGTTTAACTCAAGAATTGCCTATTAAACCGGCTTTTAAGGAAATTGATGTTTACTGCCACTTCACTGACAAGTTCTATTCTCGAAGAACTGGTACCTAGGAGATACAGGTTATGAATAGCGTAGAAGGCTATCTGAAAGATAAGATTTTAGAAGACGGTTCCATCCATATCACTCTCATCGACCCCGAGAAAGTGTCTCCTCACTCCGCATCTGCTATAGCTCATGACGCTGAATCTTGTGGAACAGCAGCTATTATGATAGGCGGGTCAACCTTTGTTTTGACTAATCACCTCGATCTTGTTGTAGAAGCGGTAAAAAGAACTGTGAAGATTCCAACTATTCTTTTCCCAAATAACATAAGTGGTATTAGTAGATGTGCTGACGCCGTATGGTTCATGTCTCTTCTCAACTCTTCTGATCCCTACTTCCTATTTGGAGCCCAAGTTCTCGGTGCCCCTTTGATCAAAAAGTTCGGTTTGGAAGCTATTCCCTTAGGCTACATAGTTATAGGAGAAGGTGGCGCAGTTGGAGTTATAGGTCGAGTCTGCTCGATTCCTTATAACAAGCCAGAGTTGGCAGCGGCACATGCATTAGCAGCACAATACTTGGGTATGCGCTTTGTTTATTTGGAGGCTGGCTCCGGTGCTAAGCAACCAGTTCCCAAGGACATGGTAAAAATGGTAAAAGACATCATCAGTGTCCCTTTGATCGTAGGGGGAGGTATAAAAACCGCGAAGCAAACCGAAGAACTTGTAGAAGCGGGTGCTGACATCATAGTAACGGGTACAGTGACAGAAGGTTCTTCAGCAAAACGTAGGCTCAGGGAAATAATCAGAAAAATGAAGTAATACTAAAACATATAAGAGAACAATCCGAACGACCATAACACTGTTTTTGACTTTTTCTTGTTGGAAAAGTCAATAATGGGTTATGAAAAATAATGTTGGAGGACAATCTTGAACCTTAAAATGAGCAAGGAATACCAAGAGTATATATCTACTTTAGAAAAGATGCTTCATGACATCTACCATGTGGCAGAAAAAGCAAGAAAAAAGGGACTAGACCCAACTGTAACTCCTGAAATAGAAGTAACAAAGGATTTAGCTGAGCTTGTTAAAGCACTTGTCGGGCCTCCTGGGGTGGCTGAAAGTATACGCGATTTGGGTAAGAAATTGCCACGGGAAGAGTTGGCATTTAAAATAGCCGAGGAGGTCGTCTATGGAAAGTTTGGGCATTTGGATGCTCGTGAGGCAGCAGAACAGGCCATAAGAACCGCCCTTGCCATATTAACTGAAGGTATTACTGCTGCTCCTTTACAAGGTGTGGCACAAGTAACCATTAAATACAATCCAGATCGTACAAAGTACCTTGCGATCTACTTTGCTGGTCCCATAAGGTCAGCAGGCGGTACAGACGCACCCTTAACCTTAGTTGTGGGAGATTTTGTTCGTCGCCTTCTTGGTTTAGATCGTTATAAACCAACGGAAGAAGAAATCGGACGGTTCATTGAAGAAGTGAGGTTATATGAACGTTCTGTGGGTAGGTTCCAGTATCATGTTTTTGACGAAGAGTTAAGAAGAGCTCTCGAGTCACTTCCTGTGGAAGTCACAGGTACAGAAACTGATCGCATTGAAGTTTCATCTTTCCGTAACTTACCCCGCGTTGAAACCAATCGATTAAGAGGTGGAGCGCTTCGTGTTGTAAATGATGGAGTTGTGGGGCGTTCAGCGAAGGTTTGGACCGTTGTAGAGAAACTAGGGATTACTGGGTGGGATTGGCTCAGTAGAATTCGGGAAATCGAAGAGAAAAAAACGGCTGGGTTCATGGAAGATGTTATCGCTGGGCGTCCGATATTTTCGTTTCCTTCTAGAACTGGCGGATTTCGGCTTCGTTATGGAAGGTCTAGAAACACAGGTCTTGCAGCAGTAGGTTTACATCCCGCAACAATGGCAACACTTCAACACTTCTTAGCTGCTGGCACCCAATTACGTATTCAAGGCCCAGGAAAAGCAGGAATCGTTCTCCCAGTGGACACGATAGAGCCTCCAATTGTTAGATTGAAAGATGGATCTGTTGTTCGTGTTTCGCTTCAAAATTTTGAACAACTAAAAAACATGATTGACAAAATTCTGTTTCTTGGTGACATTCTCATTAGTTTTGGCGACTTTCTGTACAATAATAAACCTCTCCTTCCATCTGGGTACACTGAAGAGTGGTGGTGTCAGGAACTTCATTTGGCTGTTGAGAAAAATTTTGACGGGAACATTGGAAAAGCAGGAGAGACTGCAAATATTTCCGCAACACGTCTCCGAGATATTTTGAGTGATCCCTATGGGAATAAGCCAACTGCGAAGGAGGCCATATCCTTAGCTAGGAATCTAAACATTCCTTTG
>CAZCYX010000031.1:0-16433 GCA_964503065.1 uncultured Candidatus Bathyarchaeia archaeon
CCTGAAGCAAGAAAAAGAAACCCAAACCTAGCTAGAATCACAGAACAAGCCCAACGCTCAATCCTCGATTATCTTTCTCAAGAAAACAACACCGAAAGCTCTAAATATCTTCTTCATCGAGTTTCATTTCCGAAAGAAAGTCGGGCCGGTAGTCTAGCTCGGTTAGGACATCTGCTTGACGTGCAGAAGGTCGCCGGTTCAAATCCGGTCCGGCCCACCAAGACGCCGCCTGCGGCATTTCTTCTGTAGTTTTGGCCACAATCTGCGCTTAGGCTTCGCTGTCAAAATCCTTTGAAATGGGAGATAAAAGCAGATTTGAAAACTTATAACAGCAATTAGATTGAAATTTACTCAGGAAACAGTGGGGTTTCTGTTTTTTTATCTTGAATTTTATCTATTTTTACTTTTGAATTTAGGCTTGTGTAATAGTAAGACTACTCCGGTTAATGCAAGTGCGACACCTAAGATTTGCAGTGGTTCAAATGTTTCATTGAGGATTGTTGCTGCGAATATTGCGGTGGATAAGGGCTCTATGACCGAAAGCATGCTTCCTTTAGAGGCTTCCACATGCTTCAGCGCGTAGGAGTAGATAAGATATGCCAGTAGCGACGGAAACCATGCTAAAGCTAGTATGAGGAGCCAAAGTTGCTGAGTATAATTGAAAATCTCAGACAAGGAAGTAAAAATTATCGGAGTCAAGGTCAAAGCGCCTATTCCATCCGCGTAAAGAATTAAAGTCCAATTAGTATAGTGGTTTCTCAGGTTCTTAATAATCAGGAAATAGGCAGCGAACAAAATGCTTGAAAATACTCCCAAAATCACTCCAGAAAAACTTGTGCTCAGCCATGAGATACCGTAGGCTTTCACAACAAGCAATGTGCCTGAAAATGTTAGAATTGCCGCGAGCACAATTGAAGGCGTGATTTTTTCTTTAAGAAACAATGATGAATAAATCATAACAAAGAGAGGGTAAGTATACACTAATATAGCCGCTGTTGCAGCAGTTGTTAAGTCAATAGCGTAGAAATAGGTTATTCTCTGGAGGGCGGTAGCAAAAATACCAAGCACTAAAAATTTGAACAAATCTTTTTTCTGGATTTTGAATAGTTCTCTTTTGAATAGGTTCACTGGGATGAAGATAGTCAGTGAAGAAATTGAGAGTCTTAATGCGATTAGTGTTTCTGGGCGAATCCCGAATTGAAAAGCAAGTTTTCCAAAAATCCCGAGGGTTCCCCAGATGATTGATGCTAAGCAAATTAAAATATATCCATGTATTTCCTTCATAGCCTACTGTAATGTACTCTCCGCTTTAAAAAGAAATTTTATCTTTCATCGGATGATGCTTTCAAGACAAACCATAGTGCAATTGAATAGGACAAAGTGTTGAATCTTCTGAGTTATTGCGTGGTCTTCAGAAGGTCCGCAATATCTTTTTTCTCTTCTTCCTTTAGCGGTAGCGCTGGTTTTCGTGGATAGCCGCTTGGCAAACCTTGCATTTTCATTGCTTCTTTGAGGGCTGATAGTTGGTTGTGTTTCTTTACGAGTATTTCGTTGATGTAACATATTTGTTGTTGCAGTTTGCCCGCTTCTTCATAATTTCCTCTCTTGAATTCTACGTACAAATCCTTGCACATTTTGGGGAAGACGTTTGCAACAGCTATCACGGCGCCCGTGCCTCCCGCCATCAACGTTGGAAGAGTCACGTCAGCTGTTCCGGCTAGCACGGAGATTTTGTCGCCTGTCAATCTTATGATTTCGGTTATCGTTCCTATGTTTCCTCCGCTGTCTTTTACTCCAACCACGTTATCATATTCTGATGCGAGTTGAGAGATCACGGTCGGTTCTAGAGCGAAACCAGTGAATTTCGGAACGCTATATATAATGATTGGAAGGTCAACAGTCTCCAGCAAGGTTTTGTAGTGCTCGTATATTTCTCTGTTTGAAAGTTTGAAGTAGAAAGGCGTCACTACAAGGGCCGCGTCCACTCCCAAGTCTTTTGCATCCTTAGTAAACAAGATGGTTTCTTTCGTGCTCATGCTACCTGTTCCAGCGATGACAGTTGCTTTTCCGTTGACCTCATCCAACACGGTTTTAATGACTTTCTTTTTTTCGTCCCTCAAAAGATAGGGGCCTTCTCCGTTGCTTGCACAAGGCACCAACCCAGAGACTCCGCCCTTCAACCAAAATCGTACACACGTTCTCAACGCCTCTTCGTCAAGGTCGCCTTCTCGCGTAAAAGGCGTTATGTGAGGCACGAATATTCCGTTCAATTTGTTTGTACGCACCCTTCTTTCTCCCACAAGTCGTTCGTTTTAATGTGTAATATGAGCTTTTAAACTTGGTGAACTGAAGTACCATTTGAATACGTTCGAAATAAGATGAGCGAAAGAGAGTGTCGATGCGGTTGCTATAGAGCGAGGAGTTTTTCTTGAGCTGCCGCCAGCCCTGCTCCGTAATTGAATTTGTGGCCTAGATGCCTTAATGTTGCTTCTATGGCGCCGACAGTGGACATTATATCGTTCTGCGTTACGTTTCCCATGTGACCAACCCTGAATCCTTTTCCTTTCAAAGGTCCGAGGGTTCCAGCAACCACTACGCCACGTTGTCTCATCTCATTGCGGAAGGCAACATCCTCGATGTTTTCTGGATAATATGCAGCTGTGAGAGTGTCTGCTGTGCATTCTCTATCAGCTACGAGTCTAATGTTCAGCGCGTCCATGGCAGACCTGAAAGCTTCGGCAATGATGTGATGCCTTCTAAACCTCTGCTCAAGGCCTTCGGCGACGATCGCTTTCAAAGATTCTGAAAGGGCGTAAATCATGTTTACGGCTGGCGTGGCAAAATATTTTGACGGGTTCCTCATAACGGGTAACCAGTTTTTGAGGTCGCCGTACCAGAATCCCACTGGAGTTTTTCTGCTGTCCAGAAGCTTCAAAACTCTATCACTTGCAGACAGTAAAGCCAATCCTGGCGGAACGCTTACGCATTTTTGGGATCCGCTTACGCACATGTCTATGTTCCAGTCGTCGACGCGAACTTCAATTCCGCCGAGGGAACAAACCGTGTCCACAATGTAGAAGGCATTGCCGTTTTCCTTAACAATTTCGCCTATTTCTTTTATGGGGTTAACTATGCCAGTGGAAGTATCCACATGGGTAACTGTGACAGCCTTGTAATCGTCTTCTTTCAGAGCTTGTTTAACCTGTTCTGGCTTCACGCATTTACCCCATGGAACCTCCAGAACCTTGGTTACTGCTCCGTGAGCTTTCGACATTTTAATGAAGTACTCACCGAAAAAGCCAGCCACCGTATTCAGAATCTTGTCGCCAGGTTCTGCTATGTTCGCAACTGCCATTTCTAAAGCCAGTGTTCCTGACCCTGCGATGGCGAAAACTTCATTTTTAGTCATTAAAACTTTTTTCAGGTTTTCCAAGGATTCTTTAAAGATTTCGACAAAATCCGGATCCGTGTGCGATATCGTCGTCTTACCCAAAGCCCGCAACACGGCCGGGTCTACATTCGTTGGTCCTGGAATCATGAGAAGCTTTCTTTCTCCCATTCAAACGCACCATTTACGCTACTAGTTTTTTTACCTCTTTTATCTTTTTCGCAACTCTATTCAGAATACCAAAACAGATAAAAATGCGTGTATCAACCAAGAAAGCGTCCAACGTGAGGATGAAAGCATGCCGTCTGAAATCTTTGACGCGGAAAAGTTTGTTGAAATGAGCAGGCGAGCTGAATATTGCTCTGTGAAAAGGCTGAAGAACGTTGTCAAGTTGAAGCTTCGTATGGCTCGCAGGCTTTACACTCTCAAAATTGAACCAGGAAGGGCTGAAGAAATAATTAAGAAGCTTCAGTGCGAAATCCAAGAAATATAGGTATGTTTTGACGAAATTCGCATCTTTTTAGTCATTTCCTTTTCCTCAGGTAGATCAAGCCTTCGTTGTCTTGTCTAACCCATTCGAAACCGACTTTGAGCAGCTCTTCTATTTCGCCTTTTGAGTCTGCGACTTTAACATCATATTCGTCTCCTTCAAAATTGATAAGCTGCGTATAGAGTAAGGTGCTATTGATTGATTTGTGTCCAAGCATTCTTTGAACATGCAGAATGTCTTTGGTCTTGTGGTATTCCATTGTGGCTTTCCAATGGCGAAACGTGTGGAAAGAAATTCTCAGAAGCCTTGGATTCTTTGTTCTTTCAGCTATTCTCTTTCCCCTTCTTTTTCTATACAGAAAATTTTAAGTTCCAAGTTCAAGTAGTATAGACGGGAACAATTATGGTTAAAGTTACCTTTAGACCTTGGGAAGAAATAGTAATACATGAAGAAACATACTACTCCCACGATGACCTGATAAAACTCTCTAGTATAGGCATCCAACCAGGGGGTCTGACGCTTCCACTTTCTTGGGCTGAGGGCGTCATTTTTCGTGCTCAGGCTATGCCGACTACAGACGAAGTAATTAAAGAACAACTGCAAGGAAAAATACATTGGACTAGTATACAATGGGCTTTGATGCCAGAATACAAGAACGTTATCCTAATCCAAGACATCAACGCCAAAATACCCATAATTAATGTAAGTGCTAACTCTATCTTCTCCGAAGTTGTTAGAGCACTGAAGGAAAAAGCGGGACAATAGAAAGTAATTTTTCCCCATTTTTTCTTTTTCAAAAACCGTTTTCTGAAACCATGTTCATTTGGAAGTCACGTTTTTTGCGTCGGTTACTAGGGCCTTTTCAGTGTAGAAATGCCCAGTCTCACTCTCAGCAATACCATTTCTTTTCAATAATCATAAAACCGTTGTCAAGAGTTGCCATATAACCCCTGTGACTTTTGGATATCTGGATTTTCCTTGGTTTTAGATTTATCTTCTCCGCATAAACAATAGCTGCTGCAAAAGAGATTTTGGAACCTGCATTTGGGTAAATATCTCCTGTTTTCATAAATCCTCGCTACTCACATTGCCTTTATCTTCGAGTTCTGTTAGAATAGAAATGACCAAATCTGGATCAAGAGCCAAATCGTAGATAATGTCGCTTGTCCGACAACCAGGATGCTTTGAGATGTATTCTTTAATTCTAGTAATTGCATTTTTCCGCGAGATTCTTCTCAATCTCAAAGTGCCCTTTTCGGTCAGCTTTTCCCGCTCTTCCAAATACTCATTTATAACCTCTTTCAATTTTCTTTCCATAATTTTTTTGACTATTTTTGGGAACTCTTTTTTGCAATATTCTTCTATGACCGAATGTATCTTTGCCATCATCTCAGGTGAGGGCTTGATACTCACATACGTTTGAAATTCAGGTTCTTTCTGCGACATAAGGCAACTCTTCCTTCCTTTCAACCAACTTTTCAAGAAGAGCTTGGCCATCAAGTTGATGTCTCTCGACTGCAGAAACAGCTTGTACCCATCTCTCTTTGTATGGTTGAGACACTTGACTTTGATAGTATTCAATTTTTTGCTTATCCTCAAAATTGACTTGAACAATTAACACCCAAAGCCCAGGAACCAACAAAATTTCGCGCCCTTTAACAGTGGTATTGTCGTTCGGTTCAAGAGCCTGTATATCAATTGGAAGTATTGTATACGCAAAACTGCTAATTCCTGCGGCTAGTTCTATCCTTATTGCCACTGTTCCTTTTGGAGTAGGTTTGTCACCTACATTCTTCAGTTTTAGCATAAACGCAGTTGATTTCCCAGTCACTGTTTCATATCTTGAAAGATATTTTTTGTATTCTTTTGGCTGACGCATTTTTAATGTAATAAGTATTTTATGCGGCATTGTAGATACTTTCCTTCCGATTGAATTTACTGTCTAAATGTATATTAGACTATCCTTTCAAAAAAGAGTTATTGGTCAAGTTGCGCTAAGGTTTTCTCGTATGAGCTTTTCCAGGTCTGCAAGCTTGCTTTCTGCACAAAAAACGCGATGTCACTCATACTTGGTTGCACCTTACAAAAGTTCTAAGGACTCCATGAAAGTTTCTAAGCGAATCACAAGTAAGAGAAAAAGAGGGGATTGCGCGGGAGAAATTGCCACTGCAATGCGAAATCCAAGAAATATAAATTTGGTATTCTGTTTTCAACAGTTGCGAACACAATTTGTGGTTTACAGCTCTTTTTTCTTGATTGATATTTTAGCTGTGATGAATGTAGCTTAACAGGGAAAACTTAAAAGAAAGTATTAGGAAGCTTTCTTTTGAGGAAAATGTGCTGTCTGGGATATTAAGGCATATTTCTGGATGGAAAAATGTTCTGTTTGCTGTTCTAGTTTCTGAATTTGCTATAATATTAGTAGATTTTGTCTTGGTATTCCTTTTCGGCTCTCAGTTTCATTCTTACTGGGGTTACATTTTTGGAAGCAACGACAAAGAGACCTTATTAGCGCTGTTCTTTTTAGAAGGCGCAGTTATCTTTGGTATAGGCGCATTGTTTGCTGCTGGGATCGCAGAAACTAAAATGGCAAGTAGCACTAATCCCGCCACATCCCACGTTTTATCAAAGATATCAAAACAACATGAAGAACACCGAGAAAAACAGATTTCCACCGGCTTCATGCTCATGTTGGCAGGAGCACCATTATTAGTTATATCTCTAGTCATGTGCCTTGTCTAATCCACATCATTTCGGGTACACACATACCCAATCTTCCAACCAGAACGCATTCACACATGAAATCTACATAACCAAATCAACCGAAGGTCACGCTTAGCAGTTCAACCTATATAAAAGGGGGTTAAGTGCCGCAGAGCACGCCAGTTCTCAGAACTCTTAGACGATCTTCTGGCGAAGAATTTTCTAGTTTCTTCAGCAAAAACCACCATCAAACCAAGCAAGGCCAAAAACGCCCAGTCTCATTATTGATTACTTTCTACGGCACCATTCATTAAGGAAACTTTCGAGTCTCACCCTGACCTAGCGATTTATTTAACAACACCAACAGCCATAGCTTTACAAAAGAATAGGCAAATACAAACATAGGCTTCAATTTCAACCTTGATCATCTGCCAAGTCCCATTCCGAATGATGAAAAGCCTAAGAAAACTTCACTATCCTTATGATCATGTGAGAAAGTTATAGTTGACGGAGACGAAACCCACCAATAAATATTAAGAGAAGCGCGGCAAAAAGTTAATAGGTGACAGTTTTCATTTCCATGTAGCTTATCGCTTTGAGAGCGAAAAAGAAAATGTTTCGGCAGATTGAAACAGAATCCTGCATTAATGCTCTATGCCTTGAGTATCATTCGGTCAGGTTGGAGACTGCTTAATTATGGCACGCTACAGACAAGTTGAAGAAATCGTAAAACTTCTGGATAACCCAGAGATAATAAGAAACACAAGCATAATAGCCCACGTAGACCACGGAAAAACCACACTTTCAGACAGCCTCTTAGCCGCAGCCGGCATAATAAGCGAACAAACTGCAGGCCAAAAACTCTTCCTCGACTCATGGGAACTGGAACAGAAAAGACAAATGACAGTCTTCGCCTCAAACATAAGCCTAGTTCACAATTACAACGGAAAAGACTACCTCATAAACCTCATAGACACACCAGGCCACATAGACTTCAGCGGCGCAGTAACGAGAAGTCTACGCGCAGTAGACGGCGCACTCGTAGTCGTAGACGCCGTAGAAGGACCCATGACCCAAACAGAAACGGTCCTGATGCAAGCCCTACGAGAAAGAGTGAGGCCGATTCTCTTCATAAACAAAGTCGATAGGCTGATAAAAGAAATAAAGTTGACCCCAGAAGAAATCCAACGCAAATTCGCAAAAATCATCGTCAGAGTGAACACGCTTATAGAAAAATACGCTCCGTCTGAACATAAGAAGGACTGGCAGGTTAAGGTTGAAGATGGACGGGTAGCCTTTGGTTCTGCTCTTCATAAATGGGGTTTGAACTTGCCTCACATGAAGGCAAAGGGTGTGACTTTTAACGATATTGTTGACGCTTACACGGGTGAGCCGGAAGAAGTTGGGCAGAAAGTTGATGACTTAAGCAAGAAAGCGCCGTTATATGAACCGATCTTGGACATGTTTTGTGAGCACTTGCCAAACCCTTGGGATGCACAGCCCTACAGGCAAAGCCAAATCTGGCCAGGAGAATCAGACAGTTCAGTGGGCAGAGGCATGGCTAAAGTCGACCCCAATGGGCCGCTTCTCATGTGTATAACCACCATAGAAGTTGACCCTCATAGCGGCGTCGTTGCCATAGGACGCATTTTCAGTGGTTCTGTGGAGAAAGGAAAAACAGTTCAGTTGGTGACAAGCCATCAGAAAGGGACTATACAGCAGGTTTACATGAGCATGGCCACCGATAGAGTCATCGTAGACAAAATCCCTGCTGGAAACATTGCTGCCCTTTCTGGGTTACCGTCACTCCACGTGGGGGAAACCTTAGCAGAAGACGGCGTAGAGACACAATCATTCGAAGGACTAAAGTACGTGTCAGACCCAGTGGTCACTGTGGCAGTTGAGCCAGAAGATATCAAAGACTTACCGCTCTTTGATAAAGTCATACGCAAATTAACGACTGAAGATCCCAACTTGCACTTCACGATGAATAAGGAAAGTGGAGAATTTCTCCTAAGCGGCATGGGCGAATTGCACCTTGAGATTACAGCCTACAGAATGCAAGAAGCAGGGTTAAAGGTGAGAATCAGCGAACCCATCGTGATTTACAGAGAAACAATCAGCCACGACTATAAAGGTCCTGCCGTAATGGGCAAAAGTCCGAACAAGCACAGCAAACTTTGGGTAACGCTGGAGAAGTTGCCGGATGACGTTATTGAGACAGTAAAAATGGGAAAAATTTCAGAAATGCAAACCCGTGATGAAAGACAGAAGACTCTGAAAAAGATAGGCTGGGCAACGGATGACGCTCGCAACGTGATAGCCATCGAAGAAACAAACATTCTTGTCAATAGAATAAAAGGAAGACAATATGTTGAAGAAGTGCTGGATCACGTTAAATCGGGCTTCCGCGAGGCCGTGTATACTTCAGTTTTGGCGAAAGAACCAGCTTACGGATTAAAAGTAAACTTGGAAGATATCACTGTTCATGAAGACCCAGTTCATAGGGGACCAGCACAAATATTGCCAATGACTTGGCGTCCGATATGGTGCTGTTTCCTTTTGAGCGATCCCAAGCTTTTGGAACCTATCCTGAGCTTCGAATGCAAGGTTCCAAATGATTTTGTAAGTCCAGTCATTGCGATTGTGCAAAAACGTCGGGGTAAAATCTTGGATATGACAAATGAGGAGGACATGGTTGTCGTTAAAGCTGAAATGCCAGTGTCTGAATCTTTTGGAATTGCAGATGAACTGCGGTCATCAACTCAGGGCAGGGCTTTTTGGGCAACACAGTTCAGCCGTTGGGCACCAGTTCCAGAACAAATGCAAGCCGACACGATAAGTCAGATACGCGAACGCAGAGGATTATCGCCAACACCGCCAAAAGCAGAGGACTTCTACGAAGCAGAATAGTTCCACAACCAACCTTTCTACTCTTTCCTGTTTTCTTCTTTTTGTTTTATTTTGGAATCTTCGTTTATTGTGGCGAGCGTGTACTCTAGTGCTCTGCGGAACTTATACCCCCTCTATAAATAGGTAGAACTAGGGCTTCACTGAATGCGATGCTGTGGTAACCAACCTGTCTGCGAGACAATAGCCCCTTTATGTGAAATATCGGAAGTTTCTTCCGAACTCTTTCTTCCGATTTCATGGGGATTCACTGGTTAACTAATAAAGTTGCTTAAAAAGAGTGATAGAAAATAGTTCTACTCAGACTCAAAGAACAATTTTATTCTTTGCTTATCATACGTCTTGATGTCTGGACTTAACCTAATTCCATTTCCGATGGATTCTAAGCGGTTTTGCCAAGCAACGTACCGACTGAAATCGGTCATTTCCCGCAGTGAATACTTCCAAAGCCCTGAGGTTTGATATTTAGACATTATTTGACTGTCCAAAGGACAATCAAGTTCTTTTATTATTTCTGGCGGTTTCTTTGTAAGAATGCAGTAATACTTCAAGTACACATTGATTATTTTTTGGGTTTGACCAATGGAGCATTTAGCGTTTTTGCTAACTTCGACAATTTTGTTTCTAATATCCACATTCCTTAAAGTTCCATTATCGGCTTTGTTTGCTAACTCAAGACATGAGTTAAACACGTGTTTCTTCATTTCTGGATTGTCTTTTCTTAATGACCTGCCTAATTGTGCTTCTTTGAAAAACATTGGAATTAAGACCTGCCTAACTATCTCAAAATAATCTTCCATTATCCAACCTCAAATACACAGGAAAAAGAACTTACTATAAAAACTTGGTGTATAATGCATTTGTTGCATGTTTCAAGTTTTGACCTCAAAAAAAGTGTTTTAAAGAATGGAATTAGCTTCTATTTCTGGAGTTTCTCATAAGTCTCCATTAACTTTGCTAATGCATCCATAAGGGGTTTAAGTGATTCAATGTCAATTATTTGCGTAGTTTGAGAACCCCATGTCCACTCAGCATCTTTTGCTCCGCGTGGCTTAAGATAATAACCAAATCTTATTGAAAACCCATCGTCTTTCCATTGGAGAAGTTGAACTACTTTGTAATAATCTCTGTGGTTTGAACTTGAGCGTTCAACAAGTTCCTCTCTCTGTACTGTGCCACCTTCTTTCATTTTCGTTTGAGGATTCGTGAAACTAAATGGTTTTGGACAAGTTCTAATCGAAGACATTTTTTACTCCAATCCACTTGTTGAGAGTTGAAAAGTTAAAAGATTTTTGACCTTCGAATTGATACTACCAACTTCCAGCCCAGAACAACTTTCCACAACTCTGAAGTAAAACAAAGACCTTTGGTTGTGTCTGTTGGAAGGTCGGAATACTGGAGGACCAGCTTTCGTTCTTTTAGGGCTTAGTAGTTTTTTCTGAACACTGATCCAAAAGGAGTACCACAGTTTAAACAGAACTTTGCCTGTAAAGGATAAGTTCCCCATTTTCGTGTTTTTTTCTAAGATCATAGAACTATTTTGGCCATAAATAGCAATGGTTGTATACTGAGATTTTTGACGGCTTTACTGAGTGCAAAGAAGGACTCATGCGGGTTTCTTCTGTTTGGGGATTCTGTTAAGTTACCTAACATCACTAGGTTTTTCAGAAGTCGCTTTCTGAAGAAGTTTGTTCATTTCCTTTTCTATTTTGCTTTTATTCTTTCCTTCAATTTTGAAGGCAACTACATAATGAATAGGCACACGCCAGAATTTTGCGCTTTTTTCTATTCGTTCCAAATGTTCAACCATTGTAACCTTGTCTTTTCTTAAGTGATTAATGAAACCAGCACCGATGTATAGCTCAGTTATTGATAGGTCGATGCGTGTTAAAGAGGTTAAATATACAATTATCCAATCGTAGCTTTCGAATCCATTTGTGTATAGTTTATGACTGGAGTGCCTTATTTCTCGTTGCCATCCTGAACCTATAAGATTTCCAAGAACTATTGCTTTTTCAAAACTCTGGTAGAATTTGCCAAACTGAATAGGGTCAAACTCGAAGTTCATAATTTAAAAATAGAAGCGATTGCTATTAATTCTTTATCTTGATGTTTATGTCCAAACGAAAAGCCAGTGAAGAAATAGACCTCTTAGACTGTATGCTCCCTAGCCTTGTTGACTTGCCAATCGAGAAGGGCATCATAACGGAAGAGGGATATGAAAAACGAATAAAAGAAAAAGTTAAAGTTCAATAGTTACAATTCATTATTACTGCTATATTGCATAGTCTTTTTTGTGAACTAATTTTTGAGGTGTCACACCTGCATGCTTTTCCAGCATCAGCATTGTCATCATCAATGCTCTTAGAACAACGTTGATTGCAAAAACAAGATTGCCCTTTGTTAGTTCGCTGTAATAGATTCTTCTTGAACTTATGAAAATAGCTTGTATATCTTCAGGTGGTTTTGGTTTGATTTGAAAATCTCCCAATTCGTTATTCTTTATGAGGCTCATTTCTAGATCCCAAAGAAAATCGTTTATTCTTTGCATACCCATGCCTTTCAGAAGTATTTGCTGTTCCGTCCCAAAAACAAGGTTTGCGCCGACAAAAAAACTATCAGCATGGTGCACATCTTGAACAATATTGCAACCCAAATTTCCCATTTTAACTGTTATGTTAAAATAGGCTTGAGGGTCAGCATTCTCTTGTGGGGATAAGGCTTCTTCTTTAAGCCAATTCAAAATTTTTTCCTTTATTTCCTTGATTGTTCCGCTTGACAAAGCCGTAACCAGCAAAAGTCTATGGGTTTTAAGCTGTTAAAATATTTTCGCATGATTTTGGCGGGTCGCTTTAAAATGCTTTTTATGTTGGGTAGCTTAACAGTATCCTGTTTGGGAAAGTTTATTGTGCACAAGCGAGTATTGAGTTTTGATGAGTTATGATAGTAGTTGGCATCTGTGGCAGTCCCAGACAGGGAGCAACTGATTATGCCTTGAAAGCTTTTGTACCAGTTTATATCGTGCCGTCTGACTACAGAGAGGGAATCGTGTACACTAAGCTTCCAGATGGGCAAGACATGAAATTAAGGATTAGAAAAGAAGACATGGAAAACGTTAGAAAACTGGAGAAGATGGAAGGCGTCTCTGTCTTGGAAAATCCTCAAGAAATTTGCGGGGTTTTCGAAAAATGGTTTGGACATGTTCAAGCCTGATATGCTTTTAAGCACGACTTAGGGTATTGATTGCTAATCAATTTGGGCGAGTGCGAGAGATGCTGGATCCAATGGATTTGCTGAGGCTTTTGCTTCCGTTGATCGCTGGAATAGTGCTGGGTTACCTTCTACGAAGCAAAGCGCAGTTGAAACTTGACAAACTTACTTTTGTGATTATTATCGCCTTAATTTTCTCGTTGGGTTTCAGCATAGGTTCAAACAATGAATTGTTAAGTTCAATGCCCACGGTTGGATTGCACGGCCTCATTATTTCATTGCTAGCCATTTTCTTCAGCGTGTTTTTCGTAAAGATAGCAAAAAGAATGGTGAAGTTTTAATGATAAAATATATTGTTGCTGCACTAGCTCTTGGAACTGTTGCGGGGTACGTGAACAACAATTTTGGGAACCTTATCCCTAACAACTTAATATCCAATAATTTGTTCAGCATTTCTCTTATCTTGTTGCTGTTTGTCATGGGATTTTCGTTTGGATTAGACAAAGAAGCAATAACCAAACTGAAGAGAACCGGCACAAAAATTTTGATTTTCCCATTTCTTGTCGCTTTAGGAAGCATTCTAGGCGGACTTTTTGGCGGATTGATACTGCGCCTTGACATCGTTGCTTCCATGGCTGTAAGCGCGGGATACGGGTGGTACACTTTAGCAGGACCCTTGGTTGGGCAGCTATTTGGGGCAGAATTTGGTGCTCTGGGTTTCGCTGCAAACTTTTTGAGAGAACTGTTCACGATAGTCTCCATATCCTTGATGTTAAAGTTGGATAGGTACGCTCCGGTGGCGTCAGGAGGCGCAACAACCATGGACACTACGTTACCAGTAATAGTACGCTACTGCGGCTCCGACATGCTCATAACAGCCGTCTCAAACGGCTTCATACTAACGCTGATAGCCCCATTCACAATAATCGCATTAGCATCCCTAATATAGCAAAACCAACTCTCCCAAGATTTCGCAAAAAGGAATATCTGAAAAAGAAATGTGAAACTGCATCTTCGCTGTTGCCGCGGTCAATCCTGCTTTCGTATTTCACTTTTCGTATTTCTTTGAACAGCAAGTATAGTCAGTTTCATCTTTCCAAAAAATATTTTCTCATTCGTTTTCGTACTCAAATGTTGATTCGACAACTAGAAATGCACATTTTCACATTATTTCGTTGTTACATCAAGGTATTCTGTAAATTCGAACAGAAGAATAGCGTTTCCTTGGAAATAATGGAACAACTCTGACATAGTGAAATAAAATGAGATAATTGAAATATGGAAGGACAAGCACGCTATCTACTAGAATTGCAGAGTCTTAGTATAGCACTACTCTTGTTCCGATGTTTTTGGTTTTTGCTATGTTGTATATTTTATGGGCTGCCACAACATCCTCTGCTATTAGACCCACTGTTTTGAAGAATGTGATGTCTTTGTGGCTAGTTCTGCCCCGTACTTTTCCTAGGATTACGTCTCCGAGATCGGCGATGTCGTCCTTAGATATTGTGCCCTTCTGAAGCGGTTCAACGATATCCCTTGCACCCTCAGCAATAGCATGCTCCCTCGAGTCGACAACAATGGGTTTTTTCGCCCTTCTGATTGTGGCATCGTCAATCTCCCTGGCACGCCCCCTCAACATTCCTATGGAACTTATGTGCACACCTTCTTTAAGCCACTCACCCTTGAAAAGCGGCTCAACCGAAGTAGTCGCAGTTCCAATGATATCGGCCCCCGTAACTGCTGCTTTTGGAGTGGCCACTGGAACAACATCAATTCCGAGCTCTTCAGATGCCTCTTTACACACCAATTCGCACTTTTCAGGCGCAGGAGTATCAATCAGTCTAATCTCTTTTATATCCCTAACCGTTTTGAAAGCTTTTATCATCTCTCTACCTATTAATCCAGCACTGAATATCGTGGCAATCTCTGCATCTTCATTAGCCATGTGCCTTACGGCCACTGCAGCACACGCCGCAGTTCTGGATGCTGTCAAAGTAGAACCATCGATTACTGCAAGAAATTCCCCAGTGTATGGATTGTTTAATATAACTGCGCCTATTATTGACGGCAAGTTACGCTTAGCAGGGTTTTCATAGTTTACGCCTACAATTTTGGTTGCGAAGGAGTCCACATTCCCACCCACGTAAGCTGAACCGACAGTAAATCCTGCATGTGCTTCATCAATAGTCATTTTGTATCTTGGCGGAGCCTTAGTATGGCCCAAAGAAAATTCCTTAAAGGTCCCTTCTACGGCGTCAACAATTTCTCTCGTAGAAACAATCTTGAGATCTTGCCTTGAAATTACGCGTATTTCCATAATTTTGTCACCTTTTGGAAGAGGTGACAACTATTGGAAATATATATCTTTCGTTTAGAAAAAATGCGTAAGTTTAGCAACAGTTGTTACCTAGAGTATCTATGAATTATTGACTTACCCTAATTTTTCACTTCTCCTCGAGTTTACGTGAGAACATTTGTGCCAACTGGGACGCTTGAAGCATGTGCGAGTCAAATTGACGATGCTTCTAGTATTTCAGCTTGGTATCTATGGCGTTTAAGGGTTTACCTCCTTGCAATACTCTTCTGATGTTCTTGGCAACAAATTCAACACGCTCCAAACTTGACTCAAGTGAGCTCCCACCACCTATGTGCGGGGTTAGAATCACGTTATCCATTCTCAACAAGGGATTGTCAGGACTTATTGGCTCAACATCGAAGACGTCTAATCCCGCTCCAGCTATTTTATGTTTATCTAAAGTCTCAATTAGAGCACTTTCATCAATAACTTGGCCTCTAGAGATGTTGATGAGAAATGCTGTTCTTTTCATCATGTCGAGCTCTCTTGTCCCTATCATTCCTTTGGTTTCTGGTGTTAATACAACGCTTATTACTAGGAAGTCCGATTCGACCAGTATATAATCGAGATCCCCTGATCCGCCCAAGAAGTCAATTCCAAGTTTCTTTCCAAACCGCTCACAAGGGCTTCTTTTGATTGCCAAAATTCTCATTCCAAACGCCCTCATTCGTCTAGCGATTTCTGTTCCAATGCTTCCTAGCCCAATAATGCCCAGAGTCTTTCCGTGGAGTTTTTGCGGATATCGCTTGCGCCATATCCCTTTCTTAGTTTCATCATCGAGCTTTATTAGGTTTTTAGCTAAAGCTAAAATAAGAGCTGTGGCATGCTCCGCAACCCATATAGCATTTAGGCCTACGGCGTTGCAAACCAGCACTCCCTTTTCAGCTGCTGCGTCTATATCTATTTTATCCACTCCTGTGCCTGCTGTCTGGATGAGCTTGAGATTTTTACCGGCTTCTATGATCGTTCTGGGCACAGTTGAACCAAGAATTACGTCGGCATCTCGTACAAGCCCCATAACTTCTTCCTCACTCCATTTGGAAGGAGCAACGATATCACATTCAGGCAGACGCTCACCTATTCTTCTCAAGAACTCTTCAGAACAGAAACCCGTTTGTTGCTGGGAACTAGGATACAAAACAAGTATTTTGAACCTTTTTTTCTTGTCTTTCAAACTTTTCCACCTAATATACAGCCCGGTTCCAGCACAAGTACTTTGAAGAACCCTGCTAAACTCAGTATATATCAACTTATTGCATAAATCATGTGAGCTTACCGATTGATTCTGAACAAATCGAAACGGCGGGTAATGATCTACAAATATCAAAAAGATAGAAAAAAGTCCTCCATAATAACGTCATTGAAAGTAAAATAAC
>CAZCYX010000032.1:0-16362 GCA_964503065.1 uncultured Candidatus Bathyarchaeia archaeon
CCTTCGCCCATATGGGCGAAGGCTCAATCAAGATGGGGAACCATGGTGATCTTCAACAACACTAACACGACTGGACTGATAAGGACTCGAAACTTCCAGCTAAACCGCTCAAAAGAAGGCAGAGACCTCGAACCCGAAAGCATGGACAGATACTCAATCGGTATGGCTGGATGCTACGGTTGTACCGTTCATTGTCGGCATCGCTACGTGCTAAGAGAAGGACCTTACGTTCCCTTCTATGCCGAAGGACCTGAATACACGTCTCTAGGCGCTTTCGGAACCATGGTTGACTGCAAAAAAATGGAAACCGTCCTCGTTGCAAATCACCTAGTGAACAAGTACGGTTTGGACACCTTAGAGACTGGCGGATTGATCGCTTGGGCCATGGAACTCTACGAAAAAGGGATTATCGATGAGAAAATGACTGACGGCTTGAAACTGGAGTGGGGCAACGAAGAAGCTTTGTTTGAGATGATACGTAAAATCGCAGTGCGGGATGGATTTGGAAATGTACTAGCCGATGGATTTAAGAATGCAATTGCAAAAATTGGGAAGGGTTCGGAGTATTATGCCATAGAGATTAAGGGTATGAGCAACTTACATTCTGATGAACGCCCCACGCCAAGTCTTGCATTAGGGATAGCAACTTCAACAAGAGGTGCCGATCATCTCAGGAGTCGTCCAGCCATAGACCTGTACGGTTTGCCAGAAGACCTCTTAGAAGAAGTCTACGAAGGACCGGTTTCATCGGATTACACATCCTATGAAGGCAAAAGCAGAATGGTCTGGTGGCAAGAACTCCTATATGCTGTTACGGACTCGCTGGGTACGTGCAAGTTCCAAACAGTCTTCTGCGCACTTCATGCACCCAAGTGGAAAGAATTCTCAAAACTCATCTATTTAGTGTCTGGTTTAGAAATCTCAAAGGCTCAACTAATGGAAATAGGAGAAAGAATCTGCACCATAGAGAGAATGTTCAATTTAAGAGAAGGCTTCTCCAGAAAAGACGATAATCTGCCAGAGTGTTACTTCAAAGAGCCAACTCCCATCGGTTTACCTATTGCAAGGAACAAAAAAATAGACAAAGAGAAGTTTAACAAGATGTTAGATGAATACTACGCCTTCCATAAGTGGGATAACAACGGAGTGCCCAAGGAGGAAACGTTGAAGAAACTACATCTCGACAAGGAGCCTTCACACATGATCTGAGGAAAGGAGACGATACGATGCGGAAGATGTTATTTGTAGACCCAGAAAAATGCACAGGATGCAGGCTTTGTGAGACTGCATGTGCCCTTCATCATGAAAAGATGTGCAATCCAGTTAAGGCAAGGATTCATGTTGCAAAGTGGGAAACAGCTGGCTTATACATTCCGATACTCTGCGTGCAATGTGAGACTCCGATCTGCGAAACCGTGTGTCCCTTGCGTGCCATAAAACGGGATCCAAACACTGGAGCTATGTTGGTGGATTACGATTTATGTGTGGGATGTAGACTCTGTGTGCAATTTTGTCCCTTTGGCGGAGTTGAAATAGATACGGAAACTGGGAAAGTTCGTAAGTGTGATCTCTGTGGTGGAGAGCCTATTTGTATAAAGTTTTGTGAACCCAGAGCTCTGCAATACATTGATGAAACAACCACTAACAGAATCAAAAGAAAAGCCGCTGCCGAACGCTATTCGGAACTGATGAAGAAACTGTTAGCAACAGTGTAATAGACTAACTAGCGATAGACTTCTCAACAACTTCCATAACATCACAGATTTTCACAGGAATCGCTCTTTTAATTGCAGTGTAACGCAAGTTCATGTAACATGCTGGACAACACGTTGTCATGAGATCAACACCCAACGGAACTACATCATTCTCAAGCCTTGTAAAGGCCGAGTTCATACTAACCTCAGTATTATAGGACCATAATCCTCCGCCAGCACCACAGCATCGAGCAAGACTTCGATTCAACAGCATCTCTACAAGTTCAAGTTTGGGTATAGCTTTTAACACATTTCGGGGGCTCTCGTAAACCCCACAATGGCGACCCAAGGAGCATGGGTCATGATACGTGGCCTTTACGTTCAATTCTTTTGGCTCAATCATTCCTTCCTTTATCAATTGCTCTATCAATTGTGAGGTGTGAAGAACTTCGAGAGGCATTCGAACATCCAATATCTGAGGATAAAGTCTAGTGAAGGTGTAGTAGCAACCAGCACAGGGCGTAACAAGAATCTTAGCATTGGTCGCCTTCAACTTCTCAAAGAGTGTTGAAGCATTCTTTTCTGCTTCGTTCCACAATCCAGTCTTCAACAGAACGTATCCACAGCATCCCTCGTTTTCACCTAACGTTGTGAAGTTGACTTTGGCATGATTCAAGATGTTTGCAACCGCTTTAGCTACATTTGGGCTTCGTATAGCCATTGTACACCCAACCCAATACAAAACCTCAGCAGTTTTCGGAAGTGTCAAGTTTGGGATCTGATTTATCCATGAAAGGCGACGTTTAGGAGACATTCCGCTCGGGTCTCCAGTTTCAAAGATGTTTTTGGCTGTTAAATTGAATATTTGTGGGGTCAGTCCTATCTCGGCTATCTGATGTCGAGCGGCGGTTATGGCTTCATGAACATGCAAGTCTGGGACGCATTGGGCAAAGCAAAGTCCACAGGTAGAGCACGTATAGATAATGTCGACCAGTTTTTTTGAGAGTATTAAATCTCCATTGTTTAGTCCCTTTATTAGCAGAGTTCTTCCTTTAGATGACCACGTTTCTATATTATTAAATGAGGGCGATACAGTGCAGTAGCCACTACATATCTTGCATTCTTGGCATTGCGGAGTTAGCCTATCTGAGAAGAGAGCCTTGAGGGCTAGAGCAAAGTTTCTAAAAGTGCCATGACCCGCCCTATGAATTTCCTTAATAAATTCAGTTGCCGACTTCAGTTCAACCTCTTCAAGGGGCTCAAGATCAGGAGGTTTAGCATCGTCCAGAAGAACGATTTCTGTTTTGTTGGATTCTGAAACTTTTTCAGTATTATGTTCTCCTCTTCGAATAATCTTGAAGACTTCTTTTTCGGCTAGATGCATTATCTTTCTGGTTGCTTCAGATGAACTTGTCTTTACCACAGCACTTATCGGAAGGTGATGTGGTTCTCTAAAAACATATTCAAAAGAGTATACATATAGATCTTCAAGGTCAGTTAACACGTTCTTTGAGCCGACGATCTTTTGAAGAGTTTCAATGAGATTGGTTCGTAGGGTCATGACTTAAGCCAACAAAATTGGGGTTCAGAATTATGTGAGGGCTAAGATGATTATATTTTTTTCTAAGGTGTACATCGCAGAAGTTATACTTGAAATTTCAAGTATGGTCTACAAGACTTCAAACAAAAGGATGAATCAACTGAAGGCGCAAAGCTTAGTCAGCTCGTAATCTTGTCGTTGAAAGTGTAGTGTAACATATGCACATGCATGCAATATAAAAAGGGGGGGAGGTGGTTTTTTATCTAGTGCCGATGTCTTTAGCCTAAGGTGAATTTTATCAGTAGCACATAAGGTTCTCTGTGGCTTCTGGCGTATATTAGATAGCCGTCAACCAACACGTAGAGAATCGTCGGGTCTTCTAATATGACCCGTTCTGGTGAGTTCAGAGTAGCACCATCGAAGTTATATCCTTCATCCCAGTAAACAATCAAGTCGAGGTCAGAGGTCGGATAGAAGCGCCAGTCACGAACCCATGTGAGTGTAATTTCTGCTGCTACAGCGTTCTCTGGCACATCAATCTCCATCCAGTCCGTGCTCTCGCCTTCATTGATACAGCCCCATTTCGCGACATACTTGTATGGGCCACACTCGAAAGTCTGATGTTTTACTGTTATCTTCATGTGGCATGAGATGCTGTCATAGCTCGTCCAGTCGTTCTCGATGACTATCTTTACGTATCCTGGCTCGATCGGTGCTAGACGCGTCCTTGGATCCGTGTAAACACCTGATACAGCCCCAGTCCACGTAGTTTCATAGTCAGTTATCAGGAACGAGGCGTCATCCCAAACGTTTGCAGTGTCTATGAAATAGAAGTAACCTGTTCGCTTAGCACTTTGGATGTAGACTTCAAAGCTGTTCAAACCCAAGTCGATGCCTAATTCTACATTTGTTATCTCTAGCTCTATAGACCCTGTTATATGAGAGACTTCGAAGACGAAGTCTTTCTTGTGACCTGGTGCCAAATCGATAATGTCCGTTTCATAGGTGCTTGTGCGCTTCCATGTCTTCATCGGTATGTTGCTTATGTCTTCAAGCCGACCGCATGGAGGTAGCGGCTCAGCCACATCGCCTATAGAAGGATCGCTATTTAGTGCCAATAGGGCATTCCAAGCGTTCAGGAACCCTGCTCCTTGATCATACTCGTTGTAGCCTTCCAGCCAAACAGCACCATTCATAAGGGCTTGCTTGTAGTCTTCAGGCGTAGCACCTGGAATCCAAGCTTCTGCATAGGTGTTTAAGAGAGCTATAGCTCCTGAAACTGCTGGACAGGCCATGGAGGTACCCGAAGCCCAAGCTATACCTTGTGGGTCCTCTGGGTCATGATAGGCTGACATCACCATTATGCCCGTGGCTGCTAAGGTTGGTTTCAAACGACCGTCTGATGTGGGTCCACGGCTGCTATATTCGTAGATTTGTGGTGTCTCGCTTGTGAAAAGGAAATCACCTATTCCTAATACTCCATAAACTGCTACATCCCAGTAGACTCTTGTCTGAACAGGGGTCGCTGCCGCACCTATCGATATAGCTGTGTTTGCAGATGCAGGACTCCCAACAGTCATTGGTGCCGGACCTTCATTTCCAACAGCAGCGACCAAGGTTATTCCATGAGATGTTATGTAATCAACAAGCTGATCTTCCACATCTCTTCCATCATAAAGGTTTGGACCGCCTAGGCTCATACTTATTGCGTCAACGTCGTATCCTTCAACCAGTTTTAGATCCAGTGCATATTCCATTCCTTCAAGTACTTTGGATTCAGGGATAGCTGCTCCTGTGTGTGAGAAGACTTTGATAGCGTAAAGGTCCGCGGCAGGTGCCATGCCCAAGAGCCAAATCACTTTTGTTCCAGGTATTGGAGGGTACTCAGGCAGGGTCATTCCTGAATGGTACTCGATGCTTTGAACAAGCAGGTGAGTTTCGTCTACGACGATTCCACCTGTACTTGCGATTATTCCGGCTACGTGGGTGCCGTGCCAGTGGTTATTCGGACTGCTCCATCCTTCATATGGCCCGCCTACGTCTGGGCTTATGTCAATGCCTCCGATTATTGATGTCCCTCCGAACATGAAGTGGCCTGCCCACAAGCCTGTATCTATTATCACAACTAGAGAACCTTGGCCGAAATCATTTAAACCATAGATAGGGTCAGCACCCATGGCGATATAGTTCCAGTAGTTATTGGGTTCAATGTCAGCGATCATTTCAGGAGTGATGAATGTGCTTTCATATTCTCCTAGGAATGCGGAGGCTTCAGCTTTTGGGGGGTCTAGTTCGGGCATTGATGGGATGCTCGTGGCTAAAGTACGTGTTTCGTCTTTGTATATCTTTTCAATGTTTTCATTTGTTCCTAATATTAGGATTGTGTCGGCTGGGATGGATGCAGATATGGCATTAATGTAATGGAATTGGTTTTGGACTTCTCCTCCTAATTCGAGGATGTTTGTTATAACACCGTCGTAAACATTTGTTGTCGTTGTTATTAGCACGTCTACATAAACACCTTCCATATTTGGTGTCATGGTTTGCTCAAGCAATTTCTCTGAGATTTTCATGTAACTGGTTTCAACGTTAGGTGCACTCACTGCAATTGGTAGGCTCATTGCGAACATCGATAGAGCTAAGAGCAAAAGTAACGCTACAGATTTGAATTTTTTTTTCATCGTTTCTACTCCCTTCTCTTGAATCTTATTAGTTAGTTTGTTTTAACTTTTGAATTTTGTGGTATTGTTCCCTATTCTCTCAAAGATCATAATTCTGTAGTGAATGGAAGCGAAATGAACAAGAAATGTTTGCGTAAGTTGAGTTTTAGGAATCTGTTTCATTTTTGTGTGGTTTATTTCTATATTAGTGGACAGAATTGAGGGAGATGTGGTATAATGTTCCTCCAACGAGTCCACTGCCCCTTATTGCTTATCATCCATATTGTGTATATGCTTTCCCTCTGTTTGTGGTCGAAATCTCCCTACTTATTGTTGGTCTAGTAGTTTCAACTCACAAGAAGAAAACAGAACAGGACAATGTCTTGAAGAGTTATTTTGTGATTACTTGTCTACTTTAGCTTGTTAATTGGGTAGACTATATCAGAGTTTAGTGAACTGAAGCGATGGAAGGTTTAAAGTTTTCTAAGTTCGTAGATTATTCTGTCTCCAATGAGTTCAGTTATTGTGAGTTTCAGGTTCATTCCTATCTTAATCTCTTCTTCCTTTATCTCCTTACTCAATGGAGCAAATACTCTTAGTCCTTCTTGAAACTGCGCTAGAGCAAGTGGATAGGGGCAGTCGTATCTGAAGCGTGGGGGAGCAAAGTGCACGTTTGTGTAGGTGATGAGTTTGCACTTGTCGCTCAACATTACCCATTCCATCTCATCTGATAGACAGCTCTCACAATCCATCCTAGGTGGAAAATACAACTTTTTGCATTTCTTACATCTTGTTCCAGCAATCTTGCCGTCTTCGAGAAACTTGATGAAATCGTGAATTTTTGCTTCACTGACGAAGTTGACTTTTCCAAATCTTTCGAGGTTCATAGTTTGTCACCAAATTAGACTTTAAGTATAGTCACGCTACAGTACATGCCTATGCCTCCTAAATTGTGGGCGAGTCCTGTTTCTGCTCCTGAAACTTGAGTTTCACCGGCTTCGCCTCTGAGTTGGTGCACAATGGTTCTGATCTGTGAGGCTCCAGTGGCTCCTACAGGATGCCCTTTCGCTAGTAAGCCGCCATCAACGTTTACAGGAATCTTTCCTCCGACATAAGTTTGTTCTTCTTCTATCAGTTTTCCTCCTTCTCCCTTTCCGCAGAAACCTAAGTCTTCATAGTTTATGATCTCGGTTATGGTGAAGCAGTCATGAACTTCTGCAACATCTATGTCTTTTGGCTTCACATTTGCCATCTTGTACGCTTGCTTAGCGGCTTCGACTGCACAATTAAAGGATGCAAGGGGGAGTTCTCTGTTCGTTAGTGTCATGGAACTGGAACCGAGGCCTAATCCTGCAACCCACACTGGTGTATCCGTTATTTTCTTGGCTTTCTCTTCATTTGCCAATATTATGCATGCGGCACCATCCGAGTTGGAGCAACAGTCGTATCGTTTCAACGGGCTTGCTATCATTCTCGAGGTTAAAACCTCCTCGAGGGCGATGGGTTTCTGAAACATTGCCTTTGGATTTTTAGCACCGTAAAAATGATTTTTCACAGCGATCTTTGCCAACTGCTCTTCTGTGGTTCCATATTTATTCATGTGGGCATTTGCATACATGGCAAAGTATGCGGGCATAGTAGTTCCAAAGGGGCACTCCCACATAACATCTCCGGATCTGCCCATCACTTCTTGAACCTCATTTGACTTCAGTTCAGTCATCTTTTGGAACCCAACAACTGCAACTATATCATGAAGCCCAGAGCTTATCAACGCCCAAGCAGTTCTCAAACCAGCTCCGCTTGATGCACAGATAGCCTCCACAGTGAATGTGGGTTGTGGATTTAAGCCTAAATACTCCGCTATCACGCCAGCTGGAGACCGTTGTTTGTCATAATGAGTAGCAGCACAGATCACTGACGCCTCAATCTCTTTAGGTGTGATTTCTGCATCTTCCATGGCTTTTTTGAAGGCTTCAAAGGCAATTTCACGGATGGATGCATCCGATCTTATACCGAACTTCGTTTGCCCTACACCAACAATAGCAACCTTTCTCAATTTTGACGCTCCAATTTTCTCTTAATACTATTTGGAAAGCCTTTAATTTGTTTCGAACTATTTTACGCTTTTGAAATAGGATATTACTTCTTTTGCAAAGAGACTACAGGTTTCTTCCATCATTTTGGGTGAAACGAAGAAGGGTGTTATAAAGTGACGGACTCCTGCTTCTATGTACTTTTCGATTTTTCCAATTACGTCATCGGGTGCTCCAAAGATTATAGGAGATTTGTCAACCACCTCGTCAGGTATCTCCTTCGCTTTTTCCAGAAGTTTGTTGGCTGCTTCTTTGTTAAAGACTAGATGAGATGTCATGTCAAACTTTTTGGTAGGAACTGGATAGCCCAATTTCTCGATGATTCTCGGTCTTGAAAGAATGTAGATTTTCGCCGGCAACAAAACGAGTTCCCTAGAAGTGTCATAGTCGTCAGCTATAACCACATAAATGAAGAGAGCAGGTTCTATTTCTGGAAGATTGTCCCACCCCATTCCATCCCAGAATCTCCCAACCTTAGACGCCTCTTCCCAAACATATTTGAGATTTTCCTTGTACTCTTTCGGTTGCATGGAGGCTGGAACCCAACCGTCGCCATACCATGCAACCATCTTCATAGTTCTCGGCGAGTTTCCAGCAATGAAAAGGGGAACATGAGGTTCTTGAATTGGCTTTGGCTGTAAAAAAGCCTTGTTCAGTTTGTAATAGGTTCCTTCATAATCAACCGTATCCTCAGTCCAGAGTTTCTTAATGACCTGAACAGCTTCGATGGTTCTCGAAACTGGACGGCTCCAAGTTATTCCGTAAGGGTTTAGGTTCATCGCTTCTCCTATTCCTATTCCAAGGATTGCTCGACCATTCGAAATTATGTCACAAGTAGTTGCCATCTGAGCCAACACGGCTGGATGATGCCTATAGGTGTCGCTCACGCAAGTGCCTAACCTTATGCGCTTTGTTTTCATAGCTATTGCAGAGAGCATAGTCCAAGCTTCAAGGGCATCCCATGTGCGTATGCCAAAACCAACTGTATGGTCGGGCATCCAAAAAGAGTCGAAGCCTTCTTTTTCAACGTAAACTGCGAGTTCACTTACGGTTTCCCATGGGTAAGGAGCACTTTCATATCCAAACTTTATTTCATCAGAAACTCCCTTCATCATTGACATCCCAATTTCCTGAAGATTTAGAATAAGAGTAGGGTTGTTGTTAGAGAAGTTTCTGTTTTTTTATCCATTCTGGGAACCATTGGTAATATTCGAGGGGATTGGCTTCTTTTAGTCCTTTATATGTTGCTTTTGCCAAAGTGATGGTACCACGATGGTCTCTATGCAAATGAACTAAACCTTTTGTTTCCAATGATGTCAGTGTTTTGTCCAGTTGCTCATCAGTTGCCCTTACTAGAATTTCTTTCATGTCACTACGGCTCATGTAAAGACCTGGATTCACTCTGTAGTCTTCTGCCAGCATTTCAAGCATAGTTTTCTCACTAATTTCTGGGAAGGTTCTAGCTTTGGTCGTTGAGATTGGTATTCCAAGTTTTTCATGTATGCGTCTGTGGGGCGTTTTCAACTCCTCTGCCAAAGCTCTTGTTCCCCATCTGTAAAGGACCATTCTCATGACTTCGCTGGTTCCAGCGCCTATTTGGTTGACTCTGGCGTCTCTCATGAAAGTTTCCAAGGGATAGAAGCGAGTCCAGCCATCTCCGCCCATGACTTGTTGCGCATCAACTAGCAGACTTTCATATGCCTCTGAAGTGTAGAGTTTAGCCAAGCTTGCTTCCATTACGGCTTCCATTTTCATGTCCATGAAGTAGGCTGCGTAATAGGTGAGCAAACGAGCAGTTCGTAGTCTCGCGAACATGTCTGCAATTTTAAACTGATTAACTTCAAACTCGATTGTGGGTTGGCCAAACTGCAAGCGTCTTTGACCGTGTCCAACAGCATATTTGATGGCCTCGCGCATTGGACCCAGCATTCCTGCTGCGAAGATAGTTCTCTCGAAATTTAGTCCATCGACTAGAATTTTCCAGCCGTCGCCTTCCTCTCCTAACCGATTTGCCACTGGAACTCTAGCATCGTTAAAATCTAAGTATCCGTTTGGAAGCCCCACCCATCCGGCTAGTTCATTGATCTTCTCCACTGAAAAGCCTGGAGTTTCTTTCTCTATAATAAAGGCACTAAGATGTTTGTATTTGGCTTTGTCTTCTGGGCGGTCGCTTGTCTTGGCATATAGGCAGTATATATCAGCTATTCCCGCGTTGGTTATGAACCTTTTTTTGCCGTTGAGAATATACTCATCACCTTTTCGAGTGGCTGTGGTTTCTATACTTGCGGCGTCTGAGCCAACACTTGGTTCTGTTATACAGATTCCTCCTAACATGCCTTTTGCGACTTTGGGTAGCCATTTCTTTTTCTGGGCTTCGTTACCAAACTTCATGATCTGTTCTACGCCGCCGAACATTGTTACGCTGTAGGCTCCGGTTAGGGCAGAGCATACACGACTGAGTTCTTCAGCTACAATACAACAGCCACTTACACCTACGTCAATGCCTCCATATTCGTTGGGAATTGGAGCTCCAAACCAGCCTTTTTCAGCCACTTTTTTCACGAGGTCTGAGGGAAACTCTTTAGTCCATGCTATTTCTTCTCCTCGTGGTATGTTTTCATCAGCAAATTTTCTAGCTTCTTCAGCAAGCTTTTTCTGTTCCCCATTCCACCAAGGATACGTCTCCATCATTTTAAGCACCACTTTAAATATCATAGAGATTTACGGAGACACTTAAAACTTGCTGGAGAGACTTCTTTTTATATGCTGCTTGATGAATTTAACTTCTGAAGCATTTGGATGATAGAAAATGATAACCGGTTTAGCGCACATAGGTATCGCCGTCAGTGATTTAAATGAAGCCTTAGAGGTCTACGAAAAAATTTTAGGCTTAACCGTCAAGAAGATAAAAGTTATTGAAGAACAGAAGATCAAAGCAGCCATCCTCTTCGCAGGGAAAATCAAGATCGAGTTAATGGAACCAACCGATGACGAAGGCCCTGTTGCCAAATTCCTCAAGAAGAAAGGTGAAGGCGTACATCACATAGCCTTTACAGTCGCTAATCTCGAGGACTTTCTGCAGAAGATTAAAGAAAAAGGAATAGTCTTAGTAGATGAAAAACCGAAAATCGGTGCTGAGGGTTACAAGATGGCTTTCTTGCACCCTAAAAGCACAAGAAACGTGTTACTCGAGCTTTGTGAGAAATAGCTGACTTCCCAGAGGCATTGTATATAGATGAAATTAATTGAACCCGAGAAAGTAAAGGAACAGTTGAAAACCGATTTCATAGGTCGGGAAATCAAATATTTCACTGAAATCACTTCCACTAACGACATGGCTAAAGAATTAGCTAGCAAAGGAGCCAGAGAAGGAACGATAGTTCTCGCTGAAACTCAGACGCGGGGGAAGGGAAGACTTGGTAGAAGATGGTTGTCACCAGAAGGGGGTATATGGTTCTCTGTTATTTTGCGACCTAAAATTTCCGCAAGAGATTCTTATCAGTTGACGTTTATGACTGCAGTAGCAGTAGCTAAGACAATTCGAAAAATGTTCAGAGTGAGTGTGGAAATCAAGTGGCCTAACGATGTATTGGTTAATGAAAGAAAGGTTTGCGGCATTTTGACTGAAACAAGCACTAGGGGGAATGCAGTTGACTTCGTAATAATCGGTGTTGGAGTAAATGCAAACGTCGATTTGACGTCCTTTCCTAAGGATTTATGGGTTTCTGTAACATCTTTGGAAGCAGAAATGAAAGGGGAAGTTGATAGAGAACGATTCTTGTGTGTGTTGTTGAAGGAAATGGAGAACTATTATAAGATGCTTCAAGAGAAAAAGTTTGAGCTTGTCTTAGAGGAGTGGAAAAGTTTAACGACTCTTTTTGGAGCGCGTGTGGAGGTCACGAGTTTTGAGGAAAAAATTAGGGGATTGGCTGTTGGTGTGAATCAGAATGGCTCTTTAGAGGTTCAACTCAAAAATGGAACTGTAAGAAAGATTTTGTCTGGTGATGTGGTCAAGCAGAAAAAACAGTATTAGATACCTTTATACACCTTCTTTTTATAATGCTGATACTTGTTCTCCGAAAGATAGAAATAATTGAACAATTTATGAATATTGTGGGGAGAATTGAAAAAGAAGGCTAAGAAGAGGATGCCTCCGAGTTCATACGTTACTATGCCTTACTATTTTCCAACAGAACAAGTAGATATTGTTAAGAAAGTGAAATCCAAAAGACGAGTCAGACGAAGAAAAACAAAATAAGCTTAATGACCGTAACTTGGATAAAAGTCTCGAGGAGTTGACAGACCGATTACGGATAGCCTTATAATTTTATAACTTTCTTTAAACTGAATACTTCAGTAAGTGTATCTTTGCGGTGGTTCAAGAGGAGGATAAGTATAGTTGCAAAAAGAACCTACAGTTAAAGAGAAGATAAAGAGACTTGAAGAACTTAGCGAGAAGTCAAAACTGGGCGGTGGAAAGGAAAGAATAGAAGCCCAACACAAGAAAGGGAAATTAACCGCCCGAGAAAGGATAGATAGCCTTTTGGATCCTGACAGTTTCGTGGAACTCGACCCCTTCGTGGTTCATCAGTGCGTCGATTTTGACATGGATAAAAGAAAAATATTAGGGGACGGCGTCGTGACCGGTTATGGAACGATCGATGGGCGACTGGTTTATGTGTTTTCTCAAGACTTTACAGTCTTCGGTGGATCATTAGGTGAGATGTTTGCAAAGAAGGTGTGCAAGGTGATGGACCTCGCCATGAAGACTGGGGCTCCAATAATTGGTTTAAACGACTCTGGGGGAGCAAGAATTCAGGAAGGTGTAGTGAGCCTGGGGGGATATGGTGACATCTTCTTTAGGAATGTTATGGCTTCTGGGGTGATCCCACAGATATCGGCTATTATGGGACCCTGTGCTGGTGGAGCTGTATATTCGCCTGCCATCACGGATTTTATCTTTATGGTGAAAGATACCAGTCACATGTTTATTACGGGTCCTGAGGTGATTAAGACGGTGTTGGGTCAGGAGGTTTCTTTTGAAGATTTAGGAGGCGCTTTGGTTCACAGTCAAACGAGTGGTGTTGCGCATTTCATTGCTAACAATGAGGAAGAATGCTTGGCGATGATTAGGAAACTTTTGAGTTATTTGCCGTCTAACAACATGGAAGATCCGCCTATAGTTGAGACTGGTGATGATCCGAACCGTGTTGATGAGCGTCTGGAAGAAATTATTCCTGACGATCCTGATAAACCATATGATGTGAAGGAGATTATTTTGGGCGTGGTTGACAATAGCGACTTTTTGGAGGTTCATCCGTTGTGGGCGCCGAATATTGTAGTTGGATTTGCAAGATTAAATGGACGTACGGTAGGTGTGGTTGCGAATCAGCCGAAGTTCTTGGCTGGAACTGTTGACATAAAGTCTTCTATTAAGGCTGGACGGTTTGTTCGTTTCTGTGATGCCTTTAATATTCCTATTATAATGTTTGTGGATGTTCCAGGCTTTCTGCCGGGGATTGATCAGGAGCATGGTGGAATAATTGTGCATGGTTCAAAACTGCTTTATGCTTATTGTGAAGCCACAGTGCCGAAGATTACGGTTATTATTCGGAAGGCGTATGGTGGAGCCTATGACGTGATGGGCAGTAAACATCATGGAGCTGACATAAATTATGCGTGGCCGACGGCTGAGATTGCGGTGATGGGTCCGCAGGGAGCGATAAATATAATCTTCAGAAAAGAGATTGCAGAAGCAAAGGATCCTGAACAGAAAAGAAGAGAATTGACAGCTCAGTATAGGGCTAAATTTGCTAATCCCTATATTGCAGCAGAAAAGGGATATATTGATGACGTGATTAAGCCTGCAGAAACCCGCCCAAAACTGATCACGGCATTGGAGATGCTTGTGGACAAGAGGGAATCAAAACCACCAAGAAAGCACGGAAATATACCCCTCTAAAAGCCTTTTCAAAATGAAGCCAAGTTTCCGGTAAACAGTCTTGAAAAATAGGTTTCAACTGTTATCATAATATTGAAATCCAAAAGGACCTAAAGCAACGCCTATTCCAAAATCAGAGGTCATAGATTACGGTTTCTTTTGGCGGTTGATGAAAAAACAAAAAATTTCTCTGGTATCACACAGAGAGAACAGACTATTATTTACCCTTTTTATGTTGTTTCTGTTTCTTTTCGATTTCATCGGCACAATAGATACAACAAAATATGTACCGTTTTCCGCCAATGGTCCTTTGATAACTTGCTAACTCACATTTCTCATTCTCGGCTATTTCTACACCGCACATCTTACACTTTATAAACTTCACCGCTTAACCTCCCTCTTTCTTATCCATATAGTCTTTTATAGCGGCATGCAATGCATCCGCAGCTAGGTTGGAGCAGTGCATTTTGATTGGAGGAAGCCCACCGAGACTCTCCGCAACATCTGCCCTAGTAATTTTTAAAGCTTCGTCAAGGGTCTTTCCCTTTGCCAATTCAGTTATCATACTGCTTGTGGCTATTGCTGCACCACAACCAAACGTTTTGAACTTGATATCTTCTATCCTGTTCTCTTTGACTTTTATGTAAACGGTCATGACGTCACCGCAAACTGGATTACCAACGGTACCCACACCGTCAGCGTCTGGAATTTCTCCCATGTTTCGCGGATTCCTAAAATGTTCCATAACCTTCTCAGAGTACACGTTCTCACCTCAGCAACTCTTTAGGAGTTAAAGGAGAAATGGCTCTTAAACGCCTTACGATACCAGGCAATACTTTCATCACGTAGTCGATTTCCTCCTTTGTTGTCCATCTCCCCAACGTAAACAGTAACGATCCATGAGCCTCCTCATGAGCCAAACCTATAGCCAACAACACATGAGACGGTTCAAGGGTCTTTGAAGTACAGGCTGAACCAGAAGAGGTAGATACCCCTTCCATATCAAGACTCAATATCAACGACTCACCTTCAATGTAACTAAACCTAAGATTAGCATTGTTAGGAAGCCTTTTAGTGGAATGCCCATTTAAAAAAGAATGCGGTATCCCGTTCAAAACACCTTCTATCAATCTATCCCGCAACCCAGATAACCTAACACCTTCTGATTTCATCTCCTTCTTTGCAATCTCCGCAGCTTTGCCCATGCCAACTATAGCCGGCACATTTTCTGTGCCAGATCTTAGCCCTCTTTCTTGACCTCCACCGTGTATGATAGGCTGAATCTTAGTTCCAGTCTTAATGTACAAGGCTCCTACTCCTTTTGGACCATAAAGGTCGTTTGATGAAAGAGAAAGCAAATCTATATGCTCGTTTTTCACATCAATGGGCACTTGACCTGCCGCGGCAACAGCATCCACATGAAAATAAATATTTTTCTCGTGGGCTATTTCTCCAATTTCTTTTATTGGTTCAACTGTTCCAATCTCGCCGTTAGCATACATGACCGAAATAAGTATAGTTTTGTCTGTGATTGCATTCTTTAAGGCTTTAACATCTATTATTCCATACCTGTCTACAGGCACGTAGGTAGTTTTGAACCCCTCTTTCTGCAGGGACTTGAAAGTGTTAATTACAGACATATGTTCAATTGTTGTCGTAATTATATGATCTCCTCGATTCCTATTGCGATGAGCAACTCCTTTAATGGCTAAATTGTTACTTTCTGTGGCTCCAGAAGTAAAGATGATTTCTTCTTTTATTTCAGCTCCAGCAAGGTCTGCAACACTTTTTCGCGACTCCTCTACAGCCTTCTTTGCCTCTTGCCCCATAGAATAAACCGAAGAAGGATTTCCAAAGCTCCTAGTGAAGTATGGCATCATAACCTCAAGAACCCTGGGATCAACAGGTGTTCCAGCACCATAATCCATGTAAACCTTTTTCATTGCCATCCACATCGCCTTTTATTTAACTTTCCTGATCAGAAAGCGAATATGACTACCCTCCTTTTGTATCTCAATAAGCTCCTGTTCCGTCCTTTTTAGCAAACTCTGTATATCCGCCTCTGCCGCTGGATCATCAGCAATAATTTCCAAAACCTGCCCAACATCCATCTTATCTATTTCCTGACGAGTTCTGAAAACTGGTTCGGGACAGTAAAGTCCTATACAGTCAAGAGTTCGATCCACTTTCGTTTTCCCAGACATCTCAAGTCTTTCCAGCAATTCTCATTCAAAATATTCTCGTATATCAATGCTATGGTTATTGCAGTTTTCTATTGATTATACGAGTTTGCTAGGAACCCTAGGTGATGGATACGTTTTGTATTTGAAAGTAACGTTTAGCTAAGAACCGAATTCTTTCAGCATTCCTTCCATTTTTACCGATGGCGACTCCTTTGTCTCTAGGATTTACTGAAACAACTGCAATGGTTCTT
>CAZCYX010000033.1:0-16199 GCA_964503065.1 uncultured Candidatus Bathyarchaeia archaeon
CTACTCTTTAGTAAAGAGTAGCCCCCACTTTCCGTTTGGGGACACCACAATGGATTTGTGTATACTTGTCTGTGACAGAGAAATGGATGGAGTGGTTCAAAATATCCGCCACAGACTTGCTCTAAGCTCCATCTACATAGGCTGGATCGACGCTTCTCAGGTTTTCTATCCAGTTCATCGACCAAAACAAGGAAGACACTGAAGTATTCATCAGGACCATACAAGAGCAGAGGAAAAGAGCCTTATTCATACACTGAGATGAATGCGCGCACATCATAAATGTTCAAGGGATGAAACTCAATATATCAAGTTGTGTTTGCCTGCTTCCTAGTAACTGTTTAAAGGGTGTCAAACGCCAACCACTTTCACTCCTTCAACACGAATCGATGGCACCACTGCATTTTGAAACTGCTTGGAATCTTTACCTACTCCAGAGATCTGTTTAAACCAGTCGAAGGCAATGCCCGAAACCATTCCGCCCTTTATTGGATATTGTATCTCTCCGTTTTGAATAAAGAATGCCCGAGAAAGCTGGGCACTAATCATTCCAGAGCCTAGTTGGGCAAAGCCTGCCATAGCTTCAACTAGGACACCTTTCTCGATCTCAGACACCAGCTCTTCTTTCGTCTTGTTTCCTGGTTGCACTATTAGATTTGATGGAAAGATTTCTGGCTTTGTTCTGTAACCATTACCGACTATTGCACGAATCATATCAAATGCACTAGGGAAACGTGACGCGTTTCCCGTGTTTCTTGTTTTCAAGGCGTTTGCAGAGGTAGTGTCATGGAGAAAGCTTTCAAGTATGCCCTTTCTTGTCAGAATTGTGTTTTGAGAAGGCCATCCTTCATCGTCAAAACTTCTAGAAGCAAACCCTTTTTCCAGAATAGCGTTGTCCGTTATTGTCAAATTCTCAGATGCCACCATCTGCCCAAGTTTCTTGGTCCAGGCAGACCGTCCAGCAACTACGCTTTCGCCCTTCAAAGCATCAACCAGCACATCAGCCAGTTGATATGAAACTGCCTCTGGCCCAAAGATCACTGTACCCTGAAAACTTTTTAGAGGTCGCGGTTTGAACATTTCGATAACCATTTCTCCGACACTTTTCCCAACTTTTTCTGGGTCTAAGTCTGCTGTGCGGTTGAACATGAAGTCGTAGCAACTCCCTGTTACCTCACCGTTTTGTTCACCGCTTCCTCCAAGATAAATTACGGACTTCGTCTCTCTTTCTTCAAGATCTATACCTAAAGTATTTACAATTCCTCGCCAGCCAGACTCGAAAAGGACACGCCCATCCTTAGCTATAACTCGCTTGTCAAAGTCTTCTGCAGCGCTTATTGCCCTTTCTGCAACATCCACTCCTTCTTCCACGGTTATTTCAGCAACTCGAGAGTCAAATAATCCCTTCACTTTCGGTGGTTGACTTGCTTCTGGAAGAGCAAAGTTAGGCATCTCAGAGCCTACATTAGCAATAGCAAACGCTCTTTCTGCAGCCTCTGAAACGGCTTTCTCACTTAGAGTGTTGGTGCAGGCAAACCCTACCTTATTCCCTGCAACAACGACTCGAAAGCCCACTCCAGAGTCGTCTACCTTGTTTTGCGTTAGGACTTCAGAATTCCTAACCGTGACCTCAGTCGTTTGGGTGCTTGTGAAAAATGCTTCCGCGTGTTTTACGTTCCTCTTTTCAAGTGCCTTAATGGTTTTGTGAACGAGGTTACTTAAAGAATTCCAGTTTGTTTCCAAACTCATCTGCTATCCTCCCATTCCTCCAACCATGATTTCACAACGAATCGCAGGAACCACCCGACCCTGAATAGCAAACTGATATTTCCCACACGCACCAGGACGAAGAACCGCTTCTTTACCCACAGCGTCTATGTCTTTAAAGACCTCAATAGCGTTGCCGGCGACATTTGCACCACGCAGTTCTTCAGTTAACCTTCCATGTCGTATCCATTTAGCACTTTGAAAACCGAAGGTGAAGTCGGCATTTACGTCTGCTTGGCCGCCGAAAGTTCCTTCGAGAAACAAGCCTTCTTTAACATCTTCAATCATTTCCCCATGCGAATAGTCGCCAGCTTCAATGCCAATGTTGGTTTGCCTAATTAGCGGCTCAACGCTATAGTCCCAAGCATGTGCATTACCCGTTGCGGAGGCACCGGCCACCGCGGCGCTTGTTCTATCGTGCATAAACGACTTTAACACTCCATTCTCGATGAGAACAGTACGCTTGCACTCAACTCCCTCATCATCGTATGCGAAATAACCCAAACCACCTTCCACATGACCGTCATCGTAAATTGTAACAAGTTTGGAGGAGACTAATTCGCCGATGCGATTGCCGAAGCCGCCTCCAGCCATAGCCAAATCTGCCTCTAACGGATGCCCAATGGCTTCATGAAGCAAAGTCGCACACAAAGTTGGGTGTATAACCACACGAAACTTTCCAGAAGGCGGTGCCTTTACATCTAGAAGCTTGACTGCTTTTTCTGCAACTGTTTTCCCTAAGGAGTATGGCGAGGTTCTATCGAAAAGTTCTAATCCGCCAGTGTGACCAAGGCTTTCTGACGCTGGACAGAGTAGACCGTTGCTTTTCGCTATGACATTGACAAATAACAGCACTCGTGTGGCGTTTTGATGAATGCGGGAGCCTTCCGAACTTAAGAAATACTTATCGTCTTCTATACTAATGTACGTCGCCTTAACATCCGCAACCTTAGGTCCTGCCTCCTTTGCACCTTTATAAGCCGCTAAAGGAATCTCAACGATGTCTTCAGCTGAAAAATTTTGAAGCTGCTTCTTAACTGGTACTGGCACATCTGCTATCAATTCTTTAACAGGTTCAAGCATTGTTTTTTGTTTTTTCAGTTTTGAGGAAGCCTTGGCTAATTTCAAGGCATTCTCTAATGTTTGCTCTAAACTCTCAAGGTCAAGCATGTTAGTTGAACTAAAACCCCACGATTTGCCGTCAACAAGAGCTCTAACGCCAACACCATTCAAAGAAATGTTAGAATATTGTTCGACAACGCCGTTTTTAACCGTGCATGTTGTCATTAGTCTTTTTTGACCACGCAAATGCACCAAATCCGCTTGGCTCACAATTTTTGTTTGTAAACACTTTTCTAAGCTTTCAAATATCGCCATCCGCTCCCTAGTTGCATATCAGGAGTAGAATAGATATGTTAAGATAAGTAAGCTTTACTCATTTTGTCGCGAGCTAAGGTATGTATATTAGTGCTGCTATAACGCAACCATAATTATCTGTGGGTACTTTGAGGGTTACCATTCGATAATTTATTTTATCGATCTCTATCTCCCGTATCTTTGCCATCTCTCTGATCTTCCATTCTAAGGTTCTTTCTAAAGCTTCTTTATTCATGTAGCCATAAGCCTCTGCCACAATTCCATATTTCTTGTCTTTTTCCCACGCCCAAACGATTCCAGCTCCTATGGTTGCTTCTCCTTCAGCATTCATTCTTGCCACGACTGCATGTGTTATGGCGCCAATGGGCATCTCTTTCAACTTTGTTTCCTTGCATCTTGGGGGAAGAACGGAACTTACTGATACGAGATTGCATTGGGCTATTCCAGCGTTTTGGAGTGCTAAATCAAAGGCGTTAAGCTCAGAAATTGGACTAGTAGCATTGCCACTTGTCACAAAGAATTCCTTTGGGATCATCTTCCTCTTTTAACCTCTCGACATTGCATACAATTAAACCAGATTATTTGTTTTATGGAGGGTTGCATAATTTATATCATAAGCGGTCATAGTATAACGAGTTTAGGAGGCACTAAAGATTCGACCAATAGTGCGGAAAAAGAATGGTAGAGTGCGAGGAGGAAAGGGATTTAGTAAAGGTGAACTAAGAGAGGCTGGAATAGACTTCAAACAAGCCCTCAGACTAAAGATTCCTATTGATTTGAGACGAAAGACAAAACACGAAGAAAACTTGAAAACCCTCAAACAGCATCTTAGAGGTTTGAAACCTTCCAAGACTCGTAAGAAACGTAAATCACAGGCTGGTTAAACATTTTAAATAGTTTAGTAGATGTAAATTGCAGAGTGGCATGATTGTCTAAAATCCCAGTAACTTTTATTGAAATAAGGTTATTTGCCCACGCAACTGAGGACTTGAACAAAGTCACTGAGGCGGTAAAGCAGATCTTTCCAAAGGACTACACAGAAGAAGTTGAGTTTAAGAGAACCAACCTAAAAGGACATTATGGAAACCCCATTACACTCTTCGAGACAAAGATGAAAGAAGGAAAAACAATAAGAGCCTTCGTTGACAGCCTTTTTTCACGTATCAGTGTTATGGATAAAGAAAATCTATTGAGAGACATTGGTTTACATGTGGAAAAGGGGAGTCTCTATCTTCGTTTAGATAAGCAAGCTGCTCTTTCTGGAGAAATCAAACTTTGCACAGAAGACCCTATTCGTGTTCGTATACGGTTTAAGAAAAGGGGGATGGAAGATATCCTTAAAGTTTGTAGGGAATTTGAGATGTTACCATGAGAAAATTTGTCGACCTTCATCTGCGTCCATCGATAGACAACTTGAGTCAAGTAGAAAACATGGTTAAACGATCTTCTGATTTTGGATATGGATCAGTTGCCATCTCACTCCCTCATAACATTACCCAAGAAAAAACTCGTCAACTGAAAACCATTTGTGAAAACTCCAGCGTAGATTTGGTTACAAGAATCGATCTTATGCCAAAAACTTCTAATGAACTACTCCAAAACCTACGCCATTTTAGAAGAAAGTTTGAAATCATATCTGTAACATGCAATTCGAAGAATATTGCGAGACAAGCAGCCAAAGATAGAAGAGTAGACCTTCTTACTTTTTCCACAGAATTCCCACGTAAACGCTTCTTTGACAATGCGGAAGCAGAACTTGCTTCTAAGGCTAACGGTGCTTTGGAAATCGACATGACATCGCTTCTTTTTCTATCGGGTTTTCCAAGGATCCGATTTCTTACCAGTCTCAGGAAAGAAGTTGCAATTGCTGAAAAATTTAAGGTACCTATTGTGCTTTCCAGTGGAGCTACTGACATGAGGCTTCAAAGAGGACCTTACGATTATGCTGCCCTTGCAACATTGTTTGATTTATCCATGTCGCCTGCTTTGTATGGGCTCTCGGAAAATCCTTTGGCCATTGTTGAGAGGAACAGGAAAAAACTTAGTTCTGGTTATGTGGCTCCTGGTTTGTTTATTGTAAGAGATGTGAAGCGATGTTTGGGCGAGTGAAAAGACGTTATTTGGCTTTGAAAGTTGAGAGTGAAGTGGTCCTAAGTGAAAGAGACCTTGTCAGGGCTATTTGGAATTCTATTCTGCAACTTTTTGGGGAATATGGTGCCAGCCAGACTAATCTTTACCTTGTTGAGTTTAATCCAGAGGACAGTTATGCTATTTTGCGTTGTTCTCATAAAATGGTTGACAAGGTTAGGGCTGCAGTCGCAGCTATAACAAGAGTTAATGAAAATGCCGTGGCTATTCACGTTGTCAGAGTTTCCGGAACTTTAAAGGCTCTTCGCAAAAAATTTAGTGGAAGTCATCGTGGTGCGCAAAGAGTTTGAATTTGAAGGAAGAAGACTGGTTGTAGATGTTGTTCATACCAAAGAAGAGTTCTTTGACTTTATGGGTTCACTGCAATTAAGAAAGCCCTTCATAGTGAAACCCAATTGGATATGTATGGACTTTGGTCATTTCACAGACCCACAGATTTTAGAGTGGATGTTAAGGTTCTTCCATGAGCAAGGAAAGGTTGTACTTGTTGAGTCGTATTCTGGAAGAAACATGATGGCTCTGCCCGACCTTAAACCTGGTCTAAGGTTTTCGGAAGACGAAAGAAAGCGTGTAAGAGAATCTGAAGAAAATTTCTTAAAGAAAACTGGAACCAAGAACGTCATTGATGAACTTGGAATAGAATACGTTAATGTTGCCGAGGAAGTTTTAGATAAAAGAACCGTAGACAAGGAAACCGTGAGAAAACTTGTTGAAAAGAAATATCCTCCAGTGTTGAGAGATGAGTTATACGCGTTCTTACCAGAGAAGTTGTATGCACTGAGAACGGGCACTTTTATCAGCTTGGCTAAGTTCAAGGTATTTTTCACGATGTGTATGAAAAACATGTTTGGCCTGATACCTGAACATGTGGGATATGGTTCTAGATCTATTACATACCATGGCAACGCAGACAGAGACTTGAGTCAAAACATTGTAGACATCAACAAGATCTATCAGTCAATTTTTAATGTTGTTGGCATAGTGGAAGGCGTAAACTCTCTCAGCTATAACAGCGGTGAAGAAACAGGAAAACACAAAACGGTCTTTGGATACAGATATGATGTGCTAGAAAACAAGGGACTGATATACCATTGTGACGACCCTCTATGGTTAGACGCCTTTGTGCACCAACAGTGTGAGAAGGACCCTATGACGAAAGAGCACCTTCAACTAGCATCCAGGACATTTAGGAGATGGCCCTCAAAGTTGATTGAAGAAGCGAAAAACATAGAAAACCCACTGAAATAGGAGAACAACGAGATTATGTTGACCGAGAGGCAAATTGCATCTGTGTCAGAAGGTGTTTGACTAGAGATACCCGCCACAGTATATGTTGGAGTCTTGGTAACATGGGAAACGTGTCTAAATGTATACTCAAGGTTGATAATGATCACAAGATCATATTTGATGATTTCAGGAATGTCCGATTGAATGAAAAGGCGAGCCTAGTATTTGCGGACCCTCCTTTTGGAATCGGCTTTAGTGGTAACCTTCAAACATATCACAGAACCCCAGACGCTTTGTCCTATGTTGAGGTGTCAGCAGAGGAATATCCTAACTTTATGCAAGAACTTCTAGAGTGGTCCTACGACTTGCTCAAGTCGTCTGGAAGTATGTGGTTGCTCTCTGGGTGGAACAACTTGAACACAGTGCTTATTGCCGTCGAGAACACAGGGTTTCATCTCTTAAACCACTGCATTTGGAAATATCAGTTCGGTGTCTTCACCAAAAAGAGATTCACCACATCTCATTATCATCTTCTGTTTCTAGTGAAAGACCCGGCAAATTACACTTTCAATAAGCCGGAGCATTATGCTGAAGACGTATGGATCATCAAGCGACCCTACCATCACGGAGCAAAAACAGCAGGCAACGAACTTCCTGACGAACTGGTCGAGAGATGCATATACACCTCGTCCAATAAAGGAGACTTAGTAGTGGATCCCGTATTAGGCTCCGGCACTACTATGAAAGCCTGCTTACGAATGAATAGAAGATGCATTGGGATAGAAGTCAATCCTGCACTGAAACAACGCATAAAGACTAAGTTGGGACTAAGTCGCTTAAATGATGCGAGTACAGTGTCTGCCTAAGCTTTTGTTAACATGCAGAGGCAAACTTCACAAAAACCTTCCACTTGCAATTTGGTGAATCTTAACAGTCCGGAATACATAAGGTCAATGGGCTCTACATGATGACGCAAGCCTTTGCTGTGACCCAATCCATGAGCCACCACTTTACTTGAAGTTTCTTCGTTCAGCCGAAAAAAGGAGACAACCCCAACCCTTTCAGTCGCATAATCGTGAATAAGATAGAGCGCTCTCCTGAAATTTTTTCCATCAAAAAAATAGTATACAGCTACTATAGGATCCGGTGTTATTCCTAATAAGAGACTTACCAATCTACCCGACTTTTTTATCTTTTCGATTTGTTTAATCAACTTTTCAAAAAGAAGGGCTCCAAAAGATTCTCCGTTTGTCACTATCTTAATGTCATGTTTCAAACTAAGTTTTCCCAAATATAGAATGTCGTCCCATGTTTCTGTCGGAAAATAACTCCTCGCATCCTCAACAATCTTAACTAGATCCTGCTCATTTTCAGGTTGTCTATTAATCGTTAGAACGTTTACAGGTCGCATAACTGATATCTATGAACATAGAAATATAGAGGTAATTACGATTCTACAAATATTTCAGAAATAGAAGCCTCTGGCGAAATTTGATGCATGCGCAGTATGGAATGGTTCTATGGAACCAAAATTTATGCTGTAATGTTATGAGTCGTTTGGTGAAGACAAGAGGCGCGCTTTTGACAAAAGCTTTTAATAACGACTGTTTCTGATTGTAGTTCATGCGAAAAGAATTACCTCAACATTTGTTACGGGAACTCCTTGAAAACTCAAAAAGAAGTGACAGAGACCTTGCCAAAACCCTCAAAGTTTCTCAACCAACAGTCACCAGAGCGCGTCACAAACTTGAGAAGAACGGAATGGTTGGGGACTATACGATCATTCCGAATTTTAGAAAGATGGGTTTTGAGATATTAGCTCTAACATTCGTCAAAATGCGTTCTAACGTTCTTATAGGAGAAACAAAAGAGAGAACCAAAGAATATGCTGCAACGTTCCCTAATGTAATATTTGCCTCCAGTGGACAAGGTCTAGGCATGACTGGAGTAATCATCTCTTTTCACAAAAACTATACAGAATACCACAAACAGTTGAATATGATGAGAGTTGACTTGAAAGAGATCACTGAGGACATTCAAAGCTTTATGGTTGCAATCGGAGAAGGAGAATACAAAAGATTTTCTCTAAAATACCTAAGGGATGTGCCTGTCTAGCTCGTATTCAATTGCAAGTTGGTTAAAGAAACAGCTTGGCGACGAATGCAATAAAAGAGGACTAATTCTAAAGGAAATTCCCTAGTTCTTCCTCCCGTCTATAGATAGGTTCTCACACACAAGCTAGATAGCGAAATCTTATTAAGAAAACCCTACTACAAACCTTTCTCTCAATCAAAAGGTGAAATAACAAAATGAAGGTAGCAATAAACGGATTTGGAAGAATAGGACGCCTCCTATACAGAGCAGCCATAGAAACAAAAACAGACATAGACTTCGCAGTCGTCAACGACCTAACAGACGCCAAAATCCTAGCACACCTTCTAAAACACGACACAGCCCACGGACCAACCCCCTTCGACGTAAAAGTAAAAGACAACAAAATAATCGCAGGCGGCCACGAACTAACCGTCCTCGCACAACCAGACCCAGCAAAACTACCCTGGAAACAAATGGGCGTATACCTCACAGTAGAATCAACAGGAAGATTCACAAAAAAAGAGGACGCAGCAAAACACCTACAAGCAGGAGCCAAAAAAGTCCTAGTATCAGCACCCATGAAACCAGCCCCAAGCGCAGACCTCACAGTCGTCTACGGCGTAAACGACAACAAATACGACCCCAAAAAACACCACATCATCTCTCTAGCCTCATGCACAACAAACTGCGTAGCACCAGTCGCAAAAGTACTCAACGACAGATTCGGCATCAAAGCAGGCCTCATGACCACAGTCCACGCAGTCACCAACGACCAAAGACTCCTCGACATGCAACACAGCGACCTCCGCCGAGCAAGATCAGCAGCCTTCAACATGATACCAACAACCACCGGAGCAGCCGTAGCCGCAACCTTAACACTTCCTGAACTAGAAGGAAGAATGAACGGCATGGCCCTACGAGTCCCAATACCCACAGTCTCCATAGTCGATTTCGTAGCAACACTAAACAAAAAAGTCACTAAAGAAGAAGTCAACACAGCATTCAAAGAAGCCGCCAAAAAAGAACTAAAAGGAATCTTAGACTACAGCGAGGCACCACTAGTGTCATCAGATCTAATACATAACCCCTATTCAGCCATCGTAGACGGACTCTCCACCATGGTAATCGGAGACCTAGTCAAAGTCCTCGCTTGGTACGACAACGAGTGGGGCTACTCCGTCAAAATGGTTCGAATGATCGAAAAGATTTGCAAGATGGCGACCTAAACCCAAAAACACAAAATTCCCGAATACAAAACACTACTTCCATTAAAATAGGTGAGGGTATGCCCAAATTCCTAACCATGGATGACTACAATTTCAAAGGCAAAACTACCCTAGTTAGAGTAGACTTCAACTCTCCAGTCGACCCGGAAACCAAAAAGATCCTTGACGACACAAGAATTCGAGCAGAAACAACCATAAGGGAACTCATTCAGAAAGGTGCAAAAACAGTGATTTTGGCTCACCAAGGCAGACCCGGAGAACCAGACTTCATCTCACTTAAGCAACATGCCGAAGCCCTCAGCAAAATACTATGCCAACCTGTAAAATATGTAAACGATATTTTCGGAGAAAAAGCCCAAAAGGCTATCAAGGAACTAAAAAGTGGTGAGGTTCTCGTTTTAGAAAATGTTCGAACATACGCAGACGAGCAAAAGAAGGGTTCACCTGAAGAACATGCGAAGTCAGAGTTTGTAAGGAAGTTGTCTCCCGTAGCAGATGTTTTTGTCAATGATGCCTTTGCAGCTGCTCATCGAGCCCATATCTCAATTGTGGGATTCACGACGGTTTTACCCAGTGTTGCTGGCAGAATAATGGAGAGAGAACTCAAAGCCTTAAAGAAGGTTTTGGAGGCACCAGAAAAGCCATGCGTTTTTATCATGGGAGGGGCTAAAGGAGACGATTCCTTAGAAATATCAAGGTATGTGCTCAAAAATAACATTGCAAACTACATTTTGACCGGAGGAGTTATAGGACACATATTTCTCGCCGCAAAGGGCATTAACCTCGGAAAGCCGAACATGGAATTTTTGGAAAAGAAGGAGTTGATGGGGTTGGTGCCGGGCATCCGAGAATTAATGAAGACCTATCCTAAAGCGATTGAAGTGCCAATAGACTTAGCAGTTGAAGTTGAACGAAAGAGGAAGGAAATAGGAGTAAATGAACTTCCGACTAATTATGCCATCTTTGACATTGGAACAGAGACGACCAAGAGATACGGAGAGTTCATACGTAAAGCCAAATCAATTGTCATCAGTGGTCCCATGGGCGTTTTTGAGAACAAAGAGTTCATGACTGGAACTAAAAAGGTGTTTGAGGCGATAGCTGCTACTAAAGCCTTTTCACTAGTGGGCGGGGGACACACAGTTGCAGCGGTGGAGGAATTGGGACTGGCAAATAAAATGTCCTACGTGAGCACTGCTGGAGGTGCACTTATCGAATTTTTAATGGGAAAACAGTTGCCTGGGGTTGTTGCCCTCGAGAGATCTGCTACTAAAGCCTAATTTCTCTTTCCTTATTTTTCGTCTAATCCTCATGAGATAAGTATTCTAAAAAATTATGACCAATATGCACTGAATTATTCAGTCAAAATAGAGAAAAAAGGGAGGGTTTGGGCGTTTATTTTTTCTTCATTGTGGCTATGAATTCTTCTATGGGGATTGCGGGTAGACTTTTTATTTGAATTGTTCCTCGTGAGCCGAGTTCTACGGAAATTCGTGCAATGGTTTTGTTGTCTGGTGCTTCCACTACGTTGACGAAGTCGTAGGGTCCAAGAACGGCGTATTGGTTGATTACCTTGGCTCCGAAGGCTTCGATCTCTTTGTTGACTTCTTTGATTCTTTCTGGTTTTGTCTTGATTGTTTTCCATCCTTCGTCTGTGAGGGTGGAGAGTAGAATGTAGATGGGCATTTTATCTTCTCCTTTCAAATGATTTGTTGCGATTCTGAATTTGTGTTTTTTGTTTTTTATGTTTTTGCATAACGATGTTTCTAGTAAGTTTTTTGGAAGCATGTTCTTCTTCTCTGTATGACAACTCAGTTTTTGTTTTTTCATCAACGGTCGAAAGAACCTTTAGTTTTTGCCTTCTGATTTTGAAAAAAAACCAAGGGCTCTGGTAGTTTTCACCGCTATGATAGAAGTTGAAAAGCCTGTTTTCAAGACTGCTTGTTGTGTGCGTGTGTGAGACTCTCTCTATAGAGGGGGAGAGAATATAGGAAAAAGTGATGCAAAAAACGTCTCTTCAGTAGATGATAACAGAAAAATTTTTTTGCTTTTTCATCAGTTGCCGAAAAGAACAGTAACTCTAGCTTTCTGATCTTAAAGTAGGGATTGTTTTGGATTCTGTTTGGTTGCTCCGATTTGATAGCAGTTGATAACCTATTTCTACGGAAATATTGACGTGTGTACGAGCAATACCCTAATACTTGACAGTGAGATAGAGCAGTATAGCTAATGCTACGCATGTAAATAGGTCTGGTAACATCGCGAATGGTCCAAGACCAACTCCTCGGAAACCAAAAGCCCATTGTACAAAGGGGTTGGAGACAAGAGCATAGAGAAGCAAGACCATTGAGAATATTGTTAATCCAATTGTGAATTCTGACTTTGTCTTCACGTACATGTCAATGTATGTGATCAATAAGAAAATCAGAAGTGTTGCATTAATTGTGGAGACCACTGTTTTGACTGTGTAGAACAATTCTATGTCTCCAGGAGAAGATGGTCTTATGTTCCATTCATCTAGCTTTGCTTCTACAGCGGCTCTAATCTCCTCCCAGTTAGCTCTCTCCCTCATCATGTCTCTAACTAACTGGTCAATTTCCCTCCTCTGTTCATTGGTAAGATTCCACCGCCCCCACCACTGACGCTCTAGCGGAGTACCTATAGGTTCACTTGTAGCCCAGAAAGTTGCCAGCAGGGTCACCACTACTAACGTTGCCAGTATTAGCCAGATTTTCACGTTTTTGTTCATATCATGCTTCACTTGTTTTCCTCCCTTTTTTCTTTTTTCCAAATTTTATTCACAATCTCCTCAAACAAATGATAGTTCTCTTCCATTTGTGGAGACAAGAAATACGTTGTGCCATACCCTTCTCCTGCAGAAGTGATTATCCTGTTCTTCTCAAGGACTTTGAGATGATGTCGTATCGTTCTGTAATCCATTTCAAGTAAAGTAGCCAATTGATTTGCATTTTGCGGTTTCTCCTTTAAAGCCTCAATTATCTGAGCACGAGTAACACCGCCTCTCGTGCCCGCAATTAGCCAACCAAGCAGATATCTCAACGGACGAGCGCTTGCAGCCATCCATACCGCTCCGGACATAGTAAGGAATCTTACTTTCGCTAAACCTATTTAGACTGAAGTAATAAATGTGTGTCCTATTATACGCGCACAGATTTGGGTAAGAATTGGGTCTAATCCTGAAAAACTCTTTAATAATCTACTGCATTCAAAAGACATCTCTGGAATGGTTGGTGGAGGTAAAGCATTTTTCGCCTTCCTCTTTTCTCCTTTCTCCCACAGAGGCTCCAGCCCCCCTCCAACCATGACTTAAACAGCCGAGAACCTTGTGTCTCCTCGTCTCTTCAGTGTATACACATTCAAGATAACTGATACTTTTACTTAACCAGATTCGGGAATAATTTTGGTCTAATTCTGAAAAACCCTTTTAATAATCTACGATGTTCATCAAAATTTGAGGTGATAAGACCACAATAAAAGATGGAGATGATGAATATGGATAGAAGCAAAGCCTTAATCCTGTTAACTATGGTTGCTGTGGCAGCGATCTTTGGCGGCATAGCGGTAACAACATATGCGGCTGAGAACGGAGACGAGAACAGCAATGGTTTTCCAGAGTGGTTCAATGATCGAATGATGCCAGAAGCATGGGGACGACCACATGGCGGGCTACGTGGACGGGGATGCTTCGGATTTGTTGAAGTTAGCGAAGAGTTCAAAGAGAACGTAATCAACATAGCAGAAGGCGACGAAGATGTGCAGAACCTACTTGCTGATGGTTACAATGTCACTGGAGTGAGACCGATCATCAAATCTATAGTTGAAGCAGATGGCACAGTTGTAACAAAAGCAACAGACGCAATCGTCATACTAAGCAACGATTCAACAAGCCGCGCGTCTGTATGGGTGGACGTAGAAGAAGGAACAGTGACAAAAATAGTGATCTTAACGAGAACAGTGATCGAAAAATAACATGATATATGGACAACTAAGCCAAGGCCCTCAACGTGTGCGCCTCCTTAGCGATCGAGAAGGAGAAAGAATATGGGGTTTGCGCATGCGTCTAAATAACGAAAACCCCTCCCCTTTTTTATGATAGATTTAAAGTGTATTGAGAAGGAGCGCAAATGCTTTTGGTTCATTCTTCAATTTGTGCCTATTCTTTTTCGTATGGCTGTTTTACACCATTACATTGGGGAGATAGATTTGGGTCTAATTCTGAAAAACTCTTTAATAGTTCACTAAAATTTTGGCTTAAATTTAGAGTGCATCTGAACGGTGAAAGAAGTGGGTGTCTTAACAAGAGCTTTGAGAAACGTTTCGAGAAGGAAAATCAGAGTGCTATTGGTAGTGATTGCCTTAGGCTTTGCCATGGCAATCCTAGTTTCTATCCCAGCAGGTATTGTGGCAAATCAAGCAGCTGCAGAGCAAATAAGTGAAAACTACAATGCAGTGATGGGCGATATGGAAGCAGAAATCACCAAAACATTAACACTAGTAGAATGCAGTCTTTCAGGTGGATTTGCCCAATTTAGACCCGGGTTCATGACGAGAAGTGAAAACTTTCTGAACGAAAGCGCTATTTATGATATCAGTGCCATTGAAGGCGTCAAAGACGTTTTGCCATTCTTTGAAAAGACTGAGGGAACCCTTCAAACCCTTGAAACGCCCAGAGGCACTTTCGAAATCCTTCAACCAGATTACACAATTGTAGGTGTTCCTCTGAATTCCTCGTTCATAGATAATTATGTTGTGCTACCGACGACCATTACAGAGGGAAGAAACCTAGAAGAAGGTGATAGTGGGGTCGTTCTTCTAAGTGAAGACAACACTGAGTACTTCGGAGTGGGAGTTGGTGATTCAGTATACATTGTAGGAGCCTATTTTGAAGTAGTAGGAGTCTATGAAACATCAGACCGTCTTGGGCTAAACAAGCTGTACATGAACATTTATGAGGCTCAAGCAATAACAGATCTTGAGGGACAAATAAGTAGATTAGATGTGTACGCAGAAGATGAAGATCTTGTGGACGAGATAGTCAGCGAAATAACTTCACTATATCCAGAACTGTACATTACAACCTATGAAGAACGTCTAAGCCAGTTCGACAGAATGCGAGATATGTATCAAGTTACGTTGGAAACCGCTGAATCAACCCTTAGCCAGACCCAAGCAGTTGCTTTTCAAGAAATCGGCATTGCAATTGGTGCCACAAGTTTGATAGTTCTATTTACAATGCTTTATACTGTGCGCGAGAGGACCCACGAAATCGGCGTACTTAAGGCGATAGGCTTCAGCAACCGGAGTATTATGAGCCAGTTCATGCTTGAAGGAATATTGATGAGCCTAATGGCAGGAGTGGTTGGCATCATCATAGGCTCCTTCGCAGCACCAATGTTATCATCGCTTGTCCTTCCCAGTTTTAGTACATCTGCTAGTCCCGGACCAAATTTACCAAATCTACCTAGTAGGCAAACTTTCATTCCAGGATTGTCTCTGCCAGAAACTGTTGCAGCCACCCTAAATCCACAACTGATGTTATTAGGGGTCGGCGTAGCCGTGTTACTGGGAGCCTTAGGCACCATTTACCCTGCATGGAGAGCGTCTAGAACGTCACCTATGGAGGCACTAAGATATGAGTGAACTGGTTCTGAAGACAGAAAAACTGAACAAGGTCTACAAACTAGGTAGGCGGAAAGTTCGCGCCCTCTCTGACGTAAACCTTCAAATAAATAAGGGCGACTTCATTTCAATCATGGGACCTTCCGGGTCCGGCAAGACAACGCTTCTGAACATGTTAGGCTGCCTCGACAGACCGGACCACGGGAAAGTTATTCTAGATGGCGTAGATCTCACAGGGGTGCCAGAGAAGGGACTCTACAAGATAAGAAGGCACAAAGTTGGATTCGTCTTCCAGACTTTCAACCTAATGCCATACCTGAACGCCATCGAAAACGTGGAACTCCCCATGGAAGGCACAAAAAAATCAAAAGATGAAAGACGAAAGAAGGCTCGCGAATTATTAAAAATGGTTGGGCTATCGGAAAGAGAAGAACACAGACCACATCGACTGAGCGCAGGAGAGCAACAAAGAGTCGCCATAGCAAGAGCCTTGGCAAACGACCCCGCCATAGTTCTAGCAGACGAGCCCACAGGTAACCTAGATTCAAAAACCGGCCATGAAATCGCTAAGCTACTGGGCAAACTAAGCATTGACCAAGGAACCACCATTGTCATGGTAACTCACGACAGCCAAATAGCATCACGTGCAGGCAGAATGCTCTTTCTCAACGATGGAAGACTGCAGAAAAAAGAGAGGCGCGGAACCCACCTCATGGAAGATGC
>CAZCYX010000034.1:0-16197 GCA_964503065.1 uncultured Candidatus Bathyarchaeia archaeon
TATCATAATATTGAAACCCAACAAAACACGAAATGGTGTCTGTCTCAAAATCAGACAGCTAAAACCAAAGTTTCTTTCGGTAGTTGATGAAAAAAACAAAAAATTTTTTCCGTTTTCACTCCGAGTAGAAGGAGCAAAACTCCTCCCCCCGCTATATAGAGGCAGTCACACACACGCACACAGTTAAGGTGCCTTCTTAAATCTTATAGCCTTCCCAGACAACTCCAACTCATACGTCTGATTAACATCAAAATCAATCCCAAGGCTTTCATACTCCCCCTCAGTCAAAAACAAAACCATCTTAGGAAAAGAAAACTGACCATGCTTAGGCACCATAGGCAACTGCTGCTGCAAAACCTGAACCATATCCTGAACCATCCTACCCTCCTCCGAAGAAGGCTGAATCACAAACTTCGGCACAACACGTTCCTCAACCAACTCAATCCGCTTCCCCAAATTCCCATCAGGATCCCGAATCGACTCAATTCTCTGAACCCTAACCCGCACCATCACTTACCACCACAACAAAATATACTACAAACACATCGGTTTATACATTTCCCAAATCTTATTCAAACTCAATAGTGGCAGGAGGCTTAGGAGTAACATCATAATAAACACTAGAAACCTTTGGACACGATTCAAGAATTCTATACGCGATTTTTTCTAAACTTGTCCATGAAGCATCAGCAACGGCAGCAGTCAAGAAGTTAACTGTTTCAACTGCCCTCACCACAATACTGTAGGCTTGTTTCTCTCCAGTTTCATCAATCGCATACAAGACTCGAGTGAAAGAAGGATTTTCCTTAACAATCTCTGCTTGAAGACCGACTAAACTTTCAATACGAGCCTTTAGAATACGCCCCTCTTCGTCTTCAGCTCTTATTGCAAGAATATCCCCGTAAAGTCGCTGCCCCTCCTTCACTCCAGTTGCTTTATCTCGAAAAACCTTAACAGAAACGTAATCTGGCAAAACATCAAGGGATTTACCAATCATCTCTAGAAGGCCCGCATGTTTAGAGTACAAAGGTCTTTCTGCGTTTTCAACAATGACGGCAAAGAACTGACTCGGCTGATGTTTAGCCAATTCTTCCTCGGCTATAGCAGTAGCCCTCTTTAATATTTCCAACTTATCAGCCCTAATCTCCCCAACAACCCGCACAGAAAGCCCAGGTCCAGGAAACGGCTGTCTTTCAGATATTTCCGAAGGAACACCCAAGTACCTAGCTACCTTTCTAACCTGCCCCTTATAAAGAGACGCTAAGGGCTCGATAACTTGAAAACCAAAGCGTTCAATTGGATCAATTCCCATCTGCGCCAAAACATTATGCTGAGTCTTTACACCCCCAGTCGTTTCAACAATATCCGCAGCAATGGTTCCTTGCACCAAAAACTGGCAACCTTCCTCTTCAGCCGTCTCTCTCAAAGTATCGTAAAAAGTTTCACGGAACGCTTTCCTTTTTTCTTCCGCATCTCGCAGTCCTTCTAAGGCTTCCAAGAATCGCTCTTGAACATTCAGTATCTTTATTGGCAACTGTAATGGCGGCTGAGAAACCAGTCTGGCGACTCTTTCAGGTTCGCCCTTCCTCATAAAAGCATCATCCAACATCACACATAGAAGGTTCTCTCCAATAGCTCGACGAGTCAATGCGGCACATGTAGTGCTATCAACTCCTCCTGAAACTGCAACAAGAGCTCGTTCACCACCAAGAGTTTTTCTGATTTCTTTCGTTTGTTTTTCTACAAACTCTTGTGGATCAAACTTCATGCAAACAACACCTTCAGATCAACTTGTGGATCATTTTTTTGTTAATATATCTGCCGCTTCTGGGCATTCTATTGATCTCTGTAACTTTAGAGATAACACTTGCTGGAACAGGTGCAGCTAACAAATTAAGATTCTTGAACCTAATGAATGTTACATTTGTTCGTCCCTCCAAAAAATCCAAGTACTCTCCGAAAGACTTCACGCAAGTTTCGTGACCATAATCTTTCCAGAGGTTTTCAGCGCTTCCAGTAACGCGTTCTACAAACTCGCCAAAACCTCTAATCTCCTTAAACGGATACGTTACATAAAAGAGAATCAACTCCGTTTGTTTGGGGCCCACAATTCCTTTACGAACAAACGCATGGAATACTTTTCCAGCCCTCTTTTGACTGCAAAGCCGATTCCACCATTTCTCATTTGATAATAAAATGTATGCGTATCGTTCTTTCATTCTAACACCAAACCGTAATCAATAGTTTCACATTACCGCTGTTACCTTATAAAAACACCTTTTATGAACTAATTAATTAGAATGATAGAGAGTGGATTGCATGAATGAGAAGGAAAAGCTGTCAATGAAAGGATACGTTTCTCTTGGTGTTATAATTGTTTTAGCCATTGTTAGTATTTTGATTACTCAGCGGTTGTTTACCGCAGAATATCCCTACCCATTCAGACGTCTTTTTTATGGGAATAGAATGTGGCATGCTTGCGATTGTGCTTTTGCTTTGTTTATTTTTGATTTGCCTACTTCTATGTCGTTTAGTGGACAAAAGTTATGCGCGCGCAGGAACGTAGCGAGAACTGACTAAAGCGAAAAGCGTATAAAACCAATTCTTTCAATAAACCAGTATAGTGTTAGTTTTCCTCAAACTTATTAAGGATATAATTAGAATATTAAGCGTTTAACATGCTGACATTGAGGTGAAAAAAAGCTAATGAAACTTGTAACCGTTCTCCTTCCTGAGGCGTATTTAGAGGGACTTGACGAACTTGTAAGGGCAGGAATGTACCCAAGCCGAAGCGCCGCTATTCGAGCATCCGTTAGAGACCTGCTAAAAAGAGAACTATGGGTAAGACGAGAATAGAACTTTAATCTTCAAACTATCTTTTAACACATCCCTCAATGGTATCTCTAAGCAACTTTGCAGTTTTTGCAGGTTCTTCAGCAAGCGTTATTGACCTTCCCACAATTAGATAACGCGCCCCAGCTGCAACAGCAGCTTCAATATTTCCGCCTTGAACACCAACACCAGGCGAATATATAGGAACACGTTCTTTTAAGACAGAGTAAACCGCCTCAATTTTCTCTGGAAAAGTAGCACCAACCACTGCACCATCAGCGTTCCAAAATAACGCTTTTTCAGCAAAGACAAGGTATTGGGAGATCAACTTTCCCGTCTTGGAATCCATTATTTTTTGCCCATATCCTTCCAAAGCGCCTTTATGACTCATATAAACTAGAAGAATAACCCCTCTGCGCTTTCTTTTGGCAACTTCAAAAACAGGTTGAAGCCCTTCATCCCATCCCACAAAAGGATTAGCGATTACAGCATCAAATCCAGCATTGTAATAAAATTCAGCGATCACACGATTAGTATCCCCTATATCATTAATTTTACAGTCCATGATTATAGGCAATCCCAAATCATGGGCAAGACTAACTATTCTTTGGATCCCATTAAATAATCCAAGAGGCAAAACTAAATGACGATTAATCTTAACAGCGCAAATGTAAGAATGAACTTCTTCTAGTAGGTTGATGCTTCGAGACAGAAGCTGACGAGGCTCAAGTGATAAGGGAAGATCCAAAGCTAAAATTAGGTTAGACCGATTTTCCTTTGCAGAGCAATCCATTTCAAGTCGAAACGACAAGTCTACACCCCTAAAAGTAGTAGTATTAAGGAAAGGGTAATATTCCTTTTTCTTAGATCGTCAGAGAGCTAAATCAAGACAAAAACAAGGTTTAAAATTCTTTGTACTTTTTTTATCTGCAACCTGATCTTGTGGTCTTCTTGCTAAGGAGCAGCTCATTTCCTTCATTTTCATTGCCTATGGGAGAACATCAACATGTAATAATACAGACTGGTCTTGAGAAGGGTTTTTCTTTCTTCTGGACATAATAAGCGCAATTAGAATCATTGCAATGGCTACTGCAACCACCAACGCTACGATAACATATTCTACACGTGCGCGGCGTGGAATTACATAAATTGGTCTAGAACTGACAGCAACTGCGCCATTAACACAAGTGTTGTCATCAATGTCGCTCTCTCCAGCCAAAACACCTGCAACAGCACTTATTGTATAAATGCCATCAGAAAGACCAGAGGTGTTCCAAGAGAAGGTCAAAGTTGCATGGTTGCCCGGGGCTAAGTCCGTGACATGCTGTGTCTCAATTAAAATCTCGTCTCCGATAATCGTAACATTTCCGTCGGCATATGTGGTTACATTAAAGGTTTCTGCGTTACTTCCTTCATTTTTAACAACAACAGATACGCTGACTGTTTGGCCAATAACAATACTTGTGGCTGAAGGAATAACGCTCACTATAGCCACATCGCGCACTGTTATCAGAAATGTCGTTGAGACCTCTGGGCAATATGGCAACCCTCCTTCTGTTAGAGGAGCAGTGTATACTGAAGCATTTACTATAGCCATGCCAACAAAAACCCATTCCGGAATCTGCAGTTCGTAATAGGTGTAGTTTTCACCAGGTTGTATTTCAAAATCATCTATTATAATATTGTCAAAAGGCACCCCCATTTCATCATAGGCTGTAACTGCCAGCATTGCCATCTTAGAGACCATGGCAATATTCCTTAAAACGAGTTCTATCCCAACACAAGTTCCCTTTCCAAATATAGTTTGAGGCTGAAAATCTACGGATACTGTGGCTATCGAAAGGATTTCAACAATCCAGCCTACCTCAAAAGTCAAAGTATCTTCAACTCGTACATCAGGGGTATCTACATGACTTGCATAGGCGTTCCAGGTTCCAAAGATTATGGTTTCAGGGTTTTCTGTTGGCCAAGGTATACGAAAGTTATATGTCGCCATGCCACTTGCATTCGTCATAGCGGTTCCAATGAAAGTAATATTATTTAATGGGTTAACTGGTCCGTGGATTTCGAAGGCAACGAGTTTATTTGCCACTGCAGTGTTGTGGTAAGTTAGGTAAGTGTAAAGGATAACTTCTTCTTGGGGCGCGAAGGCATCGCTTGGTTGGTTCAAGTCTTTTCCATCGTAAGGTTTTTTTTGAGTAAAAAGGTCAAGCATCCAATATTCAGAAGCATACGTGACTTCAAGTTGGAAAGCTAGAAAAACCGGACATACAAGAGAGAATAGTAACAAGATAGTCAGAATATTTTTTCTATTCAATTTTTTTCGACCTACATGTCAAAACCTACAAACGTACCTCCTTCTCTCTACTCATGTCACTACTTCCGCCATTCTCACGAGTTGTCTTAAACGTTCTGTAACTGTTTTCTATTCTTTTCTTCTAAAACAGAACTTAAAACACATATTCCCGTACAAGAAATATACCGTAGATGAACAACAAGAGTGATGATATATGATCAAGATTGGTTGTTGTGGCTACCCAACTTCTGCAAAGAGATATCATGAAAATTTTTGTGTTGTGGAGTTGAATAATACGTTCTACCAGTATCCGAGGATATCAACTGTTATTGGGTGGAGAAAGAAGGCTCCAAAAGATTTTGAATTTACAGTAAAGACCCATCAGGATGTTAGTCACAAATTTAGGTTAAGGGTAGAAGACAGCATCAACGCATTTAACAAAATGAAGCAGATATGTATGATACTGGAGGCACGAGTGCTGTTAATTCAAACACCAGGTTCATTCAGATCAAATGGAATAGAAGATGCACAAGATTTCTTTCGCAGAGTTGATCGTGAAAAATTAGTTTTGGTTTGGGAGACTCGGGGGGTCATCTTGGGAAGAAACTGCTGTGCGTGAAAGGCTTTCTGAGTTGTTGTGTGAGGTAGATGTGACTCATGTTACGGATCCTTTTAGATTAATGCCTATGTATGTTGGGGATGTGGCTTACTTTCGTCTACATGGACTTGGTAAGCGCATGTATTATTACCAGTATACTGATGCAGAGTTAGTTACGTTGCATAGATTAATCAAACCCTTCGAGTCTAAAGGAAAGGAGGTTTATGTATTTTTTAACAATTTGTCCATGTTTGAGGATGGTTTGCGATTTATGACTTATCTTGAGAAGGGTGAGTTTCCAAGTTTAACTGGAGTAGTTGGATTGGAATCTGTAAAAAGGGTGATGGAGAGAACTCGTTTTCCAATGGTTAAGAGTGAACTTTCGAAACGGTTGGGTTGGAGAATTGTTGAGTTGGAAGATGGTCGCCAAGTCAGGCTAGATGATTTGTTGAGGGACATACCTTCTAAAACATATGGAAGTGCAGAGGAGGTTCTGCGAGAAATGCAGTTATGATTTGTGTTTGTTGTCGTTTATGAGAGGTCAAAAGAGCAGCAGAAACAGTATAATTCCATCAGGTTCAAATAGGTTTCTTTGGAAATTTTTCTATTTCACTCCTTAATAGTTGAAAGTCTCTTTCGAGTTCATTTTTGTATCCCACATTATAGAGGACGGCTGCAGGATGATACATGGGAATCAAAGAGATTTGAAAGCCGAAAATCTTGATTTCATAAACTTTTCCGCGAAGTTTTGTGATGCCTTCAGTTTTCAAGCCTACTTTAGAAAAAATATAGGAAGTTGAGTGCCTGCCAAGGGTGACGATAATTCTGGGTTTGATAATCTTTATTTGCTGGTCGAGATAAGGCGTACAAGTTTTAATCTCATTCGCAAGGGGATCACGATTTTTTGGAGGCCTACATTTTAGAACGTTTCCAATGAAGACTTCTTTTCGAGAAAGCCCAATATTAGATAATAGCTTATCCAGAAGTTTGCCAGCGGCACCCACGAAAGGTTGACCCTTAACATCTTCATAATAACCTGGTGCTTCACCGACAAACATTACTAGGGCGTCGAGACTGTCTTCACCAGGAACAGCATTTTGCCTTTGCTTCCACAAGTCGCACTTGCGGCAAGTTCTGACTTCAATTGCAATGTTTTCCACAAGAGTTCTTTTAGACATTATGGGCTTCATATTCTTCCATCAAACCCTATCTCCACATAACATCGAATAGCTTGTGTTTATTCAGCTAGGGTTTCGATTATCTCTTTTAAAGCAGAGGCAAATTTGTCGATTTCCTCTTCTGTGTTGTAAAAGTAGGTGGATGCCCTAACGGTTCCTGGCTTGTGAAGAAGACTTTTTGTGAGAGGCAGAGCACAGTGATGCCCAGAGCGCACCATAATATTAGCAGAAACGTCTAATGCCAAGGCTACGTCATGAGGATTCAAGTCTTCTACATTGAAGGCCATAATTCCAATCTTGTGTTCAGGGTCAGGACCATAAACCTCAACGTTAGGAAGTATCGTTATTTCTTCATACATCCGCTTCGTAAGTTTCTTTTCGTAATGTTCAATATTTTCCATGCCGATTTTCTGTAAGTAGTCAATTGCAGCACCTAGTCCAATTGCTTCTGCGATGGCTGGAGTTCCAGCTTCAAATCTTCCTGGACTCTTGTCGAGCTTATAATAGTCAACTCCTACGTCTGCTATGGTTCCACCACCGATACACAATGGTTCAACTTCTTCAGTTAATTCTTCTCGAATGTAGAGGGCGCCGGAACCAGTTGGGGCGCACATTTTATGTCCACTGAAGGCGAGGAAGTCGCATCCTATCTTTTGAACATCCACTTTGATATGTGGGACCGATTGGGCACCGTCAACCAAGACGTACGCTCCATGCTCATGGGCAATCTTCGTAATCTCCTCAATAGGTGTAATCACTCCTAAGACATTAGAAACATGTGTCAAAGCTACAAGCTTCGTTTTGTCGTCGATGATCTTCTCGAAATCAGTGATGTCTAGAAGTCCCTGTTCAACTGGTTCCTTGGACCTAACAATCTCTAATTCTATGCCGTAATTATTCTTCACTCGAAGCCAAACAATGAAATCTGAGTGGTGCTCAATGAGTGATGTGACAATTTTTTCTCCCTTCTTCCATTTTAAGCCCCTTGCAATGAGATTTATCCCCTCTGTGGTGTTTCTGGTCATGATGATTTCGTTCTCAGATTTTGCGTTAATGAAATCTGCGACTTTTGTTCGAGCTCGTTCATACTCTTCGCTTGCCTTCTGAGAAAGACGATGGATGCCACGTCCTACATTTGCTCTATAAGAATGATAAAATTCCAACACTTTTTGAAGAACTGGCTCTGGAGTGAGACTGCTTGCGGCACTGTCTAAGTAAATTATACCTGTTTTTAAAATTGGGAAATCTCTTCTCACTTCTTTTACGTTGAGCATACGTCATTCCTTTTAACTTTATTCTGAATTGTTGTTTTCTGTCAAATTTTGACTGCTATGTTCTCTCGCCAAACCTATAACAATGTTATAGCCTTCTATAGTTATAAGTTTCTATCCATAAACAGAGAACTATGCTAAGCGAGACAAGAAAGCGTATTAACAAGAGTACATCGTGAAACCAAATAGTTCTGGTTGGATTTACTAGGAATCTGATATACACGTCTGAAAAAGCGGCTAGTAACATCATTGGATAGGAGAAACTTCTGTGTACATGCTTACAAAACTTAGAAACTGTCGAAAATTGTCGTTTCACGTCGTATGTTATGCGCCTAGTCTTGGACATAGTTGTCGTTTTCTATTTTAGAAATTATAATTTTCCGACACATTTTAATACTACATCCATATATCTCTCTTCTTGAGTGTGTTAGAGTGTCGGATTTCGATGGAAAAAAACCGCGGAGTAAAGAGGATTTCGTCAGATTGCTTGCGATTGCAAAGCGTAGAGAAGTTGAGATGAAAAAGGCGAAAGGAAGTAGATCGATAAAATCGACAATTTCAGGTACAGCAAAAATAATGAAGGTGCATCGTGATACGCTTTACAAGTGGATGGCTGAGTTTGGCGTTAATTTTGAGGATGTTGGTGAGGGGGAAGTGCTATTGCCTATGATGAAAAAGGAGGTTGAACCCTACACCTATCTTATTGGCGAGGCTCTAACTGGGGAAGGAGCCGAAGTTGCTCATATAGATCTGATAATTGGTGACAAAGCAGGTCCTGTAGGGGAAGCTTTCGCTAATGGTTTGTCCAACTTGTCGGCGGGACATACGCCTCTTCTGGCAGTTATTAGACCCAATCTTCCTCCTAAACCCCACACACTTCTGGTTCCAAAGGTCACTGTAAAAAATCTTGAAGATACGGGTAAAATTTTTGGTCCTGCTCAGGCTGCGGTGGCGAAGGCTGTGGCTGACTCTGTGGAAGAGGGGGTTATACCTGAGGATAAACTGGATGAGTGGGTGATAATATGTAGTGTCTTTGTTCATCCTGATGCAAAGGATTACCGGAGAATATACTCCTATAATTATGGAGCAACAAAACTCGCGTTAACAAGGGCCATGGCTAAGTATCCGCCACTAAAGAAAATATTATTTGACAAGGATCGAGCGAAGCATCCTATTATGGGGTTCAAGGTGCCTCGGTTGTGGAGACCGCCTTACCTACAAATTGCTTTTGATATTCCAAGTTTAGAGAGAACGAAGAAGGTTATAAGTCAGGTACCAGAAAGCGACAGAATCATCTTTGAAGTTGGCACACCTCTACTGAAGAAGTATGGAACAAAAGTAATCAGCGAACTTAGAGAATTAGCCAAGGATACATTCATAGTGGCTGATCTAAAGACGCTTGATGTTGGAAAAGTGGAGGTTGACTTAGCCTTTGATGAAACTGCGGATGCTGTGGTGGTCGCCGGATTAGCCGTTGAAGAAACCATTGACAGATTCATTTATGAAGCACGAAGACTCGGAATCTACGCATACGTAGATATGATGAATGTCGCCACTCCAATTGAAAAACTCAAAGCACTCAAACGTTTTCCAGACGTTATAATTCTACATCGTGGCATCGATGAGGAGCTAATCGGAAAGCCTCATTGGGAACTTATCCGAGAGATGCGACAAGTTTTCAGTGACAAGAAATTCTTAGTGGCTGTTGCTGGTGGATTAACTCCGGAAACTGCACCAGATGCCCTCTCTAGAGGAGCAGATATAGTTATCGTTGGAAGGTATATAACGCAATCAAGAGACGTCGAACGTTCAGTTAGAGAATTCATAGAGATCACCAGAGTAATGAGGAGAGATATAGACTTACTCAGAGAACACGTGGAATAATATCCTTCTCTTATACTACTTCATGGAAACATAACTAGAAGCCATGTGAGAAGTCATGAGACTCGCTTTAAAACGAAAATTACTGCAAAATTAGAGTAAGGTATATTGGAAGCTGTTGTATAAGAAAGCCTTTCTAGAACTCGCTTGAGTAAGTGACAGAAACTTGAAAAGACTGAAAGTTGCCTTCATTTTTGTCCTACTACTTGTAACAATAGAATTCAATAATCTTTGCCAAGTGAAAGGCGAGATAGGAGACGTAAACTTCACTATTCGGATGACTGTTACATACTCAAACAAAGGAACAAAAAGTTGGAATTTCACCGAAGATGATCAATCGATTAGTTTGTTCATGAATAATACTTGGCAGAGTGTCCAGTTGGCAAATCATTCGCGTCCCCTCAAGTCCCCCCTAGAGAATGACACAGAAGGAAACCCAATTGCGATTCTGCAATTTAAGTCACAACTCAATCCAGGAGAAAACCTGAACTACACTGTAACTTATCAAGTTCTCTCAAAACCCCGAACCCTCCCAAGTATATCTGAAGAAGAATCTCAAACTCTCAATGAGATTCCAAATGATTTAAAAGAAAAATACACCAAGGCGGAGGGACCTTGGCTGACTAACGAAACAGAACTTCAGAATTTAGCTCATAGTATAGCAGGAAATGAGACTAAGGTTCTTACGATTGTAAAGAACTTTGCTGCTTGGATTGCTAATGAGAATAACATCCGATATGAGACACATGAAGTCCCTCAGTATCCTAATGAAACACTTAAACTCGAGGAAGGCGACTGTGATGACAAAGCGATTCTACTTATTACGCTATGTCGCATTTACGGAATCCCATCTTTCCTTCAAATAGGATGCATACACACTCCCAAAACTTTTTTAAATGAAACCTATTGGGAAGGTCACGTAACAATTATTTCAAAAGAAATTTCGTGGCACGGATGGGCAATTGTGTATATTCCTCCGTGGGGGTGGCTACCAGTCGACCTTACATACGTTTTAGGGGGCACCTCTGATCCGCTTAATACGATAAGGAAGGCAGCTGTAACTTGGCAATGGGTAATTCAGTATATGAATTTCTCAAAAAGCGATTACGTGGCTTCATCTCAAAACACAAAAAACTTCCTTCAAGACAATGGCTTCTATATTTATGAAGAAGACGAGATGATACTGGATCAGTCTTTGGACATTCCATGGCAACAAATTATGGAGATGCTAAGATGGTTCTTCATTGTTGGGACAGTTGCGGGAACAGCTACTGTTGTGTTAGTAGCCATTTTTGTGTATGTTCGGAAAATGGGAAAGAGAAGATTGGAAGAAGTCAGTTAGCGAATTGGTTAAAAAACCGTGTTATAGATGTTTAGGAAAATAACAGTTAAGATGGTATAAATGAGGAATACACATGCATTTGCTACAGTTGTCTACATCAGTTCCAGAGAATAGATATTCAACCAAAGAAATGATGGAACTCTTTCCTCAAGAACTTCCCGATGAAGTTCGACAAAACATTTTAAATTTAGGTGTTTCCACAAGATATTTCGCTCAACCCATAGATTTTTCTTCTGACTTCGTGTCTGTGCCAAACGATTTAGAACCAGTAGTTCACATGAATGCTCTAGCTTGTAAGCAAGCTCTCGAAGATTCAAGTCTCCAACCAAAAAACATTAACTATTTGATAGCAACCTATGACAGCAGTGCTTTTCTATGCCCTGGAGTAAGCAATCTCTTGTTGAGTAAGGTCGGTTTGAAACCCACCATCAAACATGTTAGTATCCAAGGTATGGCTTGCTCAGCCTTTGCAAGATCCCTTCAGCTAGCTGAAGATCACTTGACCAAGTTTCCTCGAAGTTATGTGATGATAAGCTTGTCAGGAGTGAACTCGTACTGGTTCTACAATCAAGTCAGAGGATTGAAAGATGTTAAGGGTATTCGTGAAATTAGGGCTTTACAGGACGATGGTTTGAGGTCGAGAGAACTTAGAAAATGGATTGCCCTCATTGAATTCTTCCTTTTCGGAGATGGCTCTGCCTGCGCCATTGTATCTGATCATGGAGATGATCCTCAAATAAGAGACCTAGTCAGCATCACAAATGTGGAGCAAACAGATTATTTGGCTGGTTATGCTAAGCTTACGCCTTTGAGCGGACCCTTCAAGTTTGGCTTCTACTCCCATTTAGAGAAAGATTTGCCTGAATTTGGAGTGAAATATACTTCAATGATTCTGGAAAGATTGCTCTATGGAAGAACTCTGGATTTCAAAATGAGGGCAAAGAAGTGGATTGTCCACACTGGCAGTAAAAGAATACTCGACCATATTGCGGCTTCTCATGGCATAACATACGAAAAAATCAAGGAATCCTATGACATACTGGCCAAGTATGGGAACTTAGCTGGAGCAAGTTTACCTTTCATATTGGATGAGATAATGCGAGGGGGAGGATTAGGCAAAGATGACTATGCCATCATGTTGGGTTATGGATGGGGCTTTAGCGCAAATGCTGGCATAGTAGTTTTCTAAAAACGTCACTTTGGCACCTTTGTTTCGTCTGCTTAGAGTATAACAACTATGTTTTCATATTATCTTTTCCATCTAGAGTTCACACGCGCTATTAACTCATTCATAAACTTCTGACCATGACTGCTAATTGTCAACGACAACTTTCATACGTTACAGAGCAAAAACAAGTCCTCAAAATATGCAAAGAGAAACCTTAAAATGGCTATCTGCACAATTTCACGAGAAGCCTTTAAATGAAGTGGTGAATACCTACTTGAGTTAACGTTGCAATAACCAACATTAAGGGAGAAACGATCCAAACATGGCCAAGTTTAAGATAATCGTTGGAGATCCTGAAACGGGTAAGTCTCAGTCTTTGGAAGTAGAAGGTGCCCGTGCTGTTCCATTAATTGGAAGGAAGCTTGGGGAAGTAGTTGACGGTTCAGTGGTAGGAATGGGAGGCCATAAGATGCAAATCACTGGGGGATCCGACAAAGATGGATTCCCTATGAGACCTAATGTTCATGGAGGAGTCAGGGCAAGGGTAGTGTTAAGTGAAGGAGTGGGCTTCCACCCTTCTCGAAAAGGAGAAAGAAGAAGAAAAACCCTTCGAGGAAACGTCATTACGGAAGAAATTGTTCAAATAAACATGAAAATCATTGAAAAACCAAAAAAAGTAGAGAAACCCAAAAAAGAAAAGGCGACGAAGAAGAAGCCAAAGAAAACTTCAGAGGAAAAGGGAGGCAAAACTACTGAAGAAACTGCCCAGACAACCTGAAGTCAATATAGGAACCATAGGTCATGTAGACCATGGAAAAACCACACTCGTAGAAGCTATAACAGGTGTTTGGGCAGCCAGACACAGTGAAGAACTAAGACGAGGCATAACCATTAAACTCGGCTACGCTGATGCACCTATCTACAAGTGCCCTAAATGTAATTCTCCCCAATGCTACTCAACAGAACCCGCCTGCTCTCATTGTGGCTCTTCATGTGACTTTGTTAGAGCCATAAGTTTTGTGGATGCACCAGGTCATGAGGCACTTATGGCGACTATGCTTTCTGGGGCAGCCGTTATGGATGGGGCTATACTTGTTATTGCAGCTGATGAGCCGTGTCCTCAGCCACAGACACGAGAGCATCTAGCTGCCATCGAAATTGTAGGAATAAAAAATCTCATAATCGCTCAGAACAAAGTTGATATAGTTGACGAAAAGCGTGCTTTGGAAAGTTACAAGGAAATCGTAGAGTTTGTTAAAGGGACCATAGCTGAAAAAGCACCTATCATCCCGACTTCTGCTCAACACTCTATTAACATTGACATCCTTCTTCAAGCAGTAGAAGAATATATTCCAACCCCTCCTCGAGATCCAGAAAAGCCCCCAAGAATGTATGTTGTCCGCTCTTTCGACGTTAACAAACCTGGAACTCCAGTTGGGAAATTGGTTGGAGGGGTAGTAGGCGGAACAATCTTCCAAGGAAGATTCAACTCACAAGACGAAATAGAAATCCGACCTGGGGTTCGTGTTGAAAAACATGGGAAATCTCTTCATGAACCGCTTTTTACAGAGATTGCCAGTCTTCACGCGGCTGGGAAAAAAGTCCAAGAAGTTCAATGTGGGGGGTTGGTTGGTGTTGGAACATTTCTTGATCCATCGTTGACGAAGGCAGATGGACTTGTTGGAAATTTAGTGGGCAGGCCAGATATGCTTCCTGATACTCGATCGGAATTGACCTTAGAGACTCATTTTTTTGAGCGTGTGGTAGGAACTAAAGAGTTGATAGAGGTTAACAAAACGCAGAAAGGTGAAGTTCTTCTTCTTGATGTTGGAACCACTATAACCACGGGAAGCGTTGCTTCTGTGGGAAAAGATATTGTCACTCTTCAGCTGAGACGTCCAGTATGTGCTGAGGAAGGTTTCAGAGCAGCCATAAGTAGGAAAATTGCGGGGAGATGGCGTCTCATTGGTTATGGAACTATAAGATAGGAGGAGAGGGGACTCACACACGCACATGGTCTAGCCTAGGTCTTCTATAGGAGTCAAGTAGGCTCCAAATATGTTGTCTTTATGCTAATCTGCTGATCCTGTTTGACGTCGAGAAGTTCTTTCGAATCTAGGTTTTAACCCAGCTTTGTTAGCAGGTGAAAAAATGTGTTCTCAACAAACTCGTAACTTATCTGATAAGTAGTTATGGGATGTCCGCCGTGCTTTCATGGAAAACGTGTATGTGCGCTTTTTGAAAGAGTTTTTCTACCATGAACCGTATGGAAAACGGGGATTATATAGGCAAAGGGTAGAGACTGCAACGTTAGAGAAACTTGCGAAACTTATCCATGTCACTGCTTTGCTGTTGCAGACAAAAGTTTACTTGTTCTGGGACTCGGAAAGAATTAGAAAAAAAGAAGGGTAGTTCTTAGACTATTCAATCCAACAACAGCAGTATCGCCAGAATTGCCAGTTGGGCTTGTCTATCAGTAGGTAACATTTGCGTGTTTGTTTGTCCCATGCGACTGCGGAGCAGAAGTCGAAGTCCTTGTCTATGGCTGTGGCTATTAGGCGCATTTCACTGTCTTCATAGCGTATGATTACGAATCTGTACAGAGTCTTCATGTTAGGGTCGTATTTGACGCCAAAATCCTTCTCAGGAGCAACAAACTGGAAGTACTTGTCATCAGTGCTAATCTTTAGCATAGTGCTTCTTTTCAGGTCTTTGAATACATATTCCCATGAGATTGCAGTCATTTCTCCTGTTTCGGATATGAGTGCAGAATAGTGTTGTTGCTCTTGTGGGGAGATTGTTCCACTGAAGGTTTGTGTTATGGTTTCCGCCGATGTAATGTATTCGATTATGAATGTATAGTTTCCAGTTGCGGTTCCTACTAGTATAATGTTGTATGTGTCATTGATTGGATCAGGTATCATAACTATTTGGGGCTCTGTTCCAGCTCCGGAGTAGAATGCGTCAGGAATCTCGTTGACAGTTTCTCCAGTACTTGGATCCACACCGACAGAACGACCAATCGGATCAGTCGCAAACAAGTTTGCGGGTGAATCTAACGATAACTTCAGATCACGCTTGTGGTACTTAATGCGCGGTAGATCTATTTGGTCAAGCAACAGCCCTTCAAGACCGTATAGTTTTAGACTTATTACGTACCATCCTGATTCACTCAGTATGTCACCTACTCTTAGCGGTGATTGACGAGAGAGTGGCGTATTAGTCATTGAACATGCAACAACGTTCTCCACTGGAAGTCTACCGCTGGTCCCTTTCAGAACTCCGGACTTGCTGAATGTTACTTCAAACTGATAACTGCGGGAGATATCAGTTGGGTTGACAATTGGGGGCTGAAAGTCTCCGCTCCACGGAGGGGGTGGTGGAATGTGGACAGCCAAATAATCATTTGGATCTAGGAAACGTCTACCTGCCCATTCCAATCCCTGAGGTGACCCTGGTTCGGCACCACTCCACCATATGTACAAGTCATCATGCCATGGTTGATATGTGTCATGACTGATCGATACTGTCTTGTATCTGGTGCCGTCCCCTCCAATTATGTTCAGTTCGCCAATTGAAGGCTCAGCGTGATCATGAACACCGACCCACGAGTCGATCACTCTCTCTTTGT
>CAZCYX010000035.1:0-16135 GCA_964503065.1 uncultured Candidatus Bathyarchaeia archaeon
ACAATTATGTCAGCTGACGAATGGTATCTGGAAAAAGGTAAAGCTCAAGCTAAAACAATTATAGCCAATTGGTTGACGCTTCTTAAGGAGAAGCAGAAGGCTGGATTTACTGGATTACGTGTCGCTGGTGAGATGGAGGTTTTCTTTGCTAATTCAAAAAGTGAAGAGTTATTAAGATATGAAGCAGCGCTTGGCAGACAATTTGCCTTTGACCTATGTGCATTGTGCCTCTACGACACAGAGTGGCTTGATGAAACACAGGTCATCCAACTGAACAAATGTCACGGTCACAGAATCTTCAGAAACATAGCTTTGATAGCAACATAAATCCATTCATTATCTCAGTGAATCAATGATTTGATGGATTTATATATAGGACTTTATAGAAGGTCTATCCACAAGAGGAAAAAGGAGATATTGCGGTGTCACCATTGAGGTCGATCATGCATTTATTGACTCTCAAAGACTGGCCCTCAAAAAAAATCAATGCAACAATTGAAAAGGCTATAGAAACTAAGAATAATCTGGAGCGGTATCGCAGTTCTTTGAAGGACAAATCTTTGGCGATGGCTTTTCAGAAGACTTCGACTAGAACACGGGTTTCTTTTGAGGTGGCTATGACGCAACTTGGAGGTCACGGAGTCTATCTTGACTGGAGAACCACAAATTTCATGTTAGCAGATGTCAGAGACGAGACCAAGTATCTTTCAAGAAATGTCGATTGTATCATGGCTCGTTTGTTACGGAACGCGGATTTGAGGGCGATGGCAGAAGCCTCTAAGGTTCCAGTGATCAATGGATGCGACGAGAAATATCATCCTTGCCAAGCGATCTGTGATCTGATGACAATGAAGGAGAAGAAAGGTTCGTTGAAGGGGTTAAAGCTTGTTTACATAGGGGTTCATAACAACGTGTGTAATTCGCTGATTGAAGGATGCATCAAGACCGGAGTGAAAATCACCACCGTGACACCCATCATAAATGAAGATGCCTTTGACAAAGAGTTAGTGGAGAAGGCTAAGCAAACCAAACTTTACGAGACAGCGCTCGATGTAAAAGAAGCTGTTAAAGATGCTGATTTTGTTTACACCGACACTTGGGTAGATATGGAGTTCTTTCTCGACCCAAAGTTTAAGGAAGCGAAAGAAAAGAGGATCAAACTTATGAAACCTTATCAAATTAACAGTGAACTGTTGAAGGGTACGAACGCCCTAGTGATGCATGACATGCCAATTCACAGGGGTTACGAGATAAGTGCCGAAATTATAGAAAGCCCTAACTCCATAATTTATGAGCAAAGTGAGAATAGGCTCCACTCGGCAAAGGGCATTCTTCTGGAACTGCTAAGCGCCCCATAGAAACTTACTGAAAAATCCTTCAATGTTCTCAGGGTTTCACAAGGTAATCATCATGAAGGCCTGTGGAATTATTGGCAGTCCTAAGAAAAACGGGAATGTAGATCTACTTGTATCTCAAGTATTGAAGGGGGCAGGAAGCCAAGGGGCAAAAACATATAAAATCTATCTTAACGATTTGAGTATTAGGCCATGTCAGAGTTGTGGAGTTGATCCTTATCCGAAGTATTGTCTCTTTGATGATGACATGAAAGTAGTTTATGATGCGTTAGAGTCTTGCGACGTCATAGTGCTGGGTTCTCCTGTATATTTCGACACTGTAAGCGCACAGACCAAACTCATGATAGACCGTAGCAACTGCTTACTACCCTATGTTAAGCGTCCTGATGGAACATACGGTTTCGAAAGAAGAATAGAGAAACGGAAGAAGGGAGTCTTCATCGCAGTCGCAGGCACAGACCAAGAATTCCACACTATTCAAACAACAGTGAAGGGTTTTTTCAATTGGGCGAACATTGAGTTGGCCGAAACAATTCTATACTCTCACGACGACAACGAGATAGGTAGCGTAAGAAAAGACAAAAAAAGAATGACAGAAGCCTTTGAAACTGGAGTTCGAATCGTAAAATTTGGAAAAGTTTAAGTTCTTACTTCTTGCGCGCGTGGGACAGAGACTTTTCTACTTCAGTATCATTTTTGTAAATTGTTCGGGGTCAAACTCTTGTAGGTCTTCGTATCTTTGACCCGTTCCGATAAATACTATGGGTTTCTTTGTCACGTAGGTTACGCTGAGGGCTGACCCTCCTTTCACGTCGGCGTCAACTTTTGTAAGGATGGTTCCATCAATGCCTACAGTTTTATGGAATTCTTCGGCTTGCATGACAGCGTCGTTTCCAGTCAATGCATCCACAGTCAAAACCGTTACGTCAGGACTGATGACTCTCTTGATCTTCTGCAGTTCGTTCATCAGGTTTCGGTTTGTTTGGATTCGTCCCGCCGTATCAATCAACACAGCATTTATTCCCTGTGCTTTAGCATGACTAATAGCATCATAAGCCACCGCTGCAGGATCAGCTCCATACTTATGCTTGATCATACGCACACCAAGACGTCTTGCATGTTCCTCCAACTGTTCAATGGACCCCGCACGATAGGTGTCACTGCAAGCAAGAACAACCGAATAATCATTTTTCATAAGAAAATTGGCAACCTTCGCTATGCTTGTAGTTTTTCCAGTTCCATTAATCCCCACAAAAAGAATCACGTAGGGCTCGTTACTCTTTCGCTTTTCCTTAACCCTTTTCAGCAGATCGATCTTCTCATTGGTCGTTAATACATTAAGCAAAATCTCGTCAAGATTTGCCCTCACTATCTTTCCTCGGTCTTCTAGTCGTTTTATCTGGACGCCGTCGAGCCGTTTTTCCATCTCTTCGCAGATGTGATCGGCGACAGACACTGCCACATCATTTTCTATTAGGCTTAGTTTAAAGTCTCCTAGGACTGGACGTAATTTTTCAGCCTTCAACTCAGTAGTAGTGACTTTGTTGACGAGGTTGCTGAGCCCTTTCCTAAGCTTTTCGAACACCCTCCGCTTGCTCCCCTCTCAGTTTTGCTGTTATCTCTTCAAGTTGGGCTCTATGACCCCCAATTTTATCCACTACCTGAGTCAATTGCTGCTGAAGCGATGCTCCTGTTTTCTCCAAGTTACTAATGCGGTTTCCGATGTTTTCCTTTGCCTCTTTTATCGTTTTTTCAATAGCCACTCCAGCACCGACTCCAACAATTATCTTATCTGGGCTTCTCAGTGTTGCTTCTATGTAGGAGCCGCCTCCTATTGGGACCACTAGTTGCGCTTCTTTCTTCTCCTTTTCCAATCCTTCCATGGTCATGTTTGCAACTCTGAGTTCGGTGAGGGCAGCATTTACTAAACTAATTCTTGACTGTAGAGCTTCGGCTGTTCCTTCCAAAATTCGAAGTTCAACCACTAACCTTCTAAAGGTCTCTTCCTCACTGGACACCTTCTTCTTCTCCAAGGGTCAGTTTCTTTATTAACGGACTCTCAATCTCCTCGGGACCTATCTCCTTAACCGCGCTAATTTTTATTTGGAAACGTTTGGCTCTATGCTTACTGCCGAGATTTTTGTAGATTTCTTCAATGGCGTCCTCAGGCTTCAAAGCTCTGACCTCTTTTCTAAATTTGGTTTGAAAGTTTGGCTTCACAATTTCCCCTGTTACTTGAAAGACCTTAACTTTACTCATTAGATCACCATGCCTGTCCGTCCTTTGAGAGGGGCAACTTCCCTATAAATATTTTAGAATAGCCTCATCAGTTTTCATCTGTTTCTTTCACTACATCCAGTGCTTGCCCAATTATGAATAGTTCAGGTCCAGTTGTTATCGAGCCTGCTATGGCTCCAGATTTGTTTCCTATAAGCCCAGTGGCGACGTATGGGATTCCACAATTTATGGTTCCAACGTCAACAGGAACCTTTAACACGTCAGTTAGAATCTTTTGTTCTTCCTCTTTTAGTAGGGGATGGGCTAAAACGCCCTTGTTTGTGGCAAGGGCAAGAGAACCAGCATAAGGTAGTCCAGCTATTTCCCCTCGGGCCACTTCAACGCCTAGTGTGTCTGCAATTATTTTTGCATCGGTTTCTTTGAGCCTAGGGTCGATTAAGGCGCCATAATCGTTTGCTAGAACCAAGTTTCCGTAGGCAGTTTTCTTTGTTTCCATGATTGCAGTGTTGATGTCAGAGCACGATGTGATGGCTTGAATCTCTTCTTTGCGGGTGTAATGAGGCAGTATTATGCCCTTTGAATTGGCACAAGCTAAGGCTCCTATAAGCACAGATTCGCCGATAGTTGTACGGATAACTTTAGCCTTTATCCATTCTTCCAACTTTCTCGATTTAGCTTCTGTAACCTGTGGGGGAACAATCAAAATTTCGTCGGTGGCTAATGAGTAGACTCCTATGCTTGCGCTACCAAAAAGGTCGAAAAGAAATATCGCCAAGCATTAATCCTCTTCTGCCAAACGAAGGGTCACAGTTCCCTCTTTATCCTTTACAGCCCGAACTCTAATCTTTCTCGGCGGATTCTTTATCCCAGAACTCCAAATCTTTTCGTTTACATCGTTGCTTATAACCAGTCTTTCAGCTTCTTCTTCTGTTGCGTCTATCTTAATCTTCATATGCTTTATGATAAAACCCTTAATAATGCGTATGGCTCGTGGTGCACGCTTTTTCGGTGGGGATATCCATGCTCTTCCTAACGGTATTGTGTAGATTCGTTCCTCAACGATTTCTTCTTCGACTTCTTCCCTTTCTCTTCTTTCGGGTTTCTCCTCTTCTGCCTCTTCTTCTATAGGCTCCTCTAAAACCTCTTCTTCAACGATCTCCTCTTTAATCGGTTCCTCAATTTCCTCCTCTACAACCGCTTCCTCTAAAGCTTCTTCCTCAGCGGTCTCCTCTTCCGTCCTTTCTTCAGTTTCTTCTAATTCCTCCTCAGTTTCAGTCTCTTCAGTGGATAGTTCTTCTTCTGGTTCCTCTTTGGTTTTTTTCTCCAGTTCTTCTTTAACATTGGCTTCTTTTGAGGGAGTTTTCATTGTCGGTTATCTCACGCTTTTATTTTTCTTTGATGCCAACGTCTTCTTTTGGGGTTGGTTCTAACACGTCCAACAGTCTTTGCGATGACCCATGTAGGGACTGATTTCTTCTGTTTTCCTGCTTTTGCTAACCTTCGTTTTTTTGCAGTCGGTTTGTTTCTCGCCATGTTTAGACTCTCCTGATCTTGATCTCTCGCCGTTGGGATTGCAGTTTCTTCAATATCTCTTTCAGTTGCTCATCTGTCATTGGAATGTTTATCTTATTCTGTTGTGCGAGCTGAATTAATTGCAGTTCAAGTTGCTCTGCAAATTCTGGCTTCACCATTTTCAAGTTGTTGAGGCGTTGTCTTGCATCAGATGTAAGAATTCTGCGTAATATGGCTTGCTTCTGCATTTCAATTTGTTGCTCTACTTGAACCCGTTGTTGCTCTTGGGCAAGACGACGTTGTAACTCAAGCATTCTCCTTCTTCGCAGTGTTTCGAGTTCTTCTTCACTCATTAGAGGGCACCTAATACTTCTTAAGTTCTGGAATCTCTTTCTCTAGGGCCTTCTTGATTTCCGTAGACAAGGTGTCTAGTAGTCTTCTTCCTTCTTTAGTCACCACTCGTCCCTTATTTCCAGAAGGCTTCACAAGAGCAGCTACTTCCAACTGTTGAATAGCCTTTCTAACAGCCGCACCTCCACCTTTTCTTGCGTGTTCTGGTCTAACTCCACGATCAACCCGTCCTCCGTATTCTGAGCGGAGATGTGATGTGCCGATTGGTCCTTTGATGTAGATCTTTCTTAGAAGAGAAGCACATCGGGTGAACCACCAGTCGGGGTTCTGTGGATGTCTTTGGGTGTGGGAGCCAGTTTTTACGAAGGGAGTCCAAGGTGGCGGAACTATTTCGTCTATGTTATCCTTTAGATATTTTGCTAATTTTTTGATCAGCATTGATGCGGGAACATCATATGGCGTTGGCAAATCTCTTCTTCCTGTTGTTTTCCTCAGTAATTCATGAAGCGCCTTATAAAGACTTTTTCGGCATTATTAAGGATTTTTAGGTATTTTCCCAGCGACAAGTTTTCTTGTGTTTTGACGGATGTAAATTTTGCACCGTGCGATATGAGCCAATCATCTAACTGCTTTTGTCATTCCCAGACTCTAGTTTCTATTCTCTAGGATTTCGACGCTTTTCAAGACGCTATCCTTAACTTCCACCGTTTTTAAAGCGACCAGAGGTTTCGCAGGTTTCCATTTTGGAAGGGTTGTCATAGGTCAGCAGATTTAACCAACTTCCACCGTGTTGGAGACCAGAGTATCCTCAGGCGAAGCCCTCTAATGGTCATATTCCGCTACAACCCTTTTGCGTGCATCTATACTATACTTTCCGAATAGGAGTTTTTAGTATTGAAATTCAATTTTGACTTTTCCGAAACGTTGAAATGTCGATATGATTCCAAGAAAGGCATCTGCAGGTATGGTAGGTTCTGTTTTGCTTCGTTCTTCCGCCAACTTTAACAGTTCGTATATCGTCATAAGGGATTCTTCTACAACTCTCGAGTCGTCGTCCATTCCTGTACTTTGTTTGTAGGCATCTAGAAGTTTCTTTGCTTTGTCACTTATTTGTACAACAAGTTCAGGCATTTTTTCATTCACTCTCCTTTTTCTTCTTCTGTTTCTCTTTCTCTTCAGCTGGTTTTACTATCCCTCTAACAGTAGAAAGTGCGTCTTTCACTAAACCTTGTACATCGAAGCCTGCTTCTTTCATACCCTCCATCATTCCTCCGAGAGCTATACCAGATTTTGCACTAACAGGAATGCCCAAAATTTGTCCTTCTTCACCTGTCGAAAGAACACGCACATCAGCTTTTGTCAATGCCTCTCCTAAACTCTTGAATTTCGCTATTTGAATATCCCGATAAGTATCGAACATTTTTCCAACAACCTCAATAGCCATTGCACCAGACTCTTGGTATTTCTTCTGTGCTTCTGCTCTAGCGTCTATACCTTCGGCTTCAGAAGTCATTTTTATTTTGGTTACTCTCCCTTCAGCTGTTCCTTTCATTTCTATAACATCGGCATCAGCTTTACCTTTCTTCCTTGTTGCTTCAGCTTCACCATCAGCTTTTTCGACCGTTGCCTCTGCATCATATTTAGCTTTGCCGACTGCTAAGGTTTTTTCAGCTTCTATCGTTTTCTCATTTGCTTTTCTTTTTGCTTCAGCTATTGCCATCTCTTTTTCTTGCTCTGCTTTTCCTACCTCTTCATCCCTTTTCATTTGACGTTTCTTGAACTCTTCCTCAGTTTCCGCCCTTGTCACTTCTTCTGTTCTTTTCGCCTTAGCTTCAACAACAACAGCTTCCTTGTTTCTTTCCGCAACTTGTTGTCGGGTTGTAGAGGTTATCTGAGATGCACGTCGTCTTTCTAAATCTGCTACAACAGTATATGGTGGCTGGTCCATAAAATGAATACATTCCAAGTCTACCAAAGCAACACCCCACTCCTTTATCGAAGTTGAAATTTCCTCTGCTATTTTCTTGCTAAACTCAAGTCTTTCACTCATCAATGTTACCAAATCCATCTTCATAGATGAGTTTCTTGTCACAGCTTTTACAAGATTTTTTATGTCGTCTTCTATACCTGTAAACTCTGTCAACCTTTCTTGTGAACCTATTCTTTCAGCAGCTTTGATAGGTTCTTCTATGTTAATCCAACAAACCACATCGCAAATGAATTTTGCCAAATCTTTGTCTCTCAACGGAATGTTGTCAATATAGAGTTGTTTGTTTCGTAATGGCAGAATGCTTCGCTTGTGGATAAGGGAAACAAAGAAGTAAGAGCTTGCCTTTCCTTCCCTCGAGGTGTACAGGCGTCTGCCTTTTCCTCTGGTCACGACAACATGAGCTTCGTGTGGCGGAACAACAACATATCTCGGAAAGAATATTACTATGATTATTCCAATAACGGCAAGAATAGCTCCCGCAACAATCCATAATGTATATTCTTCTAACATTGTTATTTTGCTTCCTCCACTTTCTTTTCTAACCCCGCAATATGTCTCTGTCTAAGCCTATGACAAACTTTGCAAGCACAGCGACTCTGCAGTGCATGTGATGTTATTTCTGTTAAGAATTTATCATTTGTCTTTTCAATGTCGTTTTCCATTGTTTCTCTCCACTTTTATACGGTAGACTACAGTAGGCTACTCTACCATATAAAAATTATGGTTAGAGTAAACACAGCAGTTGTCCTCACGTTAACAACAAGCTATTTTGAAAACATTTACCTAGCTAAATTGAGGCTACCAACACATTTTCTACAAGTTCCGAAATATCTGACGACATTTGATGTGTCTGCGGATATCCTTTAAACCCTATCATAAGACCTCCTCACTTTTTCCTTTTTCGAGGCTTGTAAAGTATAATCGTGTGACCTCGAATATCGATGATGGTTGACTCTGTTTGTTCCGCAATTTTTGATGCAACTTTTTTGGTTTCTTCTTCCTTGAGTGCGCTTTTCAACACCTTGACTTTTACCATTTCTCTTTTTTCCAGTTGCCGAGAAATTTCGTTAAGAATCTGGGGAGATGTTCCTTCTTTTCCGATCCATATTGTTGGTTTCTCTGCGCTTAACTCATTCTTGATCCTTCGTTTCATTCTTGGTGTTATCATTGTCTTTTCCTACTTTTCAAGGGTATTCGTGAATGTTTGCCACAGTTGAAGCATGTTATCACCACGTGGGGTTCTCTTCTTTGCTGGATTCTAACACGACAATTCACGCCGGGCAGAATAAAACTTTTACAGTGCCTGCAGATATGGCTCCTATATTCTTTTGGCAGCTTCAACCTAGTAGCCATGGCAATCTTCCTCGCCACCTTAACATAATGCTGGGCTAGTTGAGGGTCTTTGCGGATGGCCTCCTTTGCGAGGCGAAAAAGCGTGTGAACTCGATTCATGGCTATCTGTTTTGTAGTGTTCATTCTCTAAGAATTCTCCACTTAATCCATTAAAAATCTATTGATATGAGTCCTCTCGGCAAGTTATATCTAAATGGCTTATTTTTTCAAACCTTACACATTATGAAAGGTTACATTTCTTCGTGTAACGACCGCCCATGCAGGATTTTTCTTGAAAGAGATTTTGCTGGAGCTATTATGTTGGAATTGGAATTTCGTTGTACGCCCACACTTCTTGGCGAGTCAATTGTATGAAGGCTTCTTTATGCATTGAAAACTTTGCCTCAAAGTAAAAACTATGTTGTTCTGTGAATGGTCTTAAGAGAAAATGAAGGGTTACAGTTCCCGTTCCCTGTAGACCTAAATCATCAACATTGAAGACAGCTCCTTTACCATCATTGGTCTGCTCGAAATGAATCGATGGCCAAGGACGAGCGCCTGGAACTTCCAAATAGACTTGTATGTAGTCTGTTCCCGAAAATTTTAGGAAGAGTGAATCAAGCTCGGTTTCTTCCGAATGCCAAATTGAAACTAGCACAGGCACATCAAGAGATTGGGGAGCGGGATGCTCAGCACGGATATAAATACTAGCTACACGAACTCCGCCATCGAGAACTTCAGCTGCATATGAATCATCATCGACTGATTCGAATTCTTCTACATGAAGATTCTCTACGAAGATAAACATCTCCAATCTGGAGGCAAGAGCCACGCTACAAAGTAAAGATATTCCAACAATCACTGAGACAGCTGTAACAATTTTGATATTTCGTTTCATTCAGTTTACGCACCATTTTTTCGAATTGACTAGCCACTCCATATCTGTTCAAAATCTAATATTTAGTTCTATACCTTAGAACAGAAACTTCTCAAGTCAGGGGCATGTATTTCTTAAACGCTCTACCATGCTTCAGTAACGAGCACAATCTCCAAAATATCCTTATCAATGTAAACGTCAACTATATGTTCTATCCAGCTTGTCGGATCATGCCAAAAAACGGTCCAACAGTAATGATCTTTTCCATCCATTGGTTCCCCGCCAATGCTTCCTCTAAGTTCCTTCGGTTCCCAACTCTCATCAACTGCGTAGACCATTCCATTCGCCGTTAAGTAACATTTCGTAACCTCATACTCAGCGTTAGGATGCTGTTCAATATAGCTTTGAACCTTTGCACTCTGTTTGCTGATTTCTACCAAGTCAGGTAGGTTAGACTGCAAATCATTGTAGAGAAAATAGACTACGATTACAGAGGCAATAACCACGGCGATTACAACTAGTATTAACGCGAACCTTTTCCAACGCATTTATATGACCAGTAATTTACGGAAATCCGTGATTTATAATACTATAGTTTAGAACATAAAAGAGCATCACGCACACTGGAAACTCTAAAGAGATTCATTGAAAGTATTTATCACCTAACTTTAATTCTCTATGATTATTGGGGACAAAGTGTATGTTTAGCATCACAGCTGAATGCGGTAAATGTGGAAAAACCTTTCCAGACAATAAAGTGATAACAATATGCCCTGACTGTGATGGAGCGCTTCTATTTCAATATGATTTGGCTAGAGTTGCTGACAAAGTTTCCAAAAGGGTCTTAGAGAAAAGAGAAGACACTTTTTGGAAGTTCATAGAGTTGCTTCCTCTCTCATCGTCAAAAAATATAGTTTCTCTCGAAGAGCCGTATACTCCAACCTTTCGGCTTTCAAACTGTGGCGACACAACTTTTAAAAACGTGTACATCAAGGACGACGGAAGGCTTCCAACTGGAACCTTTAAAGCTAGAGGAATGGCGGTGGCAGTTTCTAAACTCAAAGAGTTAGGAGTAAAACGTCTTGCAATACCATCCGCTGGGAATGCTGCTGCGGCACTGGCTGCTTATGGAGCAAAGGCAGGAATGGAAGTTTACGCATTTATGCCAAAAGATGTGCCCGAAAGCAACCTTAAAGAATGCGTGTCTCTGGGCGCTAAAGTGTATCTCGTTGACGGACTGATAAACGATGCATCTGAAATTGTTAAAAAACTTAAACGAAAGTACGGGTGGTTCGACGTTTCAACCAATAAGCAGCCCTACAGATTTGAAGGATACAAGGTTATGGCGTTTGAAATAGCAGAACAATTTAACTGGAACTTACCGGACAGCATATTTTTCCCAACTGGCGGAGGAGAAGGAATCATAGGTCTCTGGAAAGGGTTCAAGGAATTAGTGGAGCTTGGCTGGACTGAAGAGATTCCACGTTTAATTGTTGTTCAGTCTTCGGGTTGCGCTCCGCTTGTTGAAGCATACAATAAAAATGAAACTGAAGTAAAAGAGGCATGGGAAAAGGCTGAAACTGTTGCAGCTGGTTTAAGGGTTCCTCGTCCCTACGCAAGTTATCTCATATTACGGGCAATAAAAGAAACTGAAGGAATGGCAGTAGCGGTGGATGACAAGGAAATAATGTCTTCGATGAAAGCCTTCTTCAAGATGGGCGTATACGCATGTCCAGAAGCCGCTTCAACTCTGGCGACGTTAAAGAAACTTGAAAATGAAAGCGTATTTGATCCAGACGATAAGATACTTCTCTATCTAACTGGCAACGCAATGAAATACTTTGATGTTATAGAAATAAAACGGGATGAAATCCCATTGTTAAAAAGAGGCACAAATTCGCTGGCTTAAAGTCTGATTAAGTCGTTAAAAAAGAAGGGGAAAGCGCAAGAGAATAAATTTTTCTATTAGCCAAGTCTTTGTTTCACGATGGGATAGTTGTCTCGGTTGTCTTTATCTACCACATAGGGAGTATCTCCGATACCATCTCCATTCAGGTCTTCTCCTTCGTAGTCGCTCCAATAGTTGCCTTCCGCACCATTATCCCAAATATTCTGTGAATCCATGACATCCGCTTGTTCTGTGTTATTGATGAAGTTGTTGTAGTAGACTGTGTTGCTGTTTGAATATCCAAAGAACAGCCCCAGCTCGTTGTCTTCTATCGTGTTGGAGACTATTGTATTGTTGTGGCTGAACAGTAAAGAAAGACCATCCATTGTATTCGTGATTATGTTATCTGTGATGACACTATTATTCGAGTACTCTAAGAGGATGCCTCCACCGCCATTTCTTATAGTAAATCCACTAAATCTAACCTCACTTGCCTTTATCATGACTATGACTTTTCTTTCTCCATCTCCGTCAATTATCGTTGTGTTGCAGTCCTCGCCCTTCAGCGTCAAAGGCTTATCTATGCCTATGTGCTCACGATACACTCCAGAGGCGACAACTATGGTTTCTCCAGAAACTGCGGTGTCAATGGCTTGCTGAATAGTTGCATAATCTTGTGGAACTTTTATCTGGGTTCTAACTACAACGTTCCTTGAAGCTATATTGTTTTGTGTGCGTTCTTCGTTGGATACAGGTTGGACGTATGCAGTCACATTGTAGATTCTCTCCTCAGTGGGCGTAAACATATACGTCAAACCAATTGACGAGCCTATTGTTAATAGACTAGCAATCGTAGAGTTAACTACTCCGTCGATGAGAAGTTGAAAACTCACATCTGTTTCGTTGCGTATGCCTTTGTTGACAGCCGACGCCTTGAGTAACCAAGAGGATCCAGGTTGAAGATGAATTGGTGCATCAAGATAGGCTGCAACCTCGTGCTCATATATCTTGCACTGTACATAACCATCAACAACGTTGTGAGCCGTGTCTTTATAGTAGTCGTTGACAAGTTCAGTCTCATAGAATTTCAAGACACAACTTCCCGTTGAGATTGCTTTAAATCGAACTGTCGCGAGCGTTCCGTTTCCACTAGCTTTAAAATCAGAGCCTATGGGTGCACATACTGCCACCCATACAATGGAGGTTTTTTCTTCTTCAAGCCATATTGTTGAGATGATTTCTTTTCTGATGATGAAGGAATCTTTTGGAAAGAAGTCACCCACACTAACCTCAGTTGCGGTAACAATAGAGCTGTTGTATCCAAGCTCAAAATCATATCCTATAAGGTTGGTTACGTTAATTACGTTTATGTTGACAGTGACGCTGTCACTTGCTGTCAGATTTATGGTCTGTGGAGACACAACAATTGAGGTCTGGCTTTGCGTTGTTGGAGGTGGTGCTGAAGGCGGCAGTGTTGTTGACGGTTCAGAAGGTGAAGAGTCGTTAAGTCGAACGGTAGGTTGAAATATAGGAAACTGTTTTTCGTTGGGAACAAGAGTTTTTTCAACATCTGTAGAAGCATATATTTCACTGTAGGTTAGTTTCAATCCAAATAAAATTGGACTCAAAATCAATGTTGCCATGCAAAGAATAAATATACGCTTGCGAGAGCAAAACAACTAAATTTCACCTATATTTGATGCTACAAAGAGGTATTTAATGCTATACTTTAGAACAATCAAAACAATACATTCACATGACCCTATTTTCACCAAATTAACGTGCACAAACTAGAAACCGAACAAGTGTGCCGCAGACCCTCATACTGATCTTTTTAGTGGCATCACGAACGCTTACCTTTTTGCAGAATAATTTATGGCTAGTCTCTCACACAATAATGATGAACGAGAGTTGGTGTGTTGAGTTGTTAACTCTCATACTTGCAGAGACAGCCCTTGAGACTATCCCGAAGAAATTGTGGAGACACCCAGCGATTGAACGTTACTCGGAAAAACGTGGAAAATCTCCTGAGTTTCTTCTTCTCGATCGGTCTTACCACCATACCGTGATGAAGTCGCTTAAAGGGAACGAAAAAAGAGGACGCCCTGACATAGTGCATTTCGCTTTGCTAGAGGCTTTATCTTCTCCTCTGAACAAAGAACGACTACTCCAAATCTATGTGCACACTATCAACGACTATGTGATTATGGTCAACCCTCAAGTTCGGCTACCAAGAAATTACAATCGATTCATCGGTTTAATGGAACAACTGTTTGAGTTTAGGAAGATTCCGCCCACTGGACCATCTCTACTTACCTTAACATGTGAAACTTTACCCCATCTTCTCCAAAAAATCAAACCAACCTTCGTTTTAGCCTTCACCAGAAAAGGAGAACTTCACACTTTGGAAGAGGCTGTAGCCAAAATTACAGAAGAGGAAAAGCCAGTAGTGATGATAGGTGGATTTCCTCATGGTCACTTCTCCACTAAGACCCTCAAACTAGTGGATAAGGCAGTCTCCATAGATGTGGAAATGCTAGAAACATGGACTGTGACTTCTAGAGTGATCTACGAGTATGAACGAGCAATCTCTCTCCCAAAGAAACGATTGAGAGAGTTAACTGTTGAAAGAAAGACATCGTAAAGCACCCCGTTACCCAAAAGAAAAAGCAAGACTACGAAGCTCCTTCTCCCCCTCTATACTAGACCTAGACAGACACAGACACCATCACAACTTACTCCCAACACCCAAGTCTGAAACGACCTCTCTGACCAAGTGTTCCCTCTCACCAGCAGCCAAATCCAACAAGTTCCTATACCGAGACAACCCAAAACCAGGGCTATCTGTCTTTCCAACAGGACAAAAATCGTAGCAATATCCACAATAAAAATGCTGGTCACGTGTCTTCTCCCTCAACTTTGAAACGAAGTTAATACATTTGTCTCGGTCATGACCCAAAGGTGGACTAACATCTTCTCGAATAGCCCTCGGTGGACACAAATCAATGCATACCCGACATTTGAGGCACGGATCAAAATCAGTTATTTTTTCGTCTGGCTCAAGACTGGCATCCGTAAGAACCACTCCAAAGTTGACCCTAGGCCCATATTTTGGAGTTATAATAATCCCACATCTACCATAAACGCCCAGACCAGCCTCGTAAGCAGCGAGTTTAGACGGAAAGCGAGGAATCAACTTTTCTCGATCGAAATATCCAGTTGGGACAACGGCACAATACCCTTTTTCTCGAAGATACTCTGCTACCTTATATTGTAGCCAATCACGAAAAATATGCATGACTCTGTCTTCTCCAGTGATTTTATTCTCTATCTTCAGAGTGCGATAGTAGTCTGGTCCTACATAAATGGCAAAAACAACCACTGAATTGCAGTTTTTCATAACATCTTTTGGGCGACAGCCAGACACGGCATTCTCGAAGCCTTTATTTGCATCTGCAACTCGCATATCATAGGCGCCAAAGCCCTTTACAAACCGTTCTAACTCGTTCTTCAAATCAAATGGACCACTTTCACGCATCAACATACCCCCAATGATTCTTAACCATCATTTGTGATTTCCTACAAATAAGACTGGTGAATGCTAATTCTGTATCTGACAAACAAAGTCTGGTTATGGTGCGGCCGCCGGGATTTGAACCCGGGATTGCAAGCTTGGAAGGCTTGAGTCCTAAACCAGACTAGACCACGACCGCCAACCAAATTTTATCATGACAGAAATGGCTTGGTTGCAGATATATCTATTACGGGTTCGGAGTAGCCCTGCTGTATCAGCGACTGCCCACGTAAAGGTCTAAAAGCTTTATAATGTAAGCGAAAAATTGTATTGAGGAAGACAAATGAAGGAGCTATTTTCCAAAACAATCTTCATCATCATTTTCTCGATGACCATCCTTCAAGCTTCAAAATCTTTAGGCAATCCCCAAATGTCGCTATCCCCATTAGCATTTTCTTCGGCAACAAACGGTGAACTTTGGGAAATTTTTGACAGAATAACTCCCACATTGGACCAGATTGAATGGTTTGAAGAAGGAGTTCACCCAGGACCGCCTTCTTGGATATCTGATGGTAGATGGTACGATGCCCATAGCCGTCAAATTCTCGTGAAATCTGGAAACTACATTTTTGCCACTTTCTATGAAACCTTCAACTGGACAGCTGTAAACGAATCTTTTGAGAAGGAAGGATGGCACATCTACCCTTCATTTGATGATTTTAGATCTGACGTAATCAATAATCCAAGTTGGTGGCTACTATTTTCTTGGAATATACCTGGAGATTGGCTTGGCATCTCATTAAACAAAACCAAAGTAGTAGTCGAATTCGATTCTAACTCCTTTACAACTCATATAGAGATATCATGTCACATCGCTAATATACCGGGATATTTTGTAGAAAGCCTTGGTCAACCAATGGAGATAGGAATTGGAGGAGAAAAACTACCAAAACCTCTCTTTGCAGGCTTAGATTTGACAGCGATTTATATCGGCGACTTCGACGCTTTGCAATTGCATGATGATTATGGGCCAAACCATGGATATTATAGGATATATTTCAAGGCTCCAGCTAATCTT
>CAZCYX010000036.1:0-16109 GCA_964503065.1 uncultured Candidatus Bathyarchaeia archaeon
ACCATTCTTCACCCCACAAAAAACAGGCAACTACAGCTTCCTAATAAAAAATGACGCCAGTGAGAGTAAAGGTGCAAAAGAAGCCACGCTTATGGCAATTGAACATATCGAGTGTAACCAATTGTATACACAGAATTTGCAAGGCAAAGTAAATGGTACCCCCTTGGAAAACACAAGTTGGGCCTACGAATTCTACACCGACAGCAAACACATCGAGGTGTGGATTGATGTGCCCGATAGCCTCGACATGTACGAAGCCAGACTATACCCCATGGCTAATCCTTCCAAGAATATAGGGAGCATATTAAACGGTATACCTTTGGCTTGGGAACTTGGACTGTACGGGGAACTTTTTCGCGGCTATGGTGGATATAACCTGAACAGTACAGGATTTAGGAATCCAGAGGCTATAGCAAGCTGCGAATACTCTGGACAAGACATGCTAATCAATTATACTCACCCTGACAACGGAAACACTCTATATCACCTAGTTTTAATAGGTGAAGAAGGAGAAGGAGAAATTAATTTCAGAGTTAAAACTGATTTTAGTCCACGAGCACAAAATCCCAGTCACATGAATTTTCTAAGTAAGCCAGTTACGCCAGTGAAGATAGAAGAGTCGCAGATTCCGATAGGAGAAGATTGGACCTATGTTTACAGTCTAAGCGAAAATCGTTCCTATCACGTATACTGTTATGGAGACTGGATCGATGTAGGAAAAGAGACTGCTAAGACGGACTATGACATCTACGTTTACGACCCACAAGGTCAGTTAGTCTCATCTCATACCGAATCGGCGGGACTGCCTGAACACTTGGGAACAACAGTGGACCAACCATTCTTCACCCCACAAAAAACAGGCAACTACAGCTTCCTAATAAAAAATGACCCTCGAGAAAGTGATGGTGAAAAGGGAAGTACTTTTATGGTTATTGAGCATGTTGATTGCAACACGTGGTATCAACGATATTTGCAGGGCAAGGTGAATAACAGTCCAGTGGAAGATACTGGTTGGGCTTATGAATTTTGTACTAATAGTAATCGTATAGAGGTTTGGATCAATGTGCCAGATGGTCTCGATATGTATGAGGCTAGACTGTATTTAATGGCTAATCCTTCAAGAGCTATAGGCACTACATTAAATGGTGCACCATTGGCATGGGAGCCTGGACTCTATGGAAGCCTTACGAATGTTAAGAAGCCTCAGGCTACTTTTGGTGGATTCAATTTAGATGATAGGGGATACAAAAATCCCGATGCCATGGCAAGCTGTGAATATTCGGGGCAAGATATGCTGATTAATTACACATCACCCTATAATTCAGAGTTTGTTCTCTATCATCTTGTTTTATTGGCTGAATTTGGACAGGGCGATATCAGATTTATGGTTAAAACGGATTTTGATGCACCACAACTCGGTCTTATGGATGCTGTAGAGCGGGCTTATCCTAATGATGAGACAACAATAGTAGCCAATGTCTCTGATGAAACTGGGTTAGAAAAAGTTTGGTTGACTTATACTGGAGATAATTGGTTAACATCGGCTTCGGTTGACATGTCTGAGGATCAGAATAGTACTTACAGAGCCACTATTCTCAGACAGTCTGCTGGAACATTTGTGAAATATAAGGTATTAGCTGTTGATGTGGCTGAGAATCAGGCGGAAGTGTATGGTAATTATTCTGTGAAAAATCCGACTCAAATAGAGATTTCTTTGTCGCAGTTTATTTGCGATGTTGGTGAAACAGTGACGGTTAATGGTTCGATATCGCATGGGGGGGCTCTTGTTACATTAAATTATACATGTAAGGACACTGAAGTGTTAAGGTCTGCACGTACTGGTTCTAATGGTTTCTTCAGTGATTTGTATTCGCCTTCTAGTTTTGGGGTGTGGAAGATTTCAGCGAGTTGGCTTGGCAACCAAACTTGTTTCGAAGCTGTTAGTAACTTGGAAAGTTTGGCAGTTAGCAAAATCATTCCATCTTTGACTTGTAATGTTACTGCCAAGATTTTGAACTTGGGAGAAGAAATTATTGTGAATGGGACAATCGATCCTGTTGTGAGTTTTGCGCAGATTAGATTGGTGTTTACTCGACCTAATGGTTCAGTGGTTGGGGCCTCTGTTTATACGTATGTAAATGGCACTTTTGATGCTGACTTCATGCCAGATTCTCCGGGTTCTTGGCAGGTGATTGCGAAGTTTGATGGAGACAATACGCGGTATGGTGTCTCAGAGAGTTATCCAATTAGCTTTGTTGTAGAAGAGAGGTCGATATTCAATTTGGAATTTTTTGTTTACATTGCTGTTGCAGCGGTTGCTGGAGTGGTGGCTTTGATTACGGTGGTTCGGATGAGGCGTGGGCGTGTGGAGGTTTGACACGCTCATAAGTCGAGTATAAATTGGATTTTAGTGGTTTGTAGCTTAAGCTTTTTAAACAGCAGTTCTACTCATAATCGAGGGAAGGTCTTGAAGCGGGGTGGGGTAGCCAGGAGAACCCGCTGGGCTCATAACCCAGAGATCAGTAGTTCAAATCTACTCCCCGCTACCATCTAGCTAGGCAGAAACACGCACACACACAACTTGTAGCTCCGGTCTTCTATATGAGCCAAATAGGCGGGTATAGTGGGACAGAGAGACGGGTATAGCCTCGTCTAGGAGAGGAATAGATTTTAAGTTGTTGCTTGTTTTAGTTTTTAGTGAATGGTTACAAACTATTCATTGTTTCGTGTTGTTGAGGGTTGGAAGGGAACCAACCGAGTGAAACGAGGGAACAGGGTTGTCGTTTTACGTGTTCCGTTTCTGGTACTGCTGGTTCCCTCAGTTTAGAGGGGCGCGGTCGCAGAAGTGTGTGGAATTAAATTTCAATCCCAAATCCAAACTTAGAAAAGAGTGTAATTGTAATTGGATAAGATTTTAAATCATACACGCGCGCATGCGGGCATAGTACATTTTTCTATTGCTCACGTGTACATGCATGTAAGAGTCACTTCTCCTCAATTCTCCTCGATTCTTTCCATTGTCAATTCTCTCCAGTTATTGGTCACATGAACCCGAAATATTCCTGTTGAACTCTCTCCACTTTCTGAGGCTACAACTAGTTCAAAATCGGAGGCACCAACACCAAAACCATTCTGAGCCCTAAAAAAAGCTGGAGGTATCATTTTAACGGTTTCCGGCGTAGAAACAAATGCAAACAAGTTTTCTTCAGCAGGTACAACGGAGCCTAGCCGACTATCAGAAAGAACAACATGCAAATATTCTGTACGTCTGATCCCTATGTCTTTATAGGTCTCTCCACCTTCCCAGAGGAGGGTTTTTGGTTCTTGCGAAGGTCTCCTAGCTTCTTTAGGGACAACTCCCCCTGAACTGAAGAGTTGCCTTACATTTCCTAGCAATCTTTCCACCACTATTTTTTATGCCCACTTTTAGGAACTTACGGGTTATATTGAGCCTTTCACCAGTGTTAGAGACCATTTCTAGAGTTGGTTGAAAGAGAAACAGATTGTCTTGAGGTTGATATTCTATTTCAAATTTCACATTCTCCCGTCTTTGTTTATACCAATCCCGAACAAGCTCTAGTAAAGCAGTCCCTGAACCTAACCAATTGAGAAATGCAAAAATAATAGCTGCACCCGCCAAGAGTTCTATTTGATTCTGTATGAAGAGAGCAAGATAGAATCCCCCAGTCACCCCTATTATTAATGCTGCACAACAAACCAATATTACTGGTCGCATGGACGAAACTATTCACGCTTGTTGAATATATTTTTTAATGCAGTGTATACATGCGCGCGCAGGCAGAATGAAGAGGGAAACTATTCCTGTTGGATTCTTAACCAATCTTTAATGAGTAATGTAAACCTCAGAATTTCATCATCATTTAGTTCACAACTATGTGCAATAACATTTCTTATATTACTAAATTGAGAAAGAGTATCCTGCACTGATTTTCTGCTTCTGAGAATCTCAGCAAAATCATTCCAATTTGAATTGAATATATCTATCAGTTCTCCAAAGTTCGTGTAAGCTAGATTATCTTCTGACCTGATGGACATTGCAGTGTCTCTCTCCTCTTTCTGAAGTTTTTTGACATTGTCTTTTACTCCAGGAGGGACTCTCTTGTCCCACCACTCGACGCCATGTTTTTCACTTAAAACATCTCTAATTAGCTTACGCACACTGTTTTCAAGAGTAAAATAAAGTACATAGAAATCAGCCATTTTTTTGGCTTTCCGTAATATCTCATATTCAAATAGGTCGGTGTCAACCAACTCATCTTTTTCCATGGTTTGTATATGACCAAGATCAATACCCGACTTTTCTAACTTCTCTAGTTCGCCTTCCAGCAAAAGATTTTTCATTCGGAAAATGAGGAACTGTTGATCGAGAGTGCTATCATTCTTCATCTAAGAAGGTTCTCCTTAAGGGCTTTGAAAATAGCATTGAAGACTTCAATGTCAGTGGTCGCGGGAAGATTAAGATTTATCGTATATGAGATTCCTAGTTTTGTAACAGGTTCTGTCAATGGAATTTTACTCTCTTCTGAAACTTGAGATACTTCTGTTATCTCTTTCTCAAAGTCTGCCAATCTGCAGAGTTCTTGGAAGGTTGCAGCGACTTTTGGGGTTGTCTTATCGTCTGCAGGAGTTCCAAGAATTGTGTTCAATTTTGATACTACTTCATCCTTTCCCAGCTTATACGCGTATTCGTTTGCTGAAAAAAGATCCTTATACGCGCTTCTCACACGTTCAGCCATAATAATTCTTGATTTAGTTGGATCACGATAATTTATGTATGCGACCGTTGGGACATTGGCATCGCTAATGAATTTCATTCTTTTCAGAAGTGGAATCATTGCTCTGTAGCTAGTAGATTTCAAGCCTAGTTTTGTATACATAAAATCGTTAGTAAATTTAGGAGGTACTTGTGCTTCTATTATTCTTTTGAACAGTTCTTTAATTTTCCCGTAAGCATCAACATAAGGTGGATAGTTTACCATAAATCCATTCCTCACCCCCTGTTTGCATTTAGTATGATGCAGGTAACCTTAAAATTCTTTTCATAGCACGCGTGTGTTTTGACAGAAAAAGAAGTGGGGTTCTATTTTCGTTTTTACTACTTCGGGGTCTTTCAGTGCGGTGCATTGTTGTAGATGCTTTAGTCATTTGGCGGTGTATCTAATTGTTGATTCTTCATAGGCGTTTTTCTTCATCCATAGCATTACGTTAATAATGTTTATTTGCGTGGGACGCTGTTGTATTTGTGGGGGATGATGTTGCCGTCCCAGACCGACCTTATGGAATGAGGACCTCATGACGAACAGACCCCAACAAATTCTTCTTCTCCAACTCGAAACACGAAATATACGATTAGTCTTAACCTAAAGAAAAACCGTTACCAAGCACTTCTCTTAAACGGTCATTTACTTTTTATCTCTCTTGTCGATGACGCATTCTTCGGTCGTATATACTTGTTAAGCAGTTGGAAACATACTCCAACGCCAATTGCAATAATAAACGAGACAATCACCCTCAACGCAAAGAAGGCTGGTCCAAACATGTCTACTTCTAAAAAGGCGCGAAGTGGTCCAACCAAGGTTTGACTTGTGATGAAGGCAGCTACAACGCTGAGCGGCATACCGCCACTCTGTAACACTTTCAAGAGAGGAAGATAGGGAGCCAATGGCCCTGGCGTCACCAAGCCCACTAACGAGGCTCCTATAATGTTTCTCTTCTTTGTCTTAAGGAACAGTCCTATTTTATCCTCCGAAATATATAGACTAATGACTTTGGCTACAACAATGGCAGTCACCAAAATGGGTAGAGAACCCAAGAATCTTTGTAGTGTAAGATAGATTATTTGATCTATCACAATATGACCTCCACAGCAAGACCTCCTGCGATGACAAATATCGTACATAGAATCATCCTTGATACGAAAGCTTTCCACCCGAAATACTTGAATTCCATAACGTCCCTATCCGGAGAGCCCAAGATGACCTCCCCGGAGATCAGAGCAAAAATGGTCCCAACACTTGCCCCTTTCTGAAATAATGAGAGAGCAATTGGATAAGTAGCATATCTCGGAATCGGAAGAAGGATGCCTATGACAGTCGCTAACGGAATTGATAAAAGAGGATTCTTTCCCAACACCGTAAACGCAATCTCCTCAGGCAAATAGAACTCAAGCGTCACACCTACTAGGGTCGCAATGAAGAAAGCAGGGATGATCGTTTTCATATCCTTCAGAGAATCTACAAGTACATACGCCACCTTCTTCTCCATGGTTGCCTCCTCGCCTTCCCCGTTATAGATAAACATTCTTTTAAGGATGCTTACTCACTTAATGCATTCAACAAACAGACTAAAGCACATCTTAGGAGAGAAACTCTGCTGACCCCAATTGACATGATCTTACTGCCACTCGTAGCCTTCTTCATTGGAATAATCGCTGCAATGGTCGGTGTTGGAGGAGGCGTATTCATCGTACCTTTCTTAACCCAAATCTTCGGTTTTAACCCAGTGGAAGCGGTTGGAACAAGTCTCGCCACTATAATCTTCACCTCTTTATCGTCAACTACAAGATATTCAAGACAAAAAAGAATCGACTATAAAATTGGCGCAATCCTAACTGTTGCAACCATTCCAGGAGCAATTGCAGGAGCAGTCACAGCAGACATAATAGCAGATGTGCAACCAAAACTATTAGGACTTATCTTTGGATTCTTCCTCATCTTTGTTGCCTGTCAAATGATATTTAGACTCCCTTTTTCACGTCTTCTCCCAACCAGAAAAGAAAAAAGTTGGCACCGCAAAATCCTCGACTCTTACGGAACAATCCTTGAATATGACGCAAATGTTAGGCTGAGTTTTCCACTAAGTTTCTTTGGAGGCTTCTCTTCAGGCTTACTGGGAATAGGAGGTGGATCCCTTATGGTACCAATAATGCATCTAACAGCCAACTTTCCAATACATGTGGCAGTCGCAACTTCCATGTTCATCATGATCTTTACCTCAATTTCAGGGGTCGTGACACATTTTCTGTCTGGGACCAACATCTATCTTGATTATGTTGTTTTTCTTGCGTTAGGAGTGATCTTTGGAGCTCAAGTTGGCGCCTATCTATCCAAAAGAACCTCAGTGAAGAACCTCAAAAGAGTCTTTGGAGTAACTTTACTCCTCGTCAGCATAAGAATGATCTTAAAATACATCTAAACTTCAAATTGCGCGCAATCCAAGAATGACCGTTTTATGTTGGAAAAACGGTCAGTAAACGGTCAGTAGCAGTTTTTTCTAGCTCTATGTTCAGCTAGATGTTCTAGCACGCGCTTAGATGCGAAGTCTGGGCTCTCTTTTGTTATGGCAATGTTTGTTCCTTTCTCGTCTACCTTGACGTTTGACGTTTCAATCATGCCAAAGTCCATGAAGAGATGGTCTCGTTTTATGTAGAGGTTATCGTTGCCAACTAAAAATAATTCACCATCTCTGTTGCCTACAAACATGCCGATAATTGTATTGTGGTCCGAAGAACCCGAGGAAGCAACTCCATAAGCCTGAGTCTTGTTCCTGCCATACCTAGTATCGTAAGAGGTTCCATATACAAAGCTATAGCTTGCATCCTCAAGTTGTATTCCATTATATGTTCCAGCCGACATTAATGAACTGTCAATTACCACAACGTTTGACAGAATAAGGTATGATCCATTCGATACTGAAATGCCATGCCCTCTGCTTCTACTTACTATGGCATTTAAAATTTGGTTCGCTGAACCATTTTTCATTGTTATGCCATTAATACCGAAATCTGGGTCCTTTGATAACCCACTATCAACAATTTTTATTCCAAATATAGTGTTATGGTGAAGATCTGCCACAGCAGTTTTGTTGATTAGTATTCCATCGCCAGTGGAGTTTCTGATTGCTCCGCCAACTATTGTGTTTTGTTCGCAATCCCATCCTTCAGTTATTGAACCTATGTAGATTCCTTGCTTGTTGTTTGACATGGAATTGTTTGAGCATAACGTCTGCTTGCTGCTTGCGATAGAAATTCCAGCCCAAGCATTATCTTTTACGATGTTATCTGAGACTTCACATCCGATTGATTCGTGGATTGATATGCCTTCTCGACCAGATGTGGTAATATAGCATTGTGTCACGACCACATAATTGCAAAGCCATAGATAGATGTTCTCCCAATGTGTATTTTTCATGTAAACGTTCTGGATGGTGGCGTTTGTGACATACTTAAACCAAATGCCGTAAACGTATGTTCCGGTCTGTTCTGTTCCATCTATCAAGAGATTATTAATATGTATGTTAACATTTGAGGTGTCGGCTGCGCGTCCATAATTCTCAATTATTGAGTAGTCATTTCGGTCAGCCTTGAGAATTGTTTCGTGTCCTTCGCCTTCTAAAATTATGTTGTTTTTTAGTCGCAAATTGATGTAATATTCCCCTCTTGTGAGTAAGATTTTTCCTCCGCCGAAATTAACTAGGGCATCTTGCGCTGAATGAACTATGGTCGTAGCATCACTGCCCGAATAGACTATGGCACCCGTTTCTTCGTTTCTCGCATAGTAAGTTGATCCATCTTTAAAAATGATGTAGCTTGCTTCTGTAATCGGGTGCTCGAAGGCTGGTGTTGAACTTTTAGGAGAAACTTTGGCGTAATAATAAGCCAAAGGCATGATGATGATTACTGTTAGAACTACGGCTATTGCCACGTTTCTTTTGTAAGATGACTTATCCACTGACCCCTTTTGAACCACTCCCACCTACACTTTTCCTCCTCTCACTACCAGAGGCTCTGAACACCGGCTCAACCATTAAGAGGGCATGCATGCGCGCATTATTCCGATTCATGCGTGCACACACTTATTCGGAGTACGAATTATTTAGCAATTTTGACTGTTTTAATGATGAATACAAATGTTAAAAACGGTCATTCCTGGATTGCACGCGAGTAAGCTTGTTTTCATTAGAATACGATAAACTTTTCAGACAGTGTTTGTTTAATATGACCTTCAAAATATGTGCTTTGCTGAAAATTCCAGATAACCAGTGCCTCAACACAATTCCACAAATAGGAGGGACAGAAAACTGGCGAAAGAAGAAGAAGTGAAAGTTGGAGTATACATCTGCCACTGCGGAGGCAACATAAGCGACACAGTAGATGTCGAAAAGGTGAGAGAGACCGCTTCCAAACTTAAAGACGTAAAGATCGCAAAAACATACGAATACGTATGCAGCGACCCAGGACAAGAGATGATCAAGCAAGGAATCAAAGAACATGGACTCAACAGAATCGTAGTTGCATCATGTTCACCACGAATGCACCTCGACACCTTCAGGCGAGCAGTTGAGTCTGCAGGTTTAAACCCATATCTACTTGAGATGGCAAACATCCGAGAACAAGACAGTTGGGTTCATGGTGACAAAGAAGCTGCCACATCTAAGGCAATTGATATTATTCGTGGGGCAGTAGAGCGTGCCCGTTACCTCGAACCATTGGAGACTAAGAGCATACCAGTGAACAAAGATGCCCTTGTAATTGGGGGCGGAATTGCAGGAATCATCACCTCCATCGAATTAGCAGATAAGGGCTATCAAGTATACCTCGTGGAGAAAAGCCCAAGCATAGGCGGACACATGGCTCAACTGAGCAAAACCTTCCCAACCCTCGACTGCTCCCAATGCATCCTCACGCCAAAGATGGTTTACGCTGGGCAACATCCAAAAATAAAAATCATAAGCATGGCTGAGTTGACAGCTGTCAAGGGCTCCCCAGGAAACTACACAGTCTCAATCAAGAAGAACCCCAGATTTGTAGACGCTTCAAAATGCACAGCCTGCGGCGAATGCGACAAAGTTTGCCCAGTCAAAGTTCCAAGCGAATTCGAAGCTGGCCTATTTCCCAGAAAGGCTATCTACATACCGTTTCAACAGGCGGTTCCAAGAACATACGCAATCGATAAGGAACACTGCCTATACCTCACCAAAGGAGTCTGCAGGCTCTGCGAAAAGTTCTGCAAAGGCAACGCCATCGATTTCGACCAAAAAGAAGAAACCATAGAGCTAGACGTAGGCGCGATTGTTGCTTGCACTGGATTCGAACTAATAGACCCAAAAACCCTTGAAGAATACAGCTTCGGTTTACACCCAGACATTATAACAAACCTCCAATTAGAGAGGCTCCTAGGTCGCGAAATGTGCAGACCATCCGACGGAAAAGTGGCAAAAAAAGTTGCCTTCATACTCTGCGTAGGCAGCCGAATGATGAACAAAGAAGCAGGAGTGGAACATTGCTGCAAAATAGGTTGTATGGCTGCCATCAAGCAGGCTATGCTCGTTCAAAAGGTCGTGCCTGACGCCGAACCATGGATTTTTTACACAGATATAAGAGCCGACGGAAAAGGATACGAAGAATTCTATGTCACAGCACAAGATCACAACGTACGATTTGTTAGGGGCAGAGTAGGAGAAGTTGTTCCACTAAAGAACAGTGAAATACTAGTAAGAGGAGAGGACACTCTTCTGGGCACTCAAGTTGAGGGAAAATTCGACCTAGTGGTACTCAGTCTAGGCATCACCCCCAGTTTAGGCACCCAAGAACTAGCTCGAAACTTAGGCGTTCAAGTTGGTTCCGACGGTTTTCTCTTGGAAAGGCATTACAAGCTCAGGCCAGTGGACAGTCAAAGAGAGGGAGTTTTTGCTGCTGGATGCACCCTAAGCCCAAAGGACGTGAGAGAAACAACCTTAGAGGCAATGTCTACTGCTTCAAGAGTCGCCACCTTCGTGGGAAAAGGTGAAATCTCTGTGTCGCCAGAAGTAGCCTACATCATACCAGAAAAGTGCAATCTCTGCGGCATATGTATGGATGTGTGCCCAGTGGCTGCATTGGAAAAGTCTCCCGCTGGCATGGTGATTAATCCTGTTTCATGTGTTGGGTGTGGAATCTGTGTGCCCAGATGCCCTCAAGAAGCAATCGAACTGAATAACTGCACTGATGAACAATTGATTGCCCAAATAAAGGGAGTATGTGAAGGCGGAGAATCTCCGAAGATCATCGCTTTCCTTGAAGGAGAAATAGCTTACGGTTCTGCAGACTTAGCTGGACAGACAAGAGAATCCTATCCTTCCAACGTAGAAATAATTCGTGTACCAACCACCGGACGAGTCGGCTTAAAACATGTATTACACGCATTTGCCGCTGGAGCCGACGGCATCATATTCGTTGAGGACCATGGCGGTGTATTCAGCGAAGAAGCCCTAAGAGAACAGGTCATTCAATTTAAGAAGGAATTAAGGGGATATGGCATTGAACCCCTCCGCCTTATGTCATTCACTACAACGCTTCCAGAATATAATAAGATACTAAACGTATTCGAAACCCTCAACTCGAGAATCTCAAAGATTGGCCCAGTCTCGGATGATGTACGCGCAAAGATCAAGAAAAAAATGGCTACGCAATAGCTAGATCTCAGTTGAAAAAGACTAAAAGCGCACACATTTTTATTATGTACTATCTCGCTGTAATCTTTTATAACTCTAGAAACTCTTTGAACCTTGCCAATCCCCTCTTTATATCTCTGATGGACAATCCATATGAGACTCGCAGATAACCTCTGCCTGCCGTATGTGGAAAAGCCGATCCAGGAAGCACTACAACTCCAGTTTTTTTCATAAGTTGCATTGCAAACTCTTCCGTTGACACCTTTCTTTTTTTCAAGATTTCTTTAATGTTTGGGAAAATGTAAAATGCTCCTGCAGGATTTTTTGCTCTGACGCCTTCTATCGTATTTAACTCGTGATAAAGGAAGTCTCTTCTCTTTCTGTAATCTTCAAGTACACTCTTAAAGAAGTCTTGAGGACCACTTAGAGCAGCTACGCCAGCCTTTTGTACGAATGAAGTTGTACAGGAGAAACTGTTTACAGCAAACAAAGTGAAACGATTGACGACTTCCTTGTTAGCTACTACATAGCCCAAACGCCACCCAGTCATGGAATAGGTCTTGGATAAACTGTTGATGCAGACTACAAAGTCCCTCCACTCAGGATCAGTGAGAACGCTTGTGAACTCTCCTTCATGGACATAATGGTCGTAAACTTCATCTGAGACAACTATGATGTCTTTTTTCTTTGCTATTTCAAGAATGCCTTCGACATCAGACTTTGCTAGCATAGAGCCAGTTGGATTGTGAGGAGAATTGAGAATTATCATTTTTGTCTTATTCGTTATAGCCGCTTGAACATCTTCAGGAAGCATTCTGAAATCGTTCTCTTCTCTTAAGGGTATGAAGACGGATTTACCACCAGCATACCTAGTTATGTGCTCATAAGAGTAAAAGCTCGGATCTGGAATTATCACTTCATCTCCAGGTTCGACATAGCTAGCTATCACTATGAAGATCGTCTGTTTAGCGCCGGGCAAAACCACAGTCTCTTCAGGTCTTACATCTCCAATTCCTGTGAACTCTGAAACATGTCTAGCGATTTCCTCTCTAAGTTCTGGAATGCCTTGAGGTGGCACATACTTTGTAAAGCCGTCTTTAAGAGCCTTCACCGCTGCATCTACAATGTGTCTTGGAGTGGGAAAGTCTGGTTCACCTATTCCAAATGAGATTATCTCCCTCCCTTTCTCAGCGACTTCAGCCGCCAAACGTGAGTAACGAAAGGTCTCAGCAGGCTTCAACTCAAGAATTGATTTGCAAAAAGATAAAGCCAAATTTTTCCTCCTCCATTTGAACCAGACTCCTTAAGATTGGCTTTCTTCGAAATATATTTAACTCCTTTCAGAAGCCTTTCTTATGCATCTGGTTCATTCATTAGCTCACTTAGTTTATTCATTCAGTTGCTTTATTGCTCTTTTTACAGTTAAAACAGACTTTTCAAAGCGTTTCTTTGTTTCAGACCTCAATTCGAGCTCCAAAATCCTTTCAATACCATTTCTTCCGAGAACAACTGGCACACCAATTGAAACATCTGAAAATCCGTACTCACCTCGTAGATACGTAGAAACACTCATTACTCTGTTCCTGCCTTTGAGAATGGCATCAGCCATTATTGCGATTACGGCTGCTGGTGCAAAGGTCGTTGAACCTTTCAGTTCAATGACTGCAGAGCCAGAGGTTTTTGTCAAGTTTACTATCTTCTCAATCTGTTCCTTTTTAAGCAAATCAGTTATTGGTATCCCCGAAACAGAAGCATAGTCTACAAGAGGAACCATAGAATCCCCGTGTTCTCCTATCACTAAGGCACGGATATCCTCTCTCGAAACATTCAATTCCATTGCAATATGAGATCTAAAACGTAGGGTATCAAGGATGTTACCCATTCCAAAAACCCGGTTTCTCTCGAAGCCCGATTCCTTGTAAGCTATATATGTCATGACATCAACTGGATTTGTCACAAGCATAAGCTTACAATTGGGAGCGTACCTCACAACTTCCTTTATTATGGATTTGACTATCTTTGCATTTTTGTTCATAAGGTCAAGTCTAGTCATTCCCTGTTTTCTTGCCTCTCCCGCAGTTATGATCACGATTTCTGAGCCCTTCATTTCACTGAAATCATTGGTTCCTCTGATCTTTCCATCGAACTCTATTGCAGGCGCAGTCTGCATCATATCAAGTGCCTCGCCACGAGCCAAATTTTCAAAGATATCTATTAGAACAACATCGTCAATTCTAAATCTTAAGATGTTGAATGCCGCAGAACTCCCTACTTTACCCGCGCCTATTATCGAGATCGTCATAGTACTCAGAAGAATGCTCCAGTTTAATAAATAACTAACTGCAGAACCTTTCTAGTCACAAACCCTTCCTGTGAATGGTACTATTTTTGACTTCATGCTGTTCGCGAGTGCATCAAGATGTGTTAAAGAGCCGTCCATCCGCCGTCAACGAATATTGTTTGTCCAGTGACGTAGTTAGAGGCTGGAGAGGATAGGTATATTAGCGCTGCTTTCAAGTCTAATGGTTCTCCTGTTCTTCCTAACGGTGTTCTGGAAAGGATATGTTTCAAAGCTTTTTCATCTTTGAAAATTGGCTCTGTCATTTCACTGGGGAAAAACCCAGGCGCAATGGCGTTCACGTTTATTTTGTAGGGTGTCCATTCTATGGCGAAAGATCTGGTTAGGTTTATGACTGCCCCTTTGGATGCATAGTAGGGTGCTGCTGGAAATATATCACCCACTGCTCCATAAATGGAAGCAATGTTCACAATTTTTCCATATTCTTTCTTAATCATTTCACGTGCAGCAGTTCTCGCGCATAAGAAGACGCCTGTCAGGTTGACATCTATCACTTTTTTCCATTCTTCGAGACTCATGTCTACAGATGGACTTAAAGATGCAATTCCAGCGTTGTTAACTAGAATTTCCAGTGATCCGAACTTATCTATAGCAGTCTTTACCATGTGGATTACTTGTTTCTCTTGAGCTACGTCTGTTTTGACCGGAATCACTTCAACACCATGTTCACTGGATAATTCTTCAGCTACTTTAACAAGCTTTTCATATCTTCTTGCGGCAATTACAAGGTTTACTCCACGTTCGGCTAACGTTTCAGCAAATGTTACACCTAACCCACTAGAAGCCCCAGTCACGATTGCCGTTTGACCTTTAATATCAAAACATAACTCCATCACAGTTTTACTCAATTTTACCACAACATCTCCTTTTCTCGTAGAAATTTAAAACTTCCGTAAAATAATAGATTTAGGCGTTTTGCTTTGCCATCACTTAACACAGATCTCGACGTTATTTGGCGATTGCACCTTGTACGAATGTGCAGCACGTATTAACGCTTTAGATTTCACTAGTGCTTTTAAATGTCAAGCACAGGATCTAAAATTATTTAGTTACTTTTCCCCAATTGGTTTTTTCCCACAATCTTTCATGAAAGTAATATAAGATAACCTGAATCATATTAAATGCTGCAGTGATGTATGTTGTCTGAATCCAGTTGCCTGTAATGACCCATGTGATTGTTCCTAATACTAAAATCCCCATAGTTCTCCAAGTTATGCTCTTGACTAGGCTTCTTAATTTTGTGTCCAACTTTTACACCTACATGTGCGTGCATTTTTCTTTCTACTTGAAGCTTGTTGACCAGCCTTTTGAACATATCTTAGTCTTTCTGTCAAGAGCGTTGTTTATTGCTGTCAAGGCAATGCTTGCACCGTCGTGTGCTATTCTGGTGATGTTCCAAAGTATCAACCTCAAATGCGGTATCTCAGGAAGCTCCTGCATCAATCTGTCTCTTTCCAACTCAACGAACGCCAGCATTTCCAAAACGCTGTTTGCAATCTTGATGTCACCAATGAAGAAGCAGTCTACAGATTTCAGGACTAAATCATGCGCAAGGTCATTTAGATTGCTTATCCTTTCTATTACCCATTTGGGCAATTTTTCTTTGTACTTTTGTGATAGTTCGATTACTCTGAGTGCTATTTCTTCAGCATAATCACCAATCAACTCAAGATATCTCAACATTAGGCCAAAGTATAGGATGTGCAAGGGGTCCTTCAATCCCACTTCTTCAGCAACTTCCCTTTTTCTTTGTGCAGAAACTAGCAACCTCATCGCAAGCAAATACATCATATCGGCTTCATCTTCTCGTTTTATAGCGTCTTTTGCCAAAGAAGTATCAAAGTCTGCAAGTGCTTGTACTGCTTCCTTCATAATAGTCAACGAAATTATGGAAAGCCTTCGAAGCAACATGTCCAGTTGGAATTTTCTTGGGTCAACAGAGCATTGGAGTGTAACACGATCCGGCGTCTCTTCTACGATTCCCAATCCGATCAATTTGGGCATTATCCTTCTGATTTCTTCGATGTGTTCCGAAGTTACTCTTTCAGAGGATATTATTGAGAAGAGATCGCGACCTAAAATGTAGCTACCTACGATTACTCGTTCTAATATCTTGGGATCGTCACATAAGTCAGAGTTGCATGTGTATTCCTCGATTCTTTCTGTTGTTTTAAGAATTTTGCTTGGAAACAGTTTAAGTGAACCATCTTTTTCTGGTGCGAGGAAGACTGTGTCTCCACGTTTCAAATCGGTTTCCTTCACCCAGTTGCTAGGTAGAGAGACAGATAATGTGGAGTAG
>CAZCYX010000037.1:0-15870 GCA_964503065.1 uncultured Candidatus Bathyarchaeia archaeon
ATGATACTCAAAACGTCAGATAAAACAAGAAGTGAAGTTCCACCTCAACTATTAGAAGTCTTGACTCAACAAAAACCAGACATCTACATCAACCTTATGAGAGGAGACAGAGAAGAAACTCCCTTCCGAATAAAGATCATTCAGATTGAAACAAGAGACCGTAAATCACGGTTGGGACATTGCCCAGGCGTAACTTTAGACATGCTCACAAAGGGCGCTTTATCCTTAACCTCTCAGGAACACAGAAACATGCAAGGTTTTGCAACTAAACTCATTCAAGCCTTAAATGGAACGGTTAAGGTTGAGATCACCAATCCATCTGGAACCAACCTGTCCCTCAACGTAAAAGGACGAGAATTTTACACGGACACGCGAATTGACTGGAAGTCTATGAAATGGATGAATCTTCCAACAGGAGAAGTCATTGTGGCACCTGTAGAGAACTCGTTAAATGGAAAACTTGTCTGTGATATGGCTATCGGTGGAATTGGACCATTAAAGACTCCGTTAGAAGTTAGTGCTGAAAATGGGAAAGCAAAAGAGACTGCATCTAAAGATCATGATGTACTTAGAAGAGTAAGAGAAACGCTTGCCACCGACGAATGGTCAAATATAGTTGGCGAATTCGCTTTCGGAATCAATCCTAAAGCCAGATTTACAGAAGAGTTTCTAGAAGCTGAGAAGATGTTGGGAACAATTCACATAGCCTTTGGACACAACACTGATATGCCGGGAGGAAGAAATGCCTCTCAAAATCATATGGACCTACTAATGTCTAAGCCTACGGTGAAGGTAACTAAAGAAGATGGAACAATCCTTACAGTCCTTAAGGACGGTCAACTCAAGATTTGATTGATTGGCTTGAGGGGAGGAGGCTCACACACGCACAGGGTCTAGCCTAGGTCTTCTATAGGGGTCAAGTAGGCTCCAAATATGTGTTGGAGAGTTGTTTGCTGATTTAGCAGGTCTTATGGTTTCGTGGGTGATTGTGAAAAGGGAGAGTGAAGCGTAGGGTTGTGAGAGTTGTTGGAAGGTTAGATTTGGATTCTCGTCTCAGGAAGAGATGCCTTAAGCCTGAGAATTGTCATGGAACAGAATCGTTTAGCGATACCCTAGGTAGTTGTGCGAGCAGATCAACGAGCAACTGTACAACTACAGCAAAAGCGGACATTTACAGTTCAGCCACCCAGAAAACACCCACGACGACATGTGAAGGGCACTAGCCCTTAGCTTATATGGGGCAAGAGAGCCAGAAAGCCACCTGCATTCACATTCGGACGAGACTAAGGCATTTCCCGTTGTGAGAGATACACGCGGAGGTTAGGTTTAAACTTGGTTTAAATTCTCGGAATTTTGTAAAATAGGCGGTCTTCATTAATTCCTTTTCAGCCTTAGTTTGGCGAGACTTAAAAGAGAGTTCGAAGCCTCACAGGGATTCCTCAAAAAATTTGATTTTAAGGTCATTTTTGCACACACTAACGTTTATTGGCTACAATCTAAATATAGGAGCGGAAACCCAGAGAGAGTTCTTAGGAGAGAGATTTTACATGAACGCGGAAGAGGAATGGCATTCGCTAGAAATCCCTCAGGTATTAGAGAAACTCCAAACCAGCACACAAGGATTGGATGTAGCCGAGGCTACGAATAGACTGAAGCATTATGGGTTCAACGAGCTGACTATCACAGCAAAAGTTTCACCTTTGAGGATTCTTTTCAACCAGTTCAAAAATATCCTTATTCTGATTCTTCTCGGCGCAACCTTAGTTTCTTTAGCCACTGGCCATTGGATTGACGCTATGGTTATTTTCGTCATAGTAATGGTTTCTGCTGTGCTTGGGTTTTTCCAAGAATACCGTGCGGAAAGAGCCTTGGAGGCATTGAAGAAAATGCTCAGCCCCACTGCTACGGTTGTGAGAAATGGAAAGGAAATTGTGATTCCTGCCAGAGAAATAGTGCCTGGTGACATCGTTGTATTAAGAGAAGGGGACAAAATCTCCGCTGACGCTCGGTTAATCGAAGTAATAAACCTGCAAGTGAATGAAGCGGCTTTAACTGGAGAGTCTATGCCAGTTTTTAAGGGAACTGGAAGAATTTCTGGCACTATTTCTCTTCTTGATAGAAAAAACATTGTTTTTTCGGGTACAGGAGTGACTTACGGCAAAGGAAAAGCCGTTGTGACAGCAACTGGCATGGGCACTGAATTTGGAAAGATTGCGAAGCAAGTGACAGCAGTAGTTAAAGAAGAGACGCCATTAGAGAAAAGAATAAGAGGGTTAGGAAAATGGTTGGGCATTGCCGCCTTAACCGTAAGTGTCATTGTAATAAGCGTTGGAGTTTTACGAGAATTTCTAACGAATGGAATCGTAGACATCCAATTTCTTCTAGGCATGTTTATGTTCGGAGTAGCTTTAGCTGTAGCCTCCGTTCCAGAGGCCCTAGCAGCCGTTGTCACTGGCAGCCTCGCAATCGGCATGTATAAAATGGCTAAGAGACATGCCCTCGTCAGAAAAATGCCCGCAGTAGAGACGCTAGGCAGCACAACCGTGATTTGCTCAGACAAAACAGGCACGTTAACGAAGGGCGAAATGACAGTGCGGAGAATCTACACTGGAAACGAAATAATAAATGTAACAGGAGTTGGATACGAGCCTAAGGGTGAATTTCATACAGAAGGCGACAACGACTTTTTCAAAAATGAAGTTTTCTCACATGTTTTGCAAGCTTCAATTTTGTGTAATGATGCTGAATTATTTATTGACGGACATAAATGGCGCGTTAAAGGTGACCCAACTGAAGGCGCACTTATTGCTGCTTCAGCAAAAGCGGATTTCCAAACAGACGATATACGGAAGCAGTATCCACGAATAAGTGAAGTTCCATTTAGCTCTGAAAGAAAGCGCATGACAACTGTTCACTCGACACCCGACGGAAGCAAAATCGTCTATTCAAAAGGAGCGCCAGAAATAATCTTGGAACGATGCACTCACATTTATGGAGCAGATAAAGTAGAGAAAATGACTAAGAAGAAGAAACAGGAGATTCAAAGGGTAAATGAAGAAATGGCTCGAGACGCGCTGCGAGTGCTCGGCATCGCTTACCAGAAACTCCAAACAGACGATGTGGCTCTTAACGAAGAAACTTTAGAGAAAGACTTAGTCTTCCTTGGCTTGCTGGGAATGATAGACCCACCAAGAGAAGAAGCAAAAGAAGCAATCAAAGTCTGCGAAAAAGTAGGCATAATGCCAGTTATGATTACTGGAGACCATAAACTAACGGCGCTTGCAATAGCCAAAGAGATGGGAATCTACAAAGAAGGAGACATGGTGCTTACTGGTGAAGATTTGGAAAGGATGATTGACAAAGAGTTTGAAGACATCGTTGAAAAGGTTACTGTGTATGCACGGGTTTCTCCGGCGCATAAATTGAAGATTGTTCAAGCATGGAAAAAGAAGGGACAAGTGGTTGCCATGACAGGCGACGGCGTTAATGATGCTCCTGCGCTTAAGCATTCCGACATTGGAGTGGCGATGGGTGTAACTGGAACAGAGGTAACCAAAGAGGCTGCCGATCTAGTGCTAGCGGACGACAATTTCGCAACAATAATCAACGCCATAGAACTTGGCAGATGGATTTATGATAACATAAAGAAATATCTCACGTATCTTCTGCAAGCAAATCTCGTGGAAATAATGGTGCTTTCTATTGCGGTTCTTGCTGGATTCCCATTGCCTCTACTTCCCGTGCACATTCTGTATATCAACTTAGCCACAGATGGACTTCCAGCCATAGCTCTGGGCGTTAGCCCGTCTGATCCAGATGTCATGAAAAGACCTCCTCGCCGTCCTACAGAAACAGTGTTCACCAAAGAAGTGAAGCTATTCCTTTTGCGGGCAGTATTAATAGAAGTCCCTCTTCTGCTATGGGTTTTCTTAAGCTCTTTACCACAAGGCGTGGAAATTGCCCGAACTAGATTGTTCTTAGTGTTGATTTTCTTTGAACTAGTTTTAGCGCTAAACTGTCGCTCATTAAGGTACGCGCTTTTCGAGGTGAAACCGCATAAATTCCTTCTGTTAGCTGTGTTATGGGAAGTCATACTAATACTAGCGTTAGTCAACATCCCTGCAACGCAACAAGCATTGGGAATAGTTCCAATTGGCCTCTACGAAGTTGGACTTCTCGCTGGTCTATGCCTCATAACACTCGTCAGCATTGAAATTACAAAACTCCTTTCGCAAGAACGAAAATCTAACAAGACTGAAAAAAGGTAGAAGTACAATGATTTCAAGTTCAAGAGCTGAAACTTAATTCCCAGATATTTTTTCGAAAAGGACGGAGAATCATGGCGTAACACCGATTTTTTAAACCGATATTTGAACCTCTCCCGGGCTACCATTGTTTTTGATTCTGAGGCTGGTTTGTTATCGTTCCATGCGGGAGCAGTTTGACCTAGGCTGACTTGTTGGTCTAGATCTCGAAGAAGACCGAGAAGCTGTCGTGTCAGCGAGCTTAGGACGCACGCCGATTAAATAGTCAAATGCAACACGTTTAACAGTAGTTATGCGAAATGCCATGACGAATGAAAGGGGCGTTCATATGAAAGTTAAATGGAAAATACGGCATCATATAAAGCCAGGAGATATAGGCTATCTCACCTATCTTCACGGAATCTTGTATACAAAAGAATATAGCTACGACCAAACATTCGAAGCCTATGTTGCAGGTGGGCTTGCAGAATTTGTTCAATCGTTCAATCCTGATAAAGATCGAATATGGTTGGCAGAGATAAACGGTCGAATTATCGGTTCCGTCGCCATTGTCGGGCATTCAAAAGTAGATGCTCAACTTCGCTGGTTCCTCGTTCATCCCGACTATCGAGGGCTCGGCATTGGGAAAGAACTCCTAAAGGAAGCGCTTCAGTTCTGCAAGGAACGCAAGTACAAAACCATATTCCTCTGGACCACAAGCGAACTAACAGAAGCGGGTCATCTCTACACACGCTTTGGCTTTAATAAAACCGAAGAGAAAACGCACGAAATCTGGGGAAAGAGAGTCACAGAAGAAAGATATAATCTATGTCTGTAAAACGATTTGCAAAGTCTTCTACAACTCTATGACTTATGAAAGAACTTAAATCTAGAATATTTTCCATAAAGGAAAGGAGATAAGAGGATGAGCGAAAAATTACCCATTTCCGAGTTCTACAAAGTGATAGACCACGTGACCATCTTTAGAAGCGAGAAATGGTGGGAAGCAATAGTGATTATTGAATCCTATGGAAGACGTTCCATTGCCATGTATCTCTGGCAGTTTCGAGACGGGAAATGGAAGAGAAAACACAAGTTTCAACTAAGAAACTTGGACGAGTGGAAGAAGGTGAAGAATGCTATAGATGATTTTATGGCGAAGCTACAGACATAATATGACGCTTATCTTACACGCCTTTGAAAGTTATTATTTCTCTTAAACAAATTTACTAGGATGCTTTGAATCTGATCATTTGCATTAAGAATAGCATTGATAGTTTTTTCACCCTTGTCAGTTAGTCCATAAACTCTTTTTCTGTCGTTCAACTTTCCCTCTATTAATCCATCTCTCTCTAAAGAATAGAGAAGAGAATAAACTGTTCCTGAACTCACAAGAAGATTAAACTTCTTATGAATCAATGAGATCACATCATAACCACTTAAAGGAGAACTCCTCAACTCTGCCATTACCAACACGTCCATGAAATTTTTTACAATTCTTTCATACATTTCGCCTAAAACTTGAGCGGACAAGACTCTTCACCATGCTGCTGTATCTTTATTCTAGATTTATTTTCTATAGACAATTTAAATATTTTGTTTCTAATCTAAATTTGGAGTCGAAGTCTAAATTCGATATAGAATATTCTATCGTCTTCGCTTGTGAACTTCGTGGTAAGTCCCCCTCGGTAGCATTAAGGATATTCCATGACTGATTTAGAAACTGTAATCTGTTTACAATTAAAATCGGTACGAGAGAGAAGTATGTAGCAATGAGTTATATTAGTCAGTAGTGTGTTCATGTTTAAGGCTATATTTTGATCACCGAATCATGCAAATTTAAAAGTATTTTCTGAATAAAAGGGAAAAGAAGACCTGTTTTGACAGTCTGCGATATATCTAGATGTTAGTAAAGGTTATTTTTGATTTTCTATGCTAGCAAAGTGCAGGTGTGTAAATTTGATTTCATGGAAGCATTCTTTTGAAAAAATAGGCAAAGATCTGGAGTTAGCGAGGAAAAAGAAACAAGCTTTAGACGATCTATTCAACAGCGGCAGAATTTCCCAAAATACCTATGACTCCATCAATAACGAAATTACAGGTGCCATCACAGAGATCGAAGCTCGCCAGAAAGACTTAGCCCAAAAAATGACCTCAAAAATCACTGAACTCGAAGGACAAATCAACACTTTGGAAATGTTTCTTGCAAACTCAGAACTACAATATGCAGCTGGAGAAATCGATGACCAGTTACATGAAAGGGAGAGTGGCGCCTTCAATCTTGCGCTTGAAGCTACAAAGCAGCAATTGAACACTATAAAAGAAGTTGTTGGAGAAATTGTACCAGAGGCCGTGCCAGAGATTTCACATGAACCCAGTGAAACAGTGGAGACACCTCCAACTGAAGTTGTTGCTGAACCTGAAATCGAGACGCCAGTAGAGACACCTTTGGAGGAAACACCAACAGAAGAAACATTGAGCGAAACGTCACTGGAACCAGAATCCACCTCAGAAGAAGCAGAAAGTGAACCCCTAGAAGAACTGCCAACAGAGACACCTATAGCAGAAAGTGCTGAGGTACTACCTGAAACACCGACAGAGGAAAGTGTTGAAGCGTTACCAGAACCACCGATGGAAACGGAACCCTCGGTAGCAGAGGAGATTGCTGAAGAGACTATAGTTACTCCGGAAGACCCCACTGAAATGACTAATGAAACTCCAACTGAAGAAGAAATTGAAGCCCCAGTAAAAGAAGATTCTTTTTTTCCTGCAGAAGAAGAGGACGCAACGGAAGAGGAGAGGTTCGAAGAAAAAGAAGAGCAGGAAGAATAGCCTTCAGCCTTAAATCTTCCTAAACCTTCTTCCTTTTTTATAGATTAACACTTGAGAAATCATTTCTACTCTCTTTATTAAAGAAGGATAGTTGCAGTTTTAAGCAGATGACATAATTTACTGTAGGGCGAAACTAGTTGAAAGTAGGTATCACATATCACGAAAAATTCTCTCAGTACGATTTGGGACCAGGTCACCCTTTCCGTGGAGACCGTTTCGCCAATGTTCTACGCCTTTTTGAGGATCAAGGATTACTTCGCCTACCAAACATAATCGTTTTAAGTCCTGAAGCAATCTCTAGGGAATTTCTTTTGAAGGTTCATGATAGGGAATATGTAGATCTAATTTTCCGTTTAGCTGAGACTAGCAGACCTTATGACATGGAGACACCTGTGTCGCCACAAATCCTTGAAGCTGCTCTCTTAATAATTGGTGGGGCAGTAGTGGCGGGAAGGGTTATTTATGAAGGAGGAGTTGGTCGGGCAGTGGCTTTAGGATGCGGTTATCACCATGCAGGCAGAAACTATGGAGGGGGATTCTGTCTCTTCAACGACATAGCTCTCTTAATCGAGTATCTGCGCGAAACCTACAAGCTTAAACGGGTTTTGGTTCTAGACTATGATGTACACTTTGGAAACGGAACTAGCGACATCTATTATGCTGACCCTGAGGTGTTGTTTATTTCGTTGCATCAGGATCCAAGAACTATCTATCCAGGAACTGGGTTTGTTGAACAGATTGGAAAGAGTGAGGGAGAGGGGTATAACGTTAACTTACCTTTGCCGCCTAGAACTGGTGATGAAACTTATCTTTATGCTTTGAGGGAAGTTTTCATTCCTTTAGCAGAGGAGTTTAAGCCAGAACTTATCGTAGCAAATGGGGGGAGCGATCCTCATTTCGCCGATATGCTTGGAAGTTTAGGGCTTACGGTAAACGGTTTCTTCAAGTTGTCTCGCACCATAGTCGAAGTAGCAGAGAAAGTTTGCAGTGGTAGGCTTGTGTTAATGCCTGGAAGTGGATATAATCCTACGGTTTTGCCACCTTGTTGGTTTGCACTCACTGCCGGAGTAGTAGGCTTAGAAACCATAAATGTAGGTGACCCTGCGACTCCGCCAGTAGAGCCTAACTGGGTTCGCCCAGCAGTGAAAAATACGTTAAAAGAACTAAGACGATTGCTAAAGAAATATTGGAGATGTTTTCGATAGTTAATCAGTTAATATTGCGGTCTCTGCATTTGACCATATAGAATCAGAAGATTTTTTCCTATATTTTTTCTGATGGTTTATTTGTGTTTCATTTGATACACAAGAAAACGTGGTCTTTGGGAGGCTTGGTTAGTTTCTGAATAGATAGTCTTCAAGATAGAAAATATTGTTGTAAATGATACAGTCTTGTTGCCATCTTTCAATAGAAGATAGAATAATGTTTCTGAAGTTTTAAATGTTTGAATTGTACATACATTGAGAGCGAAAGGAGTGATACGATAGGATGTTAAAGAGAAAATACGTTGTGGGCGTTTCGTTGTTGGCTATGGTCTTGGTTCTGGGTGGCGGTCTCTTCTACTACAATATGGTGCGGGCACAAGGCCCAGGGGAATATAATCCTTGGTACGACGTTACAAGCGAAGTCGAGGGTGTTCCTGATGGAAAGATCAATATTAGAGACATTGCCGCGTTAGCTAGCAGATTCGGCACTGAATCCTCAGACTATTTTATAGCCAGAGCAGGCTTAACATACGATAGCGGATGGGTTAACATCACCGACAAGGCTGGACAATACTTCAACATAACCCACAACCTGAACAGCACAGACATAATCGTGGACATAACAGGAAAAACAACAACAGACGGCGGAGTCCACCAAAGACACCTCGGTTTGACGGGCTACACGCCTGGATGGAGCAGAACATACGGAGGACCAAACGCGGACGAGCTGTATTGTATCATTCAAACAAGCGACGGAGGATACGCGTTAGTAGGTAGGACAATGTCATTTGGTGCTGGCGGTTACGATTGCTGGCTGATTAAAACCGACGTTTTTGGCAACATCCAATGGAACAAAACATATGGAAGAGTGAATTTTGAACATGCAACTTCTCTTGTGGAGACTAGTGACGGAGGATATGCGTTAGGCGGCACTACAACGTCTTTCGGTGAAATAGGAGAAGACGATTATTGGCTAGTTAAGGTTGATAAGTATGGAAATGAACAGTGGAACCAAACATATGACGGAGTATCGCACCAAAGGGATGTAATGGATTCTATGACGCTCACTAGCGACGGAGGATTCCTAATGGCTGGCACAGAAAATTATGGTACTAATTCGCGTCGAGCTTGGTTGGTTAAGACCGACTCGACTGGAAATGTTGAATGGAATTCTACATATGGAACTGCGCGTTCGGCAGCGATGTCCGTGATTGAGACTTCTGACGGCAACTATACGATGGCTGGTTACCATTACATTGGATCCTTTGGGGACTTCTGGCTGGCTAAGACATACCCGAACGGAACTATGCTGTGGAATAAGAACTACGGAGGGGCTAACCACGATTGGGCGTATTCTGTTGTAGAGACTAGTGATGGCGGTTACGCAATAGCTGGATTCACACAATCTTACGGAGATGTAGATGGCGATTTCTGGCTGGTTAAAACTGATTCAAGCGGTGTCCATCAGTGGGACAAAACTTACGGAGGAACAGGTCAAGACCAAGCATCATTCATTATGCAGACAGACGATGGAGGATACCTATTAGCTGGACACACGTTGTCTTTTGGCGCTGGCAGCTATGATTGGTGGCTGGTCAAAACCGACTCATCTCGAAACATGCAGTGGAACAAGACATACGGAGGACCAAACGAGGATCGCATAGGTTACAATAGTGGGTCACAATGCATGGTTCAGACAGGTGACGGAGGATACATTATAGCCGGCTGGACAACTTCTTTTGGCGCTGGAGACTATGACGGCTGGCTCGTTAAGACCGATGTTGAGTCTGGTTTGGCTTGGACTGATTCCACGGCTGACACTATTACATTGTATAGAGGTGCAACCGACTCCTACTGGAACTACGTCCGCGTCCGCATCTGGAAGATCAAAGAAACCCCATAACCACCCTACATACATAAACCAAACATTCCCCCTTTTTTCTATAACATCAAATTTATTGTAAAGAAAACAAAGAACCAGTTAAACCCAAACTGCCAAGCACGTAGGCTCTATGTCCAAAATCCGAGACTAGCAGTTGATTCATGAATCTGAGCAAACATGGCGGGTTCGAGTTTTTCGTTTGCTCATAGAAATATGATTTGATTACGCATTTCTTCTGGAGATTTTATTTCAACGATGGCTTTCAGTCGTCTTATGCATTCTCCTACGCTTAGCTTCTGCTGGTGGACGTAGATTATGCCCGGATGCTGTTTATGAAGGGCTATTCTTAGAAAATCCACGTCATGGGTGAATATTACAGCTTGTTTGTTGAAGGCGACCTCGATCTGTTCCTCATCGGTTAAGCCCAGTTTGTCTATATCTTTAGCAGAAAACGCCTCTACACCCGTCTTTTCAACCCCTCGACGACGGCGACGTTAACGCTTTCATCCGCGTAAATTTTGATTCGTTTTGATATTATGAACCCGCCTCTAAGCTCTTGGAAAGCTTCTGAATAAACTGTTTGTCGCTTTTCATCTTTTCGTCCAGTTCCTCTCTGTTCTCGTAGTAATAGGACAGAGCGTCATGGACCTGTTCCAGTTTCAAATGGGGATGGGCACTGATTATCTCGTCAGGCGTACAGTTGAGGTATTCATACTCAATTGCTATATCTACAACCCTCGTTCTGGTTCCCTTAATCACAGGAGAACCACCGCATATCTTCTCGTCTGCTTCAATATAGGGATGAATCACTTTAGCCTTCTGCATTGTTCAAGCCTTCTTTCACCCTTTTTCACTGAGATTTATCTGTTTTGCGATTCTTAACCTTTCCTCTTCTGTTCTGGCGACTGGAACCACTTGTTTGGCTTGGACAGACTCCACGGCTAACACAATCACTCCCTCATAACCACCCGTTTCCGTAAGTCAAACATCCCCTCTTTTTTCTATAAGTAACAGAACTTACAGTTTGTCAGAATCAGCAAGACACAGTCGCCAAGTTGTCCACCATTGTCTTGAAAACACATTATCAACTGATATCAATACAGAGTACCTCTCCCCTCTAGAGAGAGTAGCCTCACACGCACACACACATCAAAGGAAACTTAATTTGACCAATAGGTTAAACTATATTTTTTCAACTATAGCTGCTGTTCCGTAACTGGCAAAGACCGTGGCAGTACCCTGCAATATATCACTTGTTTCAAAGTCTGCACCAATAATCGCATTTGCTCCAATCTTCTTAGCATTTTCAATCATTCTATCTAAAGATTCTTTTCGAGCTTTCTCACATTCCGAAGTGTAAGAGGTTACCTCGCCACCGAAGATTCCCTGTATTCCTGCAACAAGTTTTCCCCCAACACCCCTTGTTCTCACAGTTAATCCATGAACAGGCTCTAAAACCTTCACAACTTTATAACCTGGAACAGTCGGAGTGGTTACAACAATAATCGACATTTTCCTTCTCCTCCGATTTGTTTCTCTTCTTTTTTAGCACTATGGTTTAGGAGTGAATTAAGAGTTTCCCATGTTAATAGACAAAACGCTCTAAATAATTCTGATAGAAGGTTAAGCAACGTACGGTTTAAACTCCCACTCTTCTCGTTGCGAACAAATTCTTTTCAAGATTTCCACAGCCTTTTCTCTAGGTATCATCATTAGAACCTTGCCCACATGTTTGCAAAACTGTTTGATCGGCACGCATCGGCTCCAATCTGCACAGTCATGGAGAATTGTCTGATTTTTGAGGTCGATTAATAGATGATAGTTTCGGATTAACGCTTTAACATGTTCCTCTGTAATTTCTTCAATTACCACTTCCTCATCTTTAATGCCCTTGGACCGTTTTATCTTGTAAGTAGGCATCAGTATTTGGAGAAGTTCTTGGAAACCCATCCGCTGGACTTTCTCAGGCATAAAAGCAGTTAGAGCCATCATCTGTTTCCCTTCTTTCAGCGTCTTGACCTTTGTTTCAAAATATTTCGACACCACTTTTTTGGTTTTACCTTGTTCTGGTGTTAGGACACCAAGCATCTCCATGACTTCTAAGCAGTTCTTTACAGCATAACCGTGATAGTGATTGTTGAAATAGCCGTATACTTTGTCTGTTTTCTTGGTAGTTTCTTTGACTTTTGGTATCCATGGCTCTAGTTCCTCTTTTTCATAGCAGTAGTTGTACCAAGGGCGTTCTCCTTTCCCATGCCATCTTACGTAAGCAATATCGGTTGTCACATGAACTTCTGGTGGTAACACTGGTTCATCCACGATAGTATAGGCTACATTATACTTCTCGAGAAGCCTCCATGTCTCATTTCTCAACCATGACAAATCTCGAAACTCAATAGCAAAACGAAAATTGGTGGGCAAAATCTTGAAGAAATCCTCTAACAAGTCTGGATTAAATTTTATCCCAGGCGGCATCTGAATGAGTAAACATCCGAGTTTCCCATTTAATTGTAAAGGTTGCATTAATTCACAGAAGCGTTCCACATCATCTTCCACGTCCAGTTTGAGATCAAGTTTCTTTTTGTGGGTGATTAATCGTGGAAGTTTAGCGGTGTATACAAAATCTGGTTTCGTGTATTTTAACCAACCTAAGACTACGCCTTTAGAAGGATAAGCATAGAAGGTGGAGTTAATCTCTGCTGTCTTAAAAACCTTAGAATATGCTTTGAGCATACTTTGTTTCTGTACTTGATAAAATGGGCCTATCCAATCTTTGTAGGACCAGCCTGAACAGCCTAACAATATTTTGCCCAATTCTTTCACCATCTGGAAGTAGACAATGAGAAGAGACTATATTATTGTTTGCGAAATTGCTTTCGATCGGATTAAGAGTGAAAATCTGTAGCTCTGTCTTTTAGTTGAAAATTTAATTCACAGAAAACAAGGTTTTTCTGCTCTGACTCTGATTCTGTAAGGTGGAGTGAAATGTGGATGCAGAAGCAGTCTGTCGATGAAGATGAAGAAATTACACGAACTATATACACGATTACGCTTTCCAGAAATCTGTATGATGCCTTGAAAAGACTGACAATGAAGACTGGAAATTTGTACGTTGGAAATACGATAGTGCAGTTGCTTGAAGAGAATCCAAAAGTGAAGAAAGAACTGAAGAGACAGTGACTTCATTAACTCAAAATCACAGTGGAACTATCCTATTCTCTTTTTTATAAAAACTCTAAATATGCTATGCGCTTTTATTCGGATAGGTATTTATGATAGAAGGACAAATTTGGAGAGATTAAGACTCAGCGGCGAGGAAGAATAGAGATGGAAAATCAGTCCATATGGAGAGCAAAGCTAGCGTTGGCTTGTTATTTCGCCTTGGTTGGTGGAATTTTCCTAGGTTCCTTCATAGCGACATTCTTATTGATTGGCATGTATGGTCTGAGAACAGATTACACGGACTTGCCTTTTCCGATCGCACTCATCTCTCTACCTGTTAATGAAGCTGTTATCTTGGGGGTTACGCTTTTGTTCGCTAAGTATAAAGGTGCGGGTTTGAGGGAATTGGGCTTGAAAAGAGCGAGCTTTACAGTCTTAGTGATTGTTTCGGTTCTTGCTGTGCCTCTTTTACTACTAGGTGTAGGCATTTCCGCTGGTGAAGAGATGATTTTTGGTCCTGATCCCACGGCAGAACTTGTTGAGAAGGCTGTGACGCCCAGAGATTCTTTTCAGCTGGTTGCTATGATTATACTCTCTTTAGTTTTGGTTGGACCTTGTGAAGAGTTGGCTATGAGAGGTTTTGTTCAGAGGGGTTTTGAGAATTCGTTTGGAAAGATGGGAGGGCTTTTGGTTACTTCTGTGTTGTTTGGGCTTATGCATGGTCTTAATACTCTGTATGCGATTGTTCCGGTGTTTGTTGTTGGTTTGGTTCTTGGTTTTGTGTGGCAGAGGACTGGTGGGAATACTACTGCTTCGGCTTTGTTGCATGGAGTGTACGACTCGATAGCCATAGCATTATCGTATTTTCTTACTGTCTGAATATGACGCCAAAACCTAAAACATGCATGTGCTATGATATGTCCTTATTCTTGAGCATGCCCACACGCTCTTTTGGTTCATGTACAAGAAACAGAATTATGAGGAGTGCGGGAATGACCAATCCGAGGGCTATGTAGAAGGGCAGCTGAGGAATGTTCATACTTGTTCCTTGTATAAAGAAGTAGTTTCCCAATAACATGCCGAAGCCCATTACGATATAACCCACAAAATTCCTGAATCCAACTACTTTGCCTCTGTTCACTGGGTCTACAAGGTCTGTTGCAAGTGCCATTGCTGAGGACATAATCAGCAACTGAGCTACTCCGAAAAAGATCATCGAAATCATGATAGTTAAGAAGTTACCGTAGGCAAAGATCAATTGGGCAGTGCCTAATACGCAAAGTCCTAGGATTAGTGGGATTTTTCTTCCAAATACGTCAACAGTTTTGCCTATGGGGATTGAGGCTGCGATCATTGTTAAGAGAAGTGGGATGAAGACTAGCCACCATTGTTCTAGGGTTATTCCAAGTACATCTACGGCGTAGATTTGGTTGATCACTTGGGTTAGTGACATTCCAAACATTACTAGAGTTTGGATGGTAAACAGCCAGAACATTGATTTGGGGACCTTCTTCCAAACGTTGACGCTTTCTTTTATAGCCTTTGGATAACTGGATATAAAATAGCGAAAGCGGATTGGGTCTCCGTTTGTTATGGTCTCTCTTAATCTGAGTCGCCACAATGCGGCGGTTACGTAAAGAGTTGTCATGAGCAAGTAGATGATTCGCATGCTCCACTCCAACCCGAATTGCCACAACAGAAAACCTGCAATTACAGGACCTGGCGTGTTGAAGGTTCCGTGAATGAGCTGTATGATCGAAGAACCCATGCCTCGACGCTCTGGAGGAAGCGAATCTTGGACCATCGCAAAAAGTGCTGGCTGATAGATTAGGCAGAGGCTGCTTACGATTGATCCCAGAAGGATGAAGTGCCATGTTGGGGCTATAGCGAAGAAGAGCCAGGATAAAGCCATGCCGAATGTCATTGTTGTGATGAGCCAACGTCTTCCGTATTTGTCTGCAAGGTAACCACCGGGAAAGGCTACGGCTGCCATGGCTAGGAAGTTGGCGAGACCTATCAGTCCTAGTGCCATGTCTGGTCCTTGGAGAGTTTCGACGACGTATTTCTGAAAGTTTGGGTTGGGCATTTCCATGGCGAGGTCCATTATTATCCAGCTTATTACGAGAATTCGATAGTTGCCTGTGATGAATGAGAACTCTTGTCTAAGAAAGTTGGTTAATCCCATTAGTTTCACTCTTTTTGTTGAGGAGCGAACACAAGCCGTTACAAACATATAAGCTTGACTTTTCAGGTTCAGCACAAATTCCTTGGTAGTGAAAGGTGAATATAGTCTCGTCAAGTCGTAAATTTCAAGTATTTCAGCCTATAATATTCATTTGTAGAGTGGGAGGTTTGCGCTTTGAGGATTTTTAAGCTACCTAAGATGGATAAAGCAGAAATTGAAAAACTCGTTCGTGAACAGATGCTTTGTCGAATTGCTTTCATAGGAAGAAGGCATCCATATATGGCTCCTTTTCAGTACGTATTCGTTGATGGAACACTTTATTTTCATTTCACAGATTATGGCAGGAAGATGAAACTGCTT